>DGRV01000100.1:10821-11586 GCA_002391225.1 Christensenella sp. UBA4379
GGCGGGACTCGTGGCGCTCGGTGCCGATGATGTGCAGGCCGCCCGCCTTCACCACCCGCTCGTGCTCTTCGTCGGTGGTCTTTTTATATTCGGCCTTGAGGGCCTGGTAGCGCTGGCGCACCGCCAGAACCTCTTCGGAAACGTGCTCGCTGAAGCCGGTGGCCGCCTCGATGACGTCCTCCTCCACGTTTTCGGAGCGGAGGGTGCGCCGGGCCATAAAGTCCGGGTTGCCGCCCAGCAGAATGTCGGTACCGCGGCCGGCCATGTTGGTGGCGATGGTCACGGCGTTCAGCCGGCCCGCCTGGGCGACGATTTCCGCCTCGCGGGCGTGCTGCTTGGCGTTCAGCACGTTGTGCTTGACGCCCCGGAGCTCCAGCATCCGGGAGAGCAGCTCGCTGACCTCCACGGACACCGTGCCCACCAGCACCGGCTGGCCACTTTCGTGGCGGGCGCAGATCTCGTTGATGACGGCCTCGTACTTGCCCTTCTTGCTGCGGTAAACGACGTCGTTCAAGTCCTTGCGGATCATGGGCATGTTGGTCGGCACCTGCACGACGTCCAGCTTGTAGATGCCCTGGAATTCCTCTTCCTCCGTCTTGGCCGTACCGGTCATGCCGGACAGCTTCTTGTACATACGGAAGTAATTCTGGAAGGTGATGGTGGCCAGGGTCTTGGATTCCCGTTCGACCTTGACGTGTTCCTTGGCCTCGATGGCCTGGTGCAGGCCGTCGGAGTAGCGCCGGCCGATCATCAGGCGGCCGGTGA
>DGRV01000100.1:11632-11988 GCA_002391225.1 Christensenella sp. UBA4379
CATCAGGCGGCCGGTGAACTCGTCCACGATGACGACCTCGCCGTTCTGCACCACGTAGTCGACGTCCCGCTTCATCAGGGCGTTGGCCTTGAGAGCCTGGATCAGGTAGTGGTTCAGGTCGTTGTTCTCCGGATCGGAGAGGTTCTCCACGCCGAAGGCCCTTTCCGCCTTGGCGGAGCCCTCCTCGGTAAAGATGACGGCCTTGTCCTTTTCGTCCACGGTGTAGTCCGTGTCGGCATGCAGGCGGGAAACGAACTGGTCCGCCTTTTCATACATGTCGGTGGGCTTTTCACCCTGGCCGGAGATGATCAGCGGGGTCCTGGCCTCGTCGATCAGGATGGAGTCCACCTCGTCGA
>DGRV01000056.1 GCA_002391225.1 Christensenella sp. UBA4379
TTCAAAAATACGCAGAAAAGCGCACAAATCCTAATGGATTTTCTTTTTCAGGGAGCGATGGCCGGGATACGGTCCGATGCCCCCCAATTCAGCCCGCCTGCGCACATAATAGTCGTGGCGGCGGGGATTCTCCGGGAACCAGCCACGCAAGACCCGCATCTCCTGCGCCAGGATCTCGTGGATCCCCCAGAAGCAGGAAAATGCAGCTGCGCCCAGGATGGTCGAACCGACCGTTCCGCTCACAAATAGCGACAAGGCACTGAAAACCAAACCCGCAGCAAAAAGAGCCCACCAGCTCTTCTTTCCCCAGTGATACTCCATCTTGATCACGATGGGATGGCAGATACCGATGATCAGGAATACGGCAGCGCCGACCAGGATTCCGTTGAAATTCATTATTTGCTTGTGGAGGTTTTAAAGGTTTCGGTCAGGGAATCGAGCTGCCGGTAGAGTTCTCCCAACTTATCGGGTGAGATGTCGCGGCAGGTATAGGAGGCACCCATTTCCAGGGGGATGTCACGCGCAAGATCTTCCAGGGAACGGCCTTTTTCTGTCAGGCTGACAATCACCTTGCGGGAATCCTGCTCCCCCGTGTGGCGGGTCACGAGCCCCTCCTGCTCCATCCGTTTGAGCAGCGGTGTCATCGTGTTGGTTTCCAGATAGAGGCGCTTGGCGATGTCATTGACGGGCTGGCCGTCATGCTCCCAAAGAACCAGCAGCACCAGGTACTGCGGATAGGTTACACCGAGCCGGCCGAGCAGCGGGCGGTAGGCCTGCGTGATCAGCCGGCTGACGGTATAGAACCGGAAACAAAGCTGGTTTTCCAACTTGAGCTGTTCGTACATAGGGATAACTATTCAGCGAGCACGGCGGCTACCTTCTCATCGAGCGACTCGGGCGTAGCCACGGGGGCAAAACGCATTTGCTGGCGGTGTTGACAATCATCAGAACCTTGCCCTTGAACTCGGCAAAGTCCAATTCCTGACCATTGTTGCGAAGCGCCTTGAAATCATAAATCGTTGCCATATTCCTTTCCTCCTGCCATTAAAGCTGCTGCTCCATCCAGAACATATCGTCCGGTTTTATTGTTTACTTATTTATATCGTTCACGACACAAAAGTACGGACTATTTTTGAAACCGCCAAACATTTTTGCAAAAATTTATCGCGCACGATGTTTCTTTTTCTATAATACCACCTGAAGTTTCATCTCCTCTGTAAAATTCCGGAAGAGAATTTCATACGCACGGCCCGGGGCAAGCCAAAATGAATAGTAGGCCTGATCCCCCTTTCCACTCGTGATATTGTTCAGGGAATAGCCGACATCCAGACCGTAATTGCTATAACCGGCCATCGTCGCACTGGTAGCCATCACACGGCCATCCTCGACCCGGCGGATCTCCCAATAGATGTCCCGGTATGCGCGGAAGAAAAACGTGGAAGGAAGCGAATAGTCAAAGTTGGTCGCAGGGCGGCCATAGGTATGCCCAGGCGTCACAAGTTCAGCCAGCGGGCGGGACGCATTGAATTCGATACGCTGCCAGCGCGAACCGGGCAAAGGGACCCAGCCGTATCGCTCATCCGGACGGGAGATCTGAATCACATCACCGTCAGCGACCTGGGATGGCGCTTTGCAATTTACGGACGGGAGATAATTCCAGTCGTTCTCCACGCTGTTATCATAGACGACGGGATCGGAAAGGACCTCCTTCAACTGGCCCTCCTTGTCATAGAGGCAGTAACAAAGTTCGGTCGGACCCTTCCCCGTGGATGCATAGGAGTACCAAGCGACTGCCTGTTGCCCGGTCATAAAGGAAGGATCCTGGAAATTCCAGCTGAACGAGGCGAAACCGCTGAGCCGCAGGTTTACATAAGGGGAGCCGCCCTGGTTGGGCATGATGCGGCAGACCATGTCCTGATATTTGCTGAATTCTGTCAGGTCACTTTCGTGCCCATCCACCGGCGATAACGTATAAAAGGCATTGCTGACCCCGCCCCAGCCATAGTTGATGCGGAAATAGCGGCCGTTGTATCCGTCAATGACAAAAGCGTGGCCGCCCGAATTCGAGGAACCGCAATAAAAGACCGGACGCTTGGCATCGATCTCATCCCGGACGAGTTCTTCCCAGCGCTGCTGCGTGTAACCTTCACGGTCATAGTAGCGCATCTGCTTGTCATAATCGAAATAGGTGGCCAGCTTGATCGGAGAAATGCTGGCAGCGCCGGAACCGGAAGGGTTATAATCCATTTGGCTCATGATGCCCAGGTCCATGAGCAGACGGGCAACCTGCCCGCGCCCGGCCTGGCTGAAATTGCCTTCCATCGACATGGCATCCCAGTCGTACACATGACCCAATGTAATGCCGTCCTGATGATATTGGTGGGAGCCGTCCCAGCCGAAATCGTAGCCGGGAATTGTTCCTGTGCCTTTCGCAGGCCACTTGTGGTAGCGCATGATGATGGCCATCGCCGTGGCGACACAGCCACAGGGGCATTCCTGCCCGTTAATCTTGGGGCACAGATCGTTATAGGGTGACCATTGGTTCCATTTGGCCGTCTCCAGGATAACGGGCGTCCCTTCGGCGGCCTTCGTCGGAAGCGTCCACTCCTGCTGCAGGGCAGCGTCGGCGCGCCAGCCCATTACACGGGCGCGATAGAGGACCGCGGAATAGAAATCCAGCATGTCGCGCAAATTGGCCGGCATCTGGTCCGGTGCCGGAAACCGGCCGGAGAAAGCATAGGCCAGGACGGGGCGGCCGGCGTCCTCACCGGAAACCAGCACGAAACCGCCTCCTTCATGTTCAAAGGCGTAGATGGTCGGCGGCGTCGACGCCGCCTTGGTCTTGACCTCGGGGTACGTGGCCACCAGCCGCAGCGCACCGGGCGCGGCAGATTTCGTACCGGCCGTCATCTGCCGGAAAAACGTCGCGGCGACCCGTTCCGCCTGATCCTGCGGTACGACGGCAGCCAGGCAGGCAAGGGCGCCCGCCATCAGACTGAAAAGGGAAAGAAATATCCGTTTCATCGCACGCGTCATTTAAAGGTTCAGTTTGGAAAAATCGTAAAGCATCCCGTCAGCAGGTTTCGGCAGCTCGAACAGCGGGAACGCCTGCCCTTCCACACGGATAGTATGGGGACCGGCACTTTCATAGTGATGCGTCAGCCCCTTGACAAAATATTCCTGGCTTCCGTCGCCCCAGAAAACCAGATACGGGGTCTCTGTCTCCGTGAGTTCAGGCGCTGCGACTTCTTCTCCTTTTACTGTATAAGAGAAAGAAGGATACAGGGAGTACTGCGTGACCCGGAACACATCCGGCTGGTCAAAGTCAGGGCGAGACACCGCGACGGAGGCACTGCGCTGCGTACGCTGCGGATTTTCCCCGACACGGAAGAAGAAACGGC
>DGRV01000013.1 GCA_002391225.1 Christensenella sp. UBA4379
GCCGCGGTGGAAGTTCCGAATGTTCAGCGGATGATGATTGTTCCAGCCAGCCAGCGGAAATTCACCATCGACGACATGCGCCGCGTGGCGGAAGCCTGCTTCGGGGATACGTCCTACGGCGCCTTGCCGGACAGCCTGGATACCTTTTGGCGGCGGGTCATCAACAGCGCCCCTTCCGACCCAACCTTCGGGACTGTATCCGCGCTGGAAGAAAACGCGGCCGGAAGAAAAGCGCTTCTTTGCTTCATCGAATACCATGACCCTGAAGGGAAGCTGTGGTATGGACAGATTCAATTTGAGGGCAGGGGCCTGGCCCGGTATCAGCTGATTGATCTGCCCACCGCTGGATCGGTCGATCCCGCCTGCCGGGAAAGGGCGGTGCAGATCATCCAAAGCATCGACGCGCAGTTCGGCCTGGCTTATGAAGGCCTGATCAAAGGGTATGCGTATGATGCGGCTGAAAGAGAAGGGCATGGCAGCATGTTCCTCTTTACGCGCACGGTGGAAGGCGTGACGGTCGCCTGGACCAACAGGGAATGCCAGGCCTACGACAATTTTCAGGATACCTACAATCGAAAAATCCCCTATGAGACGATAACCGTCATCATTGACCAGGACGACGGCGCGGTGTGGCTCCAGTGGAACGCGCCGCATACCATTGACATAGCTTCCGGCCAGGCGGCGGCGCTACTGCCCTTCGACCAGATCATGGCCGTCGCCACCCAACTGCTTCCGCTGAAATATCAGTATGGGGAAATAAACCTGGCTTACAGGAACCAGGAGGCCAACCGGCTTGCCGTTGGCCGCATCACACTCAGCTATTCCCGCGTGCAGGGCCGGAACAACCCTGCCGGTTTTTTGATGGTGCCCGTATGGGACTTCTTCAATGCCGAGGATCCGGCGGAATCCTTGCTGACCATCAACGCTGTGGATGGCACGGTCATTGACAGGGGATTCGGGTATTGAGGAGGTGTGCGCATGAAAAAAATATTTGCTTTTGTGATTGCGCTGATGCTGCTTTTCCCTGCTGCTTTAGCGGATACCATTCGTGAACAGGTAAACGCTCCTGCACACATCACCGACGTCTTCTATTCCAACACAGGGAAAACCACGGTTCAAATTGACGCGGATGTAACAGTTCCACAGGCAGACCGGGTTCCGATGTATCTCATAAGGCCCAGGCTGTTTGCCCCAGAAGAGATGACACGGGCAGCCAACATTCTCTTTGGCAGCCGGGAATGGACGGGTTCCACTGAATACTTCGTGCAAGCCCGCACCTTCTATGACGGCACCCAGAGCACACAGTACAGCACAAAGCTGTTTACCACCGAGCAAGGGGACGGCCTGTATTGGCCTGTGGGCGTTTCCGTGCTGAACGTTGAGGGGCAAACGCTCTCCAATGGCATGATGCAGCAGACCTTCCTGCGTTATTCCCGCTGGAATGAGGAATTGTTGGATGCATCCCTTCCCCATTATGATGTGGAGGGCGTGTCGCAGCTTGTTACGCCTGCGGATGGAAGGCAGCCAAACGGGTGCGGCATTTCCATGGAAGAAGCGAAGGAACAGGCGGAAGCAGTCGTTGCCCGGATCGCTCCGCATATGGTTTATGCAGGCCGCGGCATCAAGGCTGAAAATGCCAGGCAAGAGCTTCATCCCGGCCAGTACAGCACAGACATCGATTCTGCCGGTCTCCGGGAAGCTTGGGTGTTCTACTTTACACCCATGTACGACTTGCCCTGCAATTTTGCAGTGTCGGGGCTGGCTACCTATAACTATTCTGTAAGGTGTCGGGAAGAATCGCTCTGCATCATCATAGACGATGAAGGGGTGCAGGATCTGTACTGGTATCAGCCATACGACATTGTCGGCACGCTTCGGGAGGATTGTTCGCTGCTACCTTTTGATTCCGTGATGCAGGTGGCCGGGAGCATCCTGCCCCTGACATTGGCTTCCTATGAACGGGACGGTGACGGAGCCAGGGCAAGGGTTACGGACATTCGCTTGGGGTATCTGCGCGTGATGCGGCCCGATCAGCCGGATATGCTGACGCTGATTCCCGTTTGGGATTTCTATGGCACGGTCACCTTCAACGGCAGTTTTATTCAAAACTGGGCTTGTCATAGCTGGCTGACGATCAACGCCATTGATGGAACGGTGATCGATCGGCAGTACGGGTATTGAGGGGGTGTCGGTATGAAAAGAATGCTTATGATCGTGCTGATTTGCACTTTGCTTTGCCCCGCCGCGCTGGCGGACACCCTTCAGGAGCAGGTCAACGCGCCTGAACATATCAACGATGAATTCCAGAGTCCTTCCGGCAAGACGAGGGTTTATGTGGACGCGGATGTATTAGTGCCAGATGTGCCGTATCTGAGTGTCTACGGCGTGACGCCCCGGGTGTTCATCATGGAGGAGGCGGCCAAGGGCGTCGAGATGCACTTTGCTGACGGCGCCTGGATCGACGCCAATTCGGGCACGACCGAGCTGGTGATGGACCGACAAAGCGGTGACCGCGGCGTGGCCGGGGGCGTGACTGTGTTCCCCGTGACGGAGGACGGCGTTGACTCGCTGCATTGGCTGTACGCGGGCTACGAGCAAACCTCGGTGGCCGGAGCGGACTACTACACCTACAACATCTTCGAGATCTGCAATGAGCACGGCGGAAGAGGCGGTGATCCGGGCGACGAGGCAACGGCGCGGGCGGTGGCGGACGCCTTTGTCCAGGCATTGTGGCCGGACATGGTGTACTACGGCACCGATCCCAAACAGAGCGGACTGCCCAATCTCCTCTCCGGGCAGACCTGCTATCGGTTCCACTATGCCCGGCTGGTCGACGGCGTGCTGGTCACGCCCGTGTTTCAGGATGGCGCCTATGAAATGCTGCTGAACTGGGAAGGGCGTGTTTTCTCGCTACCGCTACCCTATGAAAAGCTGTATGTGGATGTGGACGAAGACGGGATCTTCGGCCTGCGGTATGAATATCCTATCAGCGAGCCCGTCCTGGAGACGGAGAACGTGACCCTCCTGTCCTTCTCCGAGATCTGGCAGATTGCGGAACAGGTTGCGCCTATGACCATCATGTACAACGAGCAGTACGAAGCTGTCGTGGACAACACTCTATTCATCGAACGGGTGGAACTGGGCTACATGTGCGTACCAAAAATGGATGAGCCCGGCCACTATCAGCTGATCCCGGTCTGGGATTTCTTCGGTCGGCGGATTTTGAACGATCAACTCTATGACCAGTATAACAATGCATTGCTGACAATTAACGCCATGGACGGTACGGTGATTGACCGGCAGTACGGATATTGAGGGAAAGACATGAGATCCATATTATACGATTTACGCCGCGCCATCGCGGGGCGTTGGTTCGTTGCGGCCTTGTTTGCCACCATCGTGGGGCTTTACCTCTCCATTGGACCTGCCACCTACAGCCTGATCGATTATCTGGAAAGCATTAAATGGCAGGAAGATAACTTCTGGTACTCACTGAGTGACTTGTTGATCCTGGGCATGCAAGGCGATTTCGGGGTACTGACCCTGCCCGCCCTTTCCGCTCTGCCCTTCGCGGCCCAGGCGGTGCATGAGATCAAAAGCGGAGCCATCCGCCCGGCTGTGTTCCGCACGGGAAGAACGGCCTGGATTATGGGAAAAGCCGCCGGCTGCACCCTCAGCGGGATGCTGCTGCAAGGTGCAGCAGTGGGACTGCTGTTCCTGATCCTGAACGGGCTCATGGTTGCCATGACTGGGCACGGCTTCCCTTGGGGTAAAGGAGAGGATTTCTGGCTTCTGCTGTTCAATCGGATGCTGTGCGGCGGAATATGGGCGGGTGTGGGCTGCGTGATTGCGTTGGCTACGGAAACGGCCTCCGCCGCCTATCTGGCCCCGCTGTGCCTGTGCTATGCGCTGATGATGATCGGCACTCGGTTCTTTCCGGATGCGGTGATGCTGAACCCCATGCGATGGGTGAACGGGAACGAATGGGTTCTCGTTGTATTGATTGTCGTTTCCGTCACCCTGCAAATAATCTTCCTGAATCGAGGTGTCAGGAAATATGCATAAAGTCCCGTCGCCTTTTGTCTGTGCAGGCTGGAACCTGTACAGCCTGCGGAAGAATCCCCGGTTTTATATGAGCCTGCTGCTGGGCTTCCTGCTTTGCTGGCTG
>DGRV01000051.1:0-82136 GCA_002391225.1 Christensenella sp. UBA4379
CTGCTGGAAAGGGGCACTTTATTCGCATTCTCCGCCAGTTGTTTCAGTCTGTCGATCAGGTCCAGCATTCTCAGTCTCACGTCTGCCATGTCGATTCCTCCTTTGGCTGCTCAAGGGTCAACAACAATCAAGAACGTTTGAAACGGTTTTGAATTTCCTGACAGATTTCCTTTGGAACCAGGGCGGAAATATCCCCCCCGAAGGATGCGATTTCCCGGACCAGGGAGGAACTGACCGCCTCCATGCCGCTGGATGCGCCCAGAAACACGGTTTCCAGGCCCGGTAGCAGTTGGGCGTTGATCTTGGCCATCCGCATCTCGCTGGTCAGGTCGTCCCCGCCGCGGAGACCGCGAACCAGTACGCGGATGTCCAGCTTTCTGCACAGCTCCGCCGTAAGTCCGGTGAAGGAAACGATCTCCACGTTAGACAGGTCCGCGCAGGCCCTTTTTAAAAGGTCCACGCGTTCCTCATTGGTAAAGCTGCCCTTCTTTTCCGGATTGATCAGGACGCCGACATAGACTTTTTCAAACACCTTCGCCGCCCGGCGGATGATATCCATATGGCCCAGGGTAACTGGGTCAAAGCTGCCGGGATACAGGCAAACGCCGCTGCGCATGAAAAGCGCCTCCTCTTGTGGGGCTATTCCTTTTCGTAAAAGGTCAGACAGGTGTCTCGGTATTTCCGGGTGGACAAAAGCCGAAGGCCTGGGATTTCCGGAGCCTGGTTGGAAGCCGCGTGCTCCAGGACCGCCTTCCCGCCCGGGCGGAGCAGAGGGCCTGCCGCGATACGGGTAAGCACGTCCGTCATGTCCAGCTTGTACGGCGGGTCCAGAAAAACAAGATCAAAGGTCCGTTGTTCCTTTTCCAGCCGATCCAGGGCATTTTGGTCCTTCATCTGAAGCACCGTCACCTGATCTTCGCAGGCGAGGGTGGCGACGTTTCTTTTTATGACGGCGACGGCGTCCCGGCTCTGATCGCAGATCACAGCGGAGGAGGCGCCCCGGCTGACCGCTTCCAGCGCCACCGCGCCGCTCCCCCCGTACAGGTCCAGCATGACGATCCCTTCGATCTGCCCCTGCAGGATGTTGAATAGGGCCTCCCGCACCTGATCCAGGGTCGGCCGTGTTTCCATCCCTTTAGGAGCCTGCAGGGTCCGGGAACGGTATTTCCCACCGATGATACGCATCAGACCAGTTCTTTTTGGTTGGTCTTGCGCGGGGCGGTCTTCTTCTTGAAATTGATCCCGCCGCCCTTCTTCCTGCGCCGTCTCGCGTGAGCGATCCCGCCGTGGGTCATCGCCCGGGAGCGCAGGCCGAAAATATAGCCCACCCCGTAAAAGAGGAAGGGAAGGATGGCCAGCACCGGGCTCAGCCTGTCGATCGTGAGCACGGCATCTGCGTTCCGCATGCCGACCAGGTTATAGAAGGGATACAGCAGCAGGCGGACAAAGATCCTCAGCCCGTCCACCACCGTGAAGGGGACAGAACGGTTATAATACGCCAGCGGGGCCGTGATCTCTTCCTGGGCGGAAAACGCGGACAACCAGGAAGGCAGGGCCTGCAGCGAATAGGTGTTCTTCTTGGCAAACAGGGCGTAGGCCAGACAGACCAGCAGGATCGGCAGAAGGCCGAAAAACACGGTGAAGAAACCCTTGAGGGGATGAAAGCAGTGATCCTTATCCGCTTTGCTGATCGTTTCCCCCGACTGCTGATGGGCGTACTGGATTTCAGCAAAAGCGACGTCGCTGTCCCCCATTTTGAGGCCGTCCAGATACAGAAGCATCGCATAAACGCCCAGCAGGGCCCCGTTGAGCACGATGCGCAGGAAGGCACTGCCGGTTACGTTGAACACGGTGCCGACAAAGATGTTCAGCACCAGAAAAATCAGCGCGTAGCCCATGAGCTTAAGGCCGCGCTTTGCGCAAAGCGCGCTCACAGGATTGCCCTTCAGATAGGGCTTATATACCGGTTTAATCTTTTTACTTCTGCTTTTCATGGGCTTTTTCGTTTCCATCGTTCAATAAACCTTTATGAAATCTCGGAGAGGCAGGTAAAGCCGTTCTCAGTCAGATAAGCGGCGCTGTGCTCCGGGTCCAGCACGCCCAGCACCAGGGCTTTTTCCTGCTTGGTACTGAACACGTACAAATATTCGATGTCCGTGTTGGTGTTGTTCAGGGCTTCCAGCACCTTGCCGACCCCATCCGCCCCGTCCGGTACGCGGACACAGAGCACGTCCGTCAGGCAGGCGGAATACTGGTTGTCCTGCAGAAGGCGCAGCGCCTTCTCGCTGTCTGAAACGATGGCGCGGAATACGCCGTAGCGGGAAGTATCCGCCAGGGTGCCGGCTTCCATGATGATGCCGCCGCGGCCGAGCAGCTGCGTCAGGTCCGCCAAAGTTCCCTGATTGTTTTTAAGAAACACGGAAAGCTGTTTCATCAACATCGTGTTTGTCCTCCATGTCGGGGTTTTGTACAATTATAGCACGTATTCCCAGGCTGATTCAACCATATGCAGCAAAAAAACCGGATGATCAGATATCGGACGGAAAGCCTTCCTCCGTAAGCTCCGCCAGCTCCCTTCGTTCGGCGTCCGTCAGGGGCGCTTTGTCCAGAAGGTCCGGGCGGAGCCGGGCCGTCCTCAGGATGGACTGCCGTCTTCTCCAGGCGGCGATCTTCGCGTGATCGCCGCTTAAAAGGACAGCGGGCACTTCCTCCCCTTCAAACACGCGCGGCCTGGTATACTGGGGGTATTCCAGCAGACCGCTTGCAGAAAAGCTTTCGTCCACCGCGCTGTCCGCGCTGCCCAGCACCCCGGGCAGGAGCCTTGCAATGCAGTCCGTCACCGCCAGCGCGGCCAGCTCTCCTCCTGTCAGAATAAAATCCCCCAGGGAGATCTCCAGGTCAATGTAGTGGTCCAGCACCCGCTGATCCACACCCTCGTAATGGCCGCAAAGCAGCACCAGCTCCTCCTCCCGGGACAGCTGTTCCGCCAGCTCCTGACGGAAAGGGACCCCGCAGGGGCCTAAAAAAATCCTTTTCCCTGAAAAATGATCCCCGCAGACGGACTGAAACGCGGCAGCGATGGGCTGCGGGGTCATCAGCATGCCCGCCCCGCCGCCGAAGGGATAGTCGTCCGTATTCTTGTGCTTGGCATCCGAAAAGGGGCGGATATCGACGACACGAACGTCCAGCAGCCCGGCCTTTCTTGCCCGGCCGAGGATGCTCTCCCCAAGGACGGCCTCGCACATCTGGGGAAAAATGGTCAGCAGGGTGATTTTCATTCGTACACCGCCACTTCCGGCAGTCTGGCCTCGTTCAGGACGATGCGGCCCGCTTCCGGGTCCACCTCGCTTAAGACGAATTTCATCATCGCCACGAGCAGACTGCCTTTCTTCGTCCCGATCACCAGCACGGGATTGGGGCCGGTCAGCAGCACATCCCGAAGGACGCCGATGTCCGTTCCCTGGTCTCCGGTAACCCGGCAGCCGATGAGGTCGCACACGAACCATTCCCCTTCTGGCAATTCACGCGCCTGGGAGCGGGAAAGGGACAGGATGCTTCCCCTCTGGGCTTCGGCTTCGTTTCTGGTCTTTACGCCGTTCAGGCGCAGATACACAAAGCCGTCCCGCACGGAAACGTCTGATATTTGAGCCTCTTCGTATACGTCGCCCTTGCGGACGTAGAGGTTTTTCAGTTCAAGAAAGCGCTCCGGCGCTTCGGTGTCCGGCCGGACCTTCACCAGGCCCTCGATGCCCTGGGGACGGAGCACCTCGCCCACGTCAATGTATTTTGACAGCATGACTTTTCCTCAAAACAAGGGCGGACAGCTATGCGGCCGTCCGCCCTATGATTACTGAATTTCCACAAAAACCGGTTTGCCGTCCTTGGCAGTCGCCGCTTTGACCACAGTACGCACCGCCTTGGCAATGCGGCCCTGTTTTCCGATGACCTTGCCCATGTCTTCCGCCGCCACGTTCAGTTCGAGAATCACGGCGTCCGGGCCTTCTGTCGCGGTTACTTTGACCTGCTCAGGATGATCTACCAGGGAACGGGCCAGATACAGGACGAGTTCCTCCATTTGATTTCTCCTATCTGCCGCGCGACTTAGCCTTCGATCACGCCGCTCCTCTTGAGCAGAATCCGGACAGAGTCAGTGGGCTGAGCGCCCTTCTTCATCCAATCCAGGGCTTTTACCTTGTCGATCTTAATATCGGAAGGCTTCTTCATCGGATCGTAATAACCGATTTCTTCGATGAAACGGCCGTCACGGGGAGAGCGTTCATCAGCAACAACGACACGGTAGAAGGGCTTTTTCTTCATGCCCATTCTCTTGAGACGAATTTTGACCATGGAATGATTCCTCCTAAAAATATATCGGTATCATACTGCTATGATAACCTCGGTTTAGTGTTTGCCCATGGAACGAAGCTGGCGGAATGCCTGGCGCTTGTTCCCCATCATGGATTTGACCATCTGGCGGGCCTGCTCATACTGACGGATCAGCTGGTTGACGTCCTGCACGGTCACGCCCGCACCCATCGCGATGCGCTTCCTGCGCGAAGCGTTCAGGATTTCGGGGCGGTGCCTTTCCTGGGGCGTCATGCTGCGGATGATGGCTTCCGGCTTCTTCATCACGTCGTCGCTGATTTCGACATCCTTGAGCTTGGAGCCGATGCCCGGGAGCATCCCCAGCACGCTCTGGAGGCTGCCCATCTTCTTCATCTGCTGCATCTGTTCCAGATAATCTTCCAGATCCAGATCCGTGGGCGCTTTCTGCTTGGTCTTGGCTTCCTTCGCGGCGTTCTTCAGGTCATAGGCTTCCGTCGCTTTTTCGATCAGCGTCATCATGTCGCCCATGCCCAGGATGCGGGACGCCATCCGGTCCGGATGGAAGGGCTCCAGGTCAGACAGCTTTTCGCCGACGCCGGCGAACTTGATGGGCTTGCCGGTCACCGCGCGGACGGATAAAGCAGCGCCACCGCGGGCGTCGCCGTCCAGCTTGGTCACGATCACGCCGTCGATGTTCAAAAGATCGTTAAAGGACTTGGCCACGTTGACGGCGTCCTGGCCGGTCATCGCGTCGACCACCAGCAGGATTTCCTGGGGATGGACGGATTCCTTCATCCGGCGCAGCTCGTCCATCAGCTGCTCGTCCACGTGAAGGCGGCCGGCGGTATCGATGATCACCACGTCCTGGCCGTAGTAGCGGGCGTAATCTACGGCTTCCTTCGCCGTTTTGACCGGGTCCTGCGTTCCTTTTTCAAACACCGGCACACCGACCTGCTGGCCCACGATCTGCAGCTGAGAGATGGCGGCCGGGCGGTAAATATCGCACGCCGCGAGCAGGGGTTTTTTATTCTGCTTGAGCATGTTCAGGGCGAGCTTTCCGGCCATGGTGGTTTTACCGGCGCCCTGCAGGCCGCAGAGCATGTAGATGGTCGGGACGCTGGGCGACCAGGTCAGCTTGGCGACAGAGCCGCCCATCAGCTTGGTCAGTTCCTCGTTGACGATTTTGATGAACTGCTGGCCGGGGTTCAGCGTGGAGATGACCTTCTCGCCGATCGACCGTTCAGTGACCTGCTTGATAAAATCCTTGACGACCGTGTAGTTGACGTCCGCTTCCAGCAGCGCCATCCGCACGTCCCGCATGGCATCCTTGATGTTCTGTTCGCTGATCTTTCCTTTGCCGGTCAGCTTGCGGAAAGCCCCCTGCAGTTTTTCGGAAAGGCCTTCAAACGCCATATTGTTCCTCCTCGCTCAGAAGCTTCTTAAGTTCCGCCAGAATTTCCTCTTTCGCGGCCCGTCCTGACGTTTCTACCGGCAGGGCCTCAACCTTTTCGCAGAGCTTTCTGAGTTCTTTTTGTCTGTTCTCGGACGCGGACGCCCAGTGAAGCTTTTCCTCCGCCGCCGACAGGGTGAGTATCGCGCGGTTCAGCGTATCGTATACGCTCTGGCGGCTGACCGCGTACTGCTGGGCGATCTCCGTCAGGGAATAATCCTCGTCGCAGTAGAGCTTCAGCATTTTCGACTGATTCTCCGTCAGCAGCGGGCCGTAATACCCGTTCAGCAGAGCGGCTTCTACCTTTTTTTCCATCAGATCGCGCATCGAAACGCCTCCGCCCGTCAAGGATTTTCCCTTGACAGCGGATATATTAACGCAGGATCGTCTTTTTGTCAAGGATTTTTCCTTGACAGAGAAGATTTCTTCGTTATTTATTTTGATTGAACCTGGAAAATCACTTTTCACTTTGAACGAAGAGGGCCGCTTTCGTTTCTGCTTGATTTTCGGCTGTGATTCTGATACAATTTTATTGACAGGGAACGACAATAACCTTTTCATTCTTGACAGCATATAAAGACCAAATCGCTAAAAAACACCCAACAGGAGGTACATTCATGGAACAGGAAATGCTGGTCAAAACCATCGCGAAAGTTCTGGACGACAAAAAAGCCATCGACATCCGCGCCCTGCGCGTCGGCCATCTGACCGTAATCACGGATTATATGCTGATCGCCAGCGGCCGGAACATCCTGCAGACCAAAGCGCTGGCGGAAGACGTCGAAGACAAAATGGCGGAGCTTGGCGTTCCCCTGCGCAGCCGGGAAGGCCAGCAGGAAGGCCGCTGGATCGTTCTGGACTACGGTACGGTTCTGGTTCACATTTTCCATCCCGAAGCCAGGGAATATTATCACCTGGAAAAGCTCTGGTCCGACGGCGAGAACGAAGTAGACCTCGGTCTGGATTTGGACGGTCAGGCGAAATAAATGAACATTCAGATCTATTTTGTCAAAAAGAATTTTGACGTTCAGAAAGCGGAACGTTTTTTCAAGGAACGGCGGATTCCCTACCAGCTGATGGACATGAAGAAGACACCTCCCGGCCGCCGGGAGCTGCAGCTTTTCGCCCAGCAGGCCGGCGGGGCCAAGAAGCTGCTCAACGCGGAGGATATCAAGGTCCGTTCCCATCCATGCATGTATACGCCGGATGAAGACAGCATCCTCGATTATATCGCCGCCCAGCCCGAGCTGATGATCACCCCGGTGGTGAGAAACGGGCGGAAGATCACCCTGGGCAACGGCGAAAGCGCCTGGCGCCTTTGGACGGAGCAGGAAAAGGAGTAAGTGCATGCGATCCTACAATGCGACCTCCACCATTCATTCCTGCTTTTTCGGCTATATCACCCAGGCCATCGTCAACGTATATGTTCCCCTGCTGTTTGTCACGTTTCAGAACGAGTTCGGCCTGTCCCTGCCCCAGGTGACGCTGCTGATCACCTTTAATTTCGGCGTGCAGCTGCTGGTGGACCTGGTCTCCGTCACCTTTGTGGACAGGATCGGCTACCGGGCCAGCGTGGTGCTGGCGCACGTCATGGCAACGCTGGGGCTGGTGCTGCTTTCCTTCCTGCCGAATGTGATGGCCCCCTTTGCCGGCATCCTGATTTCCGTTTCGGTATACGCCGTCGGCGGCGGGCTGCTGGAAGTCGTGGTCAGTCCGATCGTGGAATCCTGTCCGAACGACCATAAAGAAAAGACGATGAGCCTGCTCCACTCGTTTTACTGCTGGGGCTGCGTCGGCGTCATCCTGATTTCCACAGCCTTCTTCGCCATGTTCGGGCGGGAAAACTGGCGGATTCTTCTGTTTGTGTTTGCTTTGGTGCCCGCCGTCAACGGGTTTCGTTTTACCCGCGTCCCCCTCTATCCCGTGGTACAGGACGGGGAACAGGGGATGCGTACCGGGGAGTTGCTAAGGAGCGGCCTTTTCTGGCAGCTGGCCGTGATGATGATTCTGGCAGGGGCCAGCGAACAGGGCGTCAGCCAGTGGGCCTCCGCCTTCGCGGAAAAGGGCCTGGGCGTCGCCAAGGCCACGGGCGACCTGCTGGGCGCCGCTTTCTTTTCGGTGCTGATGGGAACCTCCCGCCTGCTCTTTGGGAAATTCGGCACCGGGAAAACCCTCTGGCCCTTCATGCTGGTCAGCCTCATCCTGTGCGTCGTGTCTTACCTGCTGATCTCCCTGAGTCCGAGCCCCGTCCTCTCCCTGATCGGGTGCGGGACCTGCGGCTTTTCCGTCGGCATTCTCTGGCCGGGGACCTTTTCCATCGCTTCCCGGACGCTGCCCCGCGGCGGCACGGCCATGTTTGCCCTGCTGGCCCTGGGGGGCGACATCGGCTGCAGCGGAGGGCCGACCTTTGTCGGGCTCGTGGCGGACGCCTTCGGCGGGAGCCTGCACAAGGGCATCCTGCTGGGCACCCTCTTCCCCGCGCTGATGCTGGGGCTGCTCGTTTTTACCGGCTTTCGTTCCCGGAAAAAGAGCCATTGATTTATAACACCAAAGCGTCCCTTGGGACGCTTTGCCCTTTGGAGGAAATACCATGTCCGAATCCAATCCGGGCCGGATCAACCAGAAATCCCAGACCTTCTCCTGCCCTTCCTGCGGCGGGCGGATGATTTTTGATCCGGAATCACAGAACCTGAAATGTCCCTACTGCGACAGCGAGAAACCCTTCGCGGTGAGCCAGCGGACGCCCAACGAATACGATATCCGCTATGCCCCGCCCGTCCAGGACAACGCCTGGGGGGACGATACGCACACCGTCCGCTGCAACGGCTGCGGGGCGCAGATCGTCCTGACGGGCGAAACGACGGCGGATTTCTGCCCTTTCTGCGGCGCGCCTCACGTGCTGGAAGACCAGAGCAAATCCGGCATTGCCCCGGAAAGCCTGATCCCGTTCAAAATTACCAAGCCTGTCGCGGTGGAAGCCTTCCGCAAATGGCTGAAAAAGAAGCTCTTCGCCCCTTACAAGGCGAAAAGGATGGCCGTGCTCGGACAGATCACCGGGCTTTACCTGCCCCACTGGACCTATGACGCGAGCAGCGTCTCGCATTATTCCGGCCGCGCCGGGCATTATTACTATGTGACGGTTCAGCGCGTCGTCACCGGACCGGATGGGAAGCGGCGCACCCAAAACGTGCAGGAGCAGCGGATTCGCTGGTCCCCCGCCTCCGGCGTCGTGTCCAACGTGTTTGACGACATTCTGGTCGTCGGCAGCGAGCGCCTTCCCGCGAAGATGCTGAGCTCCGTTCAGCCCTTCGACCTGAGCCGCCTGGTCCAGTATACCCCGGAATTCATCAGCGGCTTCGGCTGCGAAAAACCCGTCGTCGACGTGCAGCAGGGCTGGGAGAAGGCCCAGAAGATTATTGACCGGGAAATGACCCGCCTGGCTGAGCGGGATATTCTGACCCACGCCGACGTCGCCGAGGTCACCCATCTGAGCACCGAAAACTCTGACGTGCGCTACAAGCTGCTCCTGCTGCCGATGTACCTGAGCGCCTTTACCTACAAGAATAAGCTGTACCACGTCCTCGTCAACGGCCAGACCGGGAAGGCCAACGGCAAATCCCCCATCAGTCCGTGGCGCGTTCTCGTGGCCGTTCTGCTGGGCCTGGCCGTCCTTGCCGGAGTGCTTTACCTGTACATGAAGCACCAGAACTCCCAGATCGATATGAACGAATACCATTTCTATTTCAGTATGATCAAGGACTATCTTGCAGGATAAAATCTAACCATCAAAGAACCCGTCTGACTTCTATTTCGCCAGACGGGTTCTTTGATGGTTGATCCGTATCGGTTTTAAGCAGCCGGGGTTTCAGCAGGAGCCGCGGGGGCTTCCGTCGCCTCGTCCACGACGACCTTGTTGAAATCCATGTCCGTGAGGAACTTCATTACGAGGGAAACCTGGTCTTCGGTCAGCTTGGATTCGTTGCCTTCGGCGTCCAGGTTGTAGGCGTAGAGGGAAACCTCATAGCCGTGCCAGATTGAATAAAATTCCGTCGCGGTGGCCCGCTCGAAGATCACCACGCCCGTGCCCAGGCCGGTGTTTTCGATCCGGTAGGGAATGGCGGATTCCGTCTCGGCGTCATAGGCGACAGAGTCGATATAGGACTTGACTTCGTCGGTGCCGATGGTTTCGTCGTTGAAGGTCAGGTGACTGATGCTGTCGTTGTAGGCGACCACCACGAACAGGGTGGGCTTGTCCGCCTTGCTGCTGCTGAGCTTGAGGGTGCCCAGATAGGGATCCTGCCAGACTTCCTCCACCACGTCAAAGCCTTCCGGCACGATCGGAATGATCTGGAAAGCGTGCTCAAATCCTTCCTCCGCAACGGCGGCGCCGCCAAACATGCAGACAGCCAGCACGAGAGACAGAATGATCAGCGTTTTTTTCATTTTATGTTCCTCCGTTTAATCACTGAAAGCTGATACCGGACATCCGGGTGGTCAGGCTCTTGGTAATAAAGCCGGTCTGATCCGTCTCGGGATCGAGGACTTTGAGCCACTTATTCCCTTCCGCGACGACGGTGAGAATATCGCCGTACATCAGGTCGGACCGCATCGCGCGGGTGCTCTGGTGAGGCGCCCAGCGCAGATAGCACTTGGTGGTGAGCTTGGGCGGCGTCACCTTGACCTGGTAGCGGTTGATCAGGGTATTCCGCGCCATGACGGTGAACTCATTGTTGATGAAGTTCAGGATATAGTCCCCGTCTTCGCCCTGGGGCACGGGGGTGGGGGTCACCTTCTTTTTCTTGGAGGGGCCGGGCTCGTACTCGGACAGGAATTTCATCATGACCCAACCGGACGTGCTGCCGTAGCTGGTGTAGCCCCACTGACCGTCGTCACTGATACCGGCCACCTGAACCTTGGTGCCGTAAGGAATCCTGCCGATCACGTTGTCGCTCGCTACCCAGGGGTCCGCACGCATCAGCAGAGCGCCGCCGGTGCCGTTGTTGGTGTTGACATAGAAGGTCTTGGTGCCCATGGCATAGGCCGAAGAGCAGACAGTCGCCAGCACCAGGAGTACGGCAAGCGTCAGGGTCGTCAGTTTTCGCATTGTTCATTCCTCCTTCACTTTCATAAGCAGACAAGCATTTGATTTAAATGTTGACCTTCGCTATTATAACACAGAAAAAGAGCATCCCGCTACTCATAAAACCCTTTTTTTACAAAAATATGGGATAAAAAACAGAGCCCATCTCACAGAATGATGGAAAGGAGGCCGAAGATCGCCAATAGCAGGACCAGCAGAATGACCTCCTGCTTCCAGCGCCTCTGCAAAAGACCGATGCACTCGCGCATGAAGGCGTTGGGCCAGAACCACCACTTCGTTTTTCCCCCGATGCCCTCCGCCGTCAGGCCCGCCTGGGCGGCCCATATGCCGCTACGGAAGACGTGATAGTTGGTCGTCGCGAACACCGTCCGCCCGTCCGGCCGGACATCCTGAATGATTTCTTTGGAGAACGCCATGTTCTGATAGGTGTTGGCGGATCTGGTTTCGGGAAGGATGGCCGATTCCGGGACGCCCTGGGAGAGCAGGTATCGCCGGATCGCTTCGGCCTCGGGCATCGTTTCGTTCCGGCCCTGGCCGCCGGATGGGATGAACACGGCTTCCTTACCCGTGCTTTCCTTCTGCTCACGCCAGAAGGAGATCGCCCGGTCCGCCCGGCCGCGCAGCAGCGGGGGCAGGGAACCGTCCTTCCGGAACCAGCAGCCTAAAATGACGATAAAATCCCGGTCCAGCGTCGGCTGATGCCGGGCCGCCTTGACCCCGCAGATCACGGAGCCGGCCAGCATGCACTCAAAGTAGGCAAAGACGGTGGCGTAGGTGTTGTTCAGCGTATTCCGGATGCGTACCTCCATTTCAGACCCGGAAACGTCACTGGAAAACAGCATCCAGCCAATCGCGTTCCCCGCGACCAGCAGAAGGCTGATCAGGATGCCGAGAAAGTTGCGCAGCCGGATCCTCTCGTGTCGGAGCAGGGCGATATTGCTGATCATCATGGCGGCGGCGAAAGCGAGGATCGCCGGGGTCGTGAGGATCATAAAATGAACGCTCGCGCTGTTGATGGCCGAATAGCCGTCGAACATGGAAAAGTGTTCCGGATGAAGGATGTGCCGCACCGTCACCACCAGCGTGACCAGCCCGGTGACCAGGGTAAAAATGGCGAAGCCGGCGTAAAAGATCGTGGTATAGGCATAAAACGACGGGCCCTTCATCTGGAAAAAATGCCAGGTCATCACCGCGCTGACGGCCAACCAGAACAGGGTGAAGGCAACCATCAGGGCCGAATCCCCCGAAAAGCCCTCCGTCTGGGGGTCGTATACGGTGCCCAGGGGGCTTACATGCAGATAAAAATGCCAGGTCTGCTCCCCGCTTTGATCTCTGATCTGAATCTCCGTTTCCCCCGCCTGGTCCGGATGGATCTGAAGGCTCACATAGCCGGGGCGCACCCTGACATCGCCGACTTCCAGGACATGCGGCGCGCCGACCGACGTCTGAACCCCGTCCTTTTCAAGACGCGCCCGCATCGTATCCGAGATCGGGATGCGGACGGTATAGGTGCGGAACATCGTCAGCCGGCAGATAAAAAGCGCCAACGTCAGCAGGGCCGCCAGGACGGCGATCTGCCTGACCGCCTGCTTCATCGACGTGTTCCTTTGTTGGCGGCTTACATCCAATGGTTGAACCCTTCTCCCAGCGTTTCGTGTGTATCGGTAATAAACATAAAAGATTTCGCGTCTTCCTTTTTGACGATCTGTTTGAGGCGGGCGATTTCCTTGGAGGCGCAGACGCAGATGATCAGGTTTTTATCCGCCCGCGAATAAGCGCCGGTGGCGTTCAGCAGAGTGACGCCACGGTCCATCTCGTGAAGAATCCGGGCGGAAATCTGGTCCGCCATATCGGAAATGATAAAGCAGGCCTTGGCCTTGCCCGCGCCGGAGAGGGACAGGTCGATCACATAGGAGCAGATCACGATATTGATCAGCGCGTAGAGAGCCGCCCTCGCGCCTATGAACAGGGCGGCGGCCAGGATCACGCAGCCGTCCAGACAGGCCAAAAACACGCCCACGCGGACGGAGGGAAACTGACGGTGAAGCATCTCGGCCATCATGTCCGTACCGCCCGTCGTCGCCCCGCCCTTCAGGATCATCCCCAGGCCAACACCCAGGAGCACCGCGCCAAAGACGGTAGCCAGCAGGATATCGTCCGTCACCGGCGGCAGAGGCAGCAGGTCGATCAGCAGGGAAAACAGGACGGTGGCCGCCACCGTTTTCACCACAAAGAGAAGGCCGGACTGTTTCCAGCCGGCAAGAAATAAGGGCACACAGAGCAGCAGACTGGTGATACCAATGGGCCAGCGGAACAGGTGGTTCAGAATCATCGCTACGCCAGTCAGCCCGCCCGGGGCGATGGCGTTCGGGGTCAGGAACATCGGGTAGGCGGCGGCGCCGATGGCGCTGCCGAAAATAATCAGCAGCCAGGAACGGACACGTTCGGACTTAAAGAAGGAAATCAGTCGTTTCAATGGTACACCCTCGCAAATGATAAACAAGAAATATTATGTCAGGGAGGAAAGGACGCTCAGCAGGATCTCCCTGGGAATATTGACGCCTGTCAGCGCCTGAAGACCGGAAAAATGGGCGTTGGAATTGACCTCGCACAGCAGCGGCCCTTCCGGGGTAAACAGCAGATCCACCCCCGCAAAGGTCAGGCCGAGCAGCTGGACGGCCTGCACGGCCAGGGCTTCTTCCTCTTTGGCGAGACGGTGGAGCACCGCCTTTCCCCCATTTTCGATGTTGGAGCGGAAGTCTCCGGGCGGGGCGACCCGCTCCATGCACGCTACCGTTTTACCCCCGCAGACATAAACCCGCAGATCCCGCCCGGCGGAGGCCCGGATGAAGCGCTGAAATAAAAACGGCTTTCCGGCCAGCTGCCGGACCTTGGCCAGCCCCTCCTCATGGGAATGGATCAGATAGACCTGGCGGCCAAAGGAACCGCAGCCCTCCTTGATCAGGTAGGGAAAGGAAAGCGTTTCCTCCACCCGGGAAAGGAAGGAAGCGTCCCCGTATTCAAAAAATGTCATCGGGGCCAGAATGGTTTCCGGCATCGGGAGACGGTCTTTGAGGGCCAGGTAGGTCAGCGTCTTATCGTCGCAGAGCGCGATGGAGCGAGCCCCGTTGAACACCCGAAGACCGGCGCTTTCGAGCTGATCCGCCAGCCGTACGTCCTTGTCCCAGAAGAGGACGAAATCAGGCCGTTCCAAGAGCACCTGCAGCTGGAAAGGACATAAGCTGTCATTGCCCTTCAAACACAAAGAAAGCCCCAGCGCTTCCGCTTCTCTCCGCAGGGAAAGAAACAGCCGCTCAAAGCTTTCCGAATGATAAAAGCCGTTTTGTATCAGCCAGCCCCGCTTCATAGATCCACACCGGGAAGCAGGGCGATCGTTTTCGTGTACGTCGCGCCGATACTCTGCATGAAGGCCACCTGCGGGGTATTTCTGCGGAAGATATGGGCGTAGAGCCCCTGCATCCCCCGTTCGCGCAGGATGGCCGAAGCCTGCAGCACCAGGGAGCGCGCCATGCCCTGATGGCGGTACTCGCTGCGGGTATACACCTGCACGAGGGAGGCTTCCGGCCCGGTGCCGGCTGTCAGCAGCTCAGAAACCGGACGGCCCGCCCGGTAAAAGCCGAGGGCGAGAAAGCCGGGCTGTTCCCGCCAGAGCGTCAGCTGGTCGCGCTGGATGGGCGAGATCCGCATGGCGTTGAGTCGCTGGAGAAAAGCGTCCTGCTGGGCGTCGTTTTCCAGCGGAACCGATGCGTACTGCACGCCCATCGGCGTCTTCCCCGGCTCCGCGTACGGGAGCGGGAAATAAAAAAGGTCCTCCGCGTCGTCCGCCGTCAGCCCGCTGTGCTGGTAAAAATGCACCAGGTCCGCGTCCGAAGCGTCCAGCTGGGCGTAGAGCCGCGCCGGCATTCCGGGATAATTCCGGTCCCGGATTACGACAGCCCGGGCCAGAAGCGCGCCGAACAGCAGGTTTCTGGCCGACGGCTGGGCGTCGATTTCCATATAGATATTCAGCGGCCGGTTTGGATACAGCTCTTTTTGAACAAAGGGAATCAGATACCCGCTGCCCAGCTGAATAAACTGATCGTTGGAAACAAAAAAAGTATCTTCCGCCGGAATCCCGCGGTACGTTGCCTGTGGATGGGTAATTCGCATATGGATACTCCGTACTTCTGAACATGTGTCAGAGCGCTGTCTATCGGATCGGGAACGGGGCAATGTTCTTATTGGCGGCTGGTCGGGGTCAGGTCGTAGAGCACCCGCTTCACCTGCGGGCATTCCTGGCGGATCCGCTCGGCGGACTCCTCCAGGATGTCATAGGGCGGCCGGGCCGGGCGGATCGTATCTCCCTGATGGAAGCCGAGGGCCCGGAGGATCACCGAATAGGTGTCCTTTTCATAGGGCCTGAGCACCGCGTAATACTCGCTCAGTTTTTTGGACTGGCCGGACTGCCTTAAAATGCTGCGGAAAATCGCGTCGGACCTCCTGAGCACGGACAGCTTTTCCTCTGTCACTTCGCCAATGATGTTCAGGGCCAGGCCGGTATCCGGAATGATCTGGCCCGCGATCATATCATACGGGAGGCTCAGGTAGCTGCCTACCTGGCGGACTTCGTCCAGAAATAAGTCCTGGAGGGGCTCCAGCAGGGAAACGCCCCGGCGGAGGCTTAAATAATCCTCCTGCGGCTGATCGGCAAAGGTGCGGTCCTGAATGATCAGGGTCAAATCCGGATACTGCCGCTGGATTTCCCTGGTGACGACGTTCAGCAGGGAATGAACGGCGGAACGCTTCTCCTCCTGATCCCGGATTCCCCGAAGCGCGTGGAGGAAACGCTGGCTTTCATCCAGGAAGACCAGCGGAAGGCGGATGCGGCCGGCGAAGAAGCGCTCGAACGCGCTTTCTTCCTCCTCTTGGAGGAGGCCGGTGTTTACGAAAACACCGATCATCCTGTCTCCCAGGGCGCGGGCGCCCAGCAGGGCGGAAACGCTGGCGTGCAGGCCGCCCGTCATGACACAGAGGGCGGTTCCCTCTCCCGCGGCACGGCGGATATCCCCCACGGCCTGGCTGACGAAGGCATCCTCATCCCACCAGGCGGTGCAGCCGCATATCCGCTGGGCAAAGTTGGTCAAAAGAATCCGGCTGTCCGGGTCGTGCAGCTCCAATTCCAGCAGCGTTCCAAAACGCTTCCATTCGCCCTTGGAAAAGGCGACGGGCAGGCCGGAATCAGAAGCGGTGGCGATCACTGAAACATCCTCAGGCAAGCTCAGCGGAATCATGCCAGAAAGCAGGCGCTTGGAGGACGTCATCCCTGAAAGCAGCGGACAGTCGCTCAAACGGATGTCCGTCATCCTTTGGTCCTGAATCAGCGTCCCGGCGGACCCGCCCAGGAAAACTGCCATTCCCGCCGCGGCGGCGCCCAGGGCCAGCACCGGCACATGGCTCACGCGAAGCAGACCCTCCGGGTCCGCAAACACCGAATCATGCGCAGCGCAGAGGATCAGCCCGCTGGGATCTTCCGCAAAAATGGTTTCCGCCGGGGTATCCCAGTGGAAAATTTTGCAGCAGATTCTCTCGGAACGGAGCATACGGGCGGCCATTCTGGCGACGGAATGGTCATAGTCAAGAAGGACCAGCTTATCCTGCATGAAAAGCCACCTCGTTTCCCGATGATTCTGATCTTCCGGTCGGAAATGCCGCAAGTGCAAAATTTATTCTACATCACAGGCCTTGGTTCTGTCAATCGTCATCGATAACTTCCCAGTATTCCGGATGCTCCATCCGGTACTGCTGGACGTAAGACTGCAGGGCCAGCTGCGTCTCATGGCCGGCCACGCCGGTGAGCTCAATCCCGTTGGCCTGCTGGAAGGCGCGGACCGCCTCCGCGGTATGGGTGCCGTAGGTGCCCGTCGCATGGATTTCATTGAGCAGGCCGATCTCGCACAGCATCCGCTGAAGTTCCATCACCTTCCTGCTTTCGCAGCCGGATTTGAGCACCGAGTCGGCCAGGTCGAACACCGTCCCGTAGCCCTGGATCGTTTCATCCTCCAGGAGGTAGGCGGTCTGCTGCACCTTGTCGGGCTTGTTTCCTTCCAGGGCATAGATGCGCACCTGGCCCTGTTCGTCCCTTGTGCAGAACTCCACCATGGCCACGTGGGTCGTATCCCCGTCGGCGGATACCGCAAAGAACATCCAGTCTCCGGGCTGGGGTACATAGCCGTTTTTTACAATGGGCTCGGTGTGGCCGATCAGCCACTGGGAGCCAAAGCCGGGAATGCTTCCCCGCCGGGCAATGTACCTCCCCTCCTTGATGAACCAGTTCCGCCCGATGTTTTTGCTGGAGTACTTGGGATAGACCGTGTTCAGCAGCTTCGTCTGGTAGATCTGGTCCACCTGATCGACGCACCAGCAAACGTATTCGGCACACCAGTTCGCGTTGGTATCTCCGGACCATTCCCCGTACTTGGTGGCGTTGTTCCGCCCTTCGGTATAGCCTATTTCCGCCCGGGCGATCTGGAGGAGCCTCCGAACGTGAAGAGGCACGGGCTTGACAGGCGCGATGACCGTTTCCTGAGCGGCTTCCAGCGCAGTCAGTTCCTCCCCTGTCAGCTCCAGCCAATCAGGGGCCGCGGCGAAGGCCTGGACGGATAGGAACGCCATCAGGACAAGGAGGAAAAAGAACCATTTTTTCATAATTCAGCTCCTGACATCAGTCTTTTGCTTCAGGATCATCCCGGAAGCGTTCTGTGCGGCGGCGGCGGGCGGAGGAGGTCCTGAGATCCGGGATGGGATCAGACGCTTCGCTGCCTTCCTGGGCTTCGTCCGGAAGGTCTTGCGTCTCTGTTTCCCGCACGGCGCTTTCCGTGTAAGGACGAACCGGGCGGCGGAACATGGCCGTATCGTCCGCTTCTCGGCTTTCATCCGCGTTAAGCTCCGTCCGTCTTGCTCTTCTGGCCGGCCGGTAGGCGTCCTCGGCTTCCGGCGGGTAGGAACTCTTGTTCCGCTCCGTCCTGTAAGGAGAGGCAGCCCCGCTGCGGCGGGTGCGTTCCAGTTCCTCCCGGCTGTAGGGGCGGACGTAGGTTTCACCGTTTTCCGCCCTTTGCCCTTCCTCCGCGCGGTCCTGATATCTGGCCACCGGAGAAGGCACTCCGTCCCGGTGATACAGGCCGGTCTGGTCGTATGCGTCGCTGCCCGCCCGGCGCGCCCGCTGGACGGACTGGGCTTTCTGCGCCCTGCGCAGCGCCTGGCGCTGTTTTTTCCTGCGTCTGGAGCTCTGAAGGACGATCACCGTTCCCCCGATCAGGAGCACGGCGCCGCCGATGACCAGCAGGATCACGCCCAGGGACAGGCCACCGGACCCGTCGGGCCCGGCTTCGTCTCCGTCCGACAGGAAGCCTCCGACGATGGTCGGGGACGGGGCGGGCGGAAGGGTGATCGCAGGGGTCGGGGAGATCTGGGCGGTCCCGAGCACCGGGGCGGGCGTCTCATAGGGGTTAAAGGGCTCGAACGACGCGGAAACATCGGTGTTCTGCCACTGCTGCTGCAGATGGTCCTCGTAGGAATAGAGATAATCGCTGCCGTTGATCAGGTTTTCGCTGTTGTTCGCGCTTCTGAATTCCTCGGTGTTGAGGAAATCGTCCAGCTCGTTCTGCTTTAAGACCGTCAGATAGTCTGAGGAGACATAGCCCGTGCGGTTGCTGACGGTGACGTAATACCAGATTTTCCCATCGTCCCCAAGAACCGAGTCCAGCATGTACGCCATCTCGTTCCGGGTCATCATATAAAGGGAAATACTGGTGACGGAGGGCGCCTGGCGGAGGTTCACGCGGTCCTTGTTCACGATGCCGTAGGCGGTCGCGCGCTGGCTGACCTGCATCGGCGTAGGCGTCGCGACCGGCTCCGGCGTCGGCGTCCGCAGGGAAGCGATATAGCCGGCGATCTCCCAGTCGTTCATCTGCACGATCATGTCCCGTCGCACATAGCCGATGTCCTGGCCGTATTGGGCCAGGCACCAGGTAAGCCCGTTCGCCGCCGTTTCCTGACCCGTCACCTGCAGCACCTCATCCTTGCCCAGGAGGGCAATGATCTGGGCGTTGGAGCTCATATCCGTTCTTAAGGGGACGTCTTCCCCCAGCGTTCTCGCCATACCGATAAAAGGCTCCGGGGTCGACAGGATGACCGGGGCGGGGGTCGGCGTGGCAAGGCTGGCGATGTAGTAATCCGCTTCGCTGTCTGAAATCCGGCGGAGCTGCTCATCCTGCATAAAGCCGGTCACGCTGCTGGACAGGACACGGACGGAATCCCAGCAGGCCCCGTCCACATAGGCCTGGCCCTGGATGAGCACCAGGGTATCCACCGCGATCATCTCGCGGACCGATTCGTCGTTCAGACTCAGGCTGCTGCGCACAGCCGCCCGCGTCACGGATAGGGCGTAGCCGGTATAGGGAACAGGCGTCGGGCTTGGCTCCGGCGTCTTCTGCAGCTCTTCCGGCAGAGGGGTAGGCGTCGGGATAAACACGGTCGGCGTCGCGGTCGGCACCCGGGTCATGGACGGCGTGTGAGTCGGGGCGGGTGTTTTGACCTGGGACTGCTTGAGGGCGGACTGAGAAGCCGTCAAAAGCTCCACATACTCCGCCATCACCCAGCCAGACTGTCCGGCCGCCAAAGCGGAATACCAAAGGGTCTGATCCCTTTCCTCTGAGGAAATGACAAAGACGTCCGTGTTTTTCCTGAGTTCCCGGATCACCTTTCCGCCCGGCTCTTCGCGGAAGCGGACCTTGGTGGTGGTTTTCCCCCACCGCTCAATCAGGCCCGGTTCGTCCGGTTCCGGGGTGGGCGCTTCGTCCGGCAGCATGCTTTGTTCAAGCGCCCTGGTTTCGCTGTCCGTCAGTTCCCGGACGACGGAGGCGGAAACATAGCCCATTCTGCCGTTGACGGACACGTAATACCAGGTGCTGTTCTTATAGGTGGTGATCTGCTGGAGAATGATCAAATCATCCGGGGAGATGGTTCCGACGATGTTCCCGCTGTCCGACTGATCCGGATAAGAGCGCAGGTTGATCGTCCCCGACCCGGAGGTCTTCGCGTACCCGCTGTAGGGCTGCAAAAGAAAATCGTTTTTTCCGTCCGGCGTGGCCGTTTCTCCCGGGGCGGATGCGCGGTAGTAGAAGACCAGCTGGCTGGGGGTCAGCGTCCCATCCGGTTCGCAGACCACTTCCTGCGGGCCCGTGATCAAATCATAGCCATCCTGCAGATCGCCCGGATTCGCATATACCAGCTGCGTACCAGCGGCAACCGTTTCCATCGTCGGCGTAGCGACGTTGACGCCGTCCTCGGTCTGATAATAAACCGGGATGGACGCATGGAAGGAAGGATCCGGCGTCTGCTCGGCCACACGGACATAGTGGAATACGACCGTTTCCGGCTCCGCCGTCCCGTCCGCATAGACCTTGACCAGCTGCGAATCCTCCCCCTGCAGCTGATAGCCGCTCTTCGGCTCTTCCGCAAACAAAAGGGCTTCCCCTTCGGACACAGGCACCAGCTTGTTGGAGGAATAGCCGAACAGGTCGTTCTCATAGGAGTAAATGACCTGGATCAGCTTGAGGGCGGGGCCGGGGACCGCATCCGAAGCGTCGTTCGCGTCCGGCGTTTGAAGAGGAAAATCGTCCGGCACAGTCTCCACCGAAACGGCCGGAGTGGCTGCTTCTTCCGTACCCGCATGATTTTCTTCTGTAAAGAATTCTTCCGAAACGTTTTCTTCCTGAGGCTGTTTAAAAGCGCTGTCCTCGGGAAGAGACGCAGGATCTTCTACCCGTTCTTCGGTCACCTGTCCAGACGATTCCTGGGAAGGATCCCCCTCCGCTTCCACAGGTCCGTCCTCCTGGGCCTGCTCCGGGGACTGATAGACAAAAGTCACGTCCTCCGCCGTCTTGGTGCCCAGCGGCAGGTAGATCATCTGCGCCAGATCGCCCACGCGGACATAGCCCTCGATCGGGTCCGCGTAAACGGCGTCCAGCTGGCCGGTCCAGACGGTTTCTGTCCGGTCCGGGGCAATCGTGTTTCCCTCCGAATCGACAAAATGCACACGGATCAAAACCGCCTCTTTCTGCGGCTCCTCCTCCGGTGCGGAAACAGCTTCCTCTTCCTTTGGGACGGACGGTTCCTTGGCGGTACGGGACAGATACAGGCGGATCCTCACCGTTTCCCCATCCTCGGACCAGGCCGTGATTTCGCACAGGGGCTTCCCCCACTGATCCTGCCCGGCGTCGATCACCTGAAGGTCCGTGCCTTCATCCGGGGAAAAGGTATACAGGCCGTTCACGTCGCTGACATGGAGGGTCACTTCCTCCACGGTTGTATCCGGCAGGTATCCCCACAAAAGGACCGTGTCGCCGTCGGCCCCGGCCGCGGTGGGATAGATGCTCATTTCCTCCCCGGAGACGTCCAGGTAGGTCAAAAAGAGGTCCAGATCCATCCCGTATGCGTCCAGCAGGCTTTCTTCGGCTGCGGCGCCGATCAGACACTGGCAGGAAAGGCACAGCGCCATCAGCAGCGCCAGGGCCATCACCTTATTTTTATTCATCCGCGTTTCCAGCCTCCCCTCGTTCAGCCCCGCCAAGCAGATAGGAGCCAATCAGCAGCCGCTCGGTCTGATCCCGGAGCACATAGCCCCGGAGCTCCCCGCAGCTGACCAGATACCAGTCAAGCCCCTCGGCGTTAAGATCCTCCTCCAGCACTTTGAGGATCTCCCCTCCCGCCGCCCGGCCGGTGCAGGCTGCGCTCAGGGACGGGGCATCGTACAGCAGAACCTCCGAGGAGCGGACGACGGCGTATCTGGACTTTAGCCCCTGATCTTCCCGAAGGTCGGTCAGAAGATCCGAAGCCGGTCTTTTTTCGTTGGTCAGAACCAGGCTGCTTTCCGGCACATAACCGAGCTGATCGTCCGCCTGCGCCAGATACCAGTTTTCTTCGGCCCCGGTGATGCGCGTATAGGCGTAAACGGCTTTCCCTCTGGGCAGCTCCGCGATCACGGCGCTGTTTTGATCCGGGTAGGAATACAGGCGGGTGTCCGTCTGCACTGCGGCTTCCTGAAATTCCGTGTTCTGCTCTTCCTCGGTGCTCACGGTAAACTGGCTTTCCGCTTCTTCCGAGGTCAGGATTCTCAGCTGGGTGTCGTGAATATAGCCAAACAGGCCGAGCTCCGGGCAGTAGACCAGGTCCAGCAGCTTCCCGTCGTCATCGGACATCCGGGAAAAAACAAAGACCAGCGTGTTCTTGCTCACCCTGCCCAGGAGGTTTTTATCCGTGTTGCCCTTGCCGGAGCGGATGCCCGCCTCATAGGTCGTCACCGCGCAGGTGAACCCGTGATCCTCCGGGTTTTCCGGGGAAAAGAGCTGATCCAAAGACATTTCCAGTTCCGGCGCATCAAACGACAGGGCGGCTTCCGAGAGGTATACCAATTCGCCGTTCAGCTCCACCCGGCACAGGGGGCCCTGCTCACTGTCCCGCTTCCCGGTGACGCGGACCACGGTGCCCTTGGCCAGGGTTCCGGACAGGGCGTGCGGCTGGCCGTTGCTGTCAAGCACCGGGGCGTCCTCTTTGAGGACGGCGGACAGGTTCAGCGTCTCCTCCTCAGAGTCCAGAACATAGGCGGTGGAGGAAACATAGAGGCGGATGGTCCTGACCACGTTTCCCTGGGCATCCATGCACTGAAGCGGCAGATACGCCGCGCTGCTCAGACGGCTGCCGGCGTCGGGAAAGGAAACATAGGAGCCGCTCTTTGGAGAATAGCGCATCCCCGCCTGCTCCTCAAAGCGGAGGAGCACCTGGTCCTTTGGAGTATTTATGCCCACGACGGCCCAATAAGCGTCCGGCATGCCCGGAACTGCCTCCGGCTGGATCGCGGTGCCGTCTGAAAACATCAGGGAAATATTCATGCCTTCCGCCGAGGAAGCCGGCATACAGGCCATGGAAAGGCCGATCAGGACGGCCGTCAAAAATAACAGGTACTTGTTTTTACGCATTCAGTCTTACTCCCAAACGTCATTTGACAGATGAATTTTATAACGAAACCAGGCTTTCGTCAATGAAGAGGAAACTGCCGTTTTTTGTCCGGCAATTCCACCTTCCTTCCGATCCCCCATCCTGTCAGCGCTGCCGCATCATTTCGACATATTCTTCCAGGCAGAGATTCTGTTCCTTCATGGCCAGGGCATGTTCCCGGCCCACGTAACGGTAGTGCCAGGCTTCCGCGGTAAACCCGGTGATTTTGGTCTTGTCTTCCGCGTAGCGGAGGATAAAGCCGTAATCCCAGCAGTGCTCCAGGAGCCACTTGTGCTGCTTGGTCCCCGCAAAGGAAACGCCGGGAACGGTGATATCAAAGCAGGTGCCCAGATGATGCTCGCTGCAGCCGGGTTCAGCGACCGTCTGGCGGGCGGCGCTCTGGGCTTTCTTTTTGCTCATCCCGTTTTTGACATAGGAATTGACCCGGCTGTTCATGAGCCTTTTCTGCTCCGTCACGGTGCGGCACGCCGCGCTGATCTGCCAGTTCCTAATCCCATCCTGCTTGGCCGCCTGCAGCATGGAAAGCAGGGCGTCCACCGCCTCTTTTTCCGCCAGCATATTGTCGTATTTGATTTTGACGATGGACTGATCGCAGTACTGGTTCATGACGACCAGATCATAATAGATATAGCCATCCGGGAAGGGCTGGTTCAGATTGACCAGCAGTGGCAGGCCGTCCTGGGTCACATAGGGCTTTTCGCCCAGGTCGTCCCTTACCTTGCCCTGGGCGTTTTCGCTGTAGAGCAGGTTGAGGGTAGCATTGCCGGCGGCACCGTCCATATCCAGGCCGTTCCGGCTCTGAAACAGAAGGACGGCCAGATAGGTGGCGTTCCCGTAAACTCCGTCCGCTTTCCCGGGCTCAAAGCCCAATTCCGTCAGCCTCTCCTGGAGCCTTCGTACCTCCGAGCCTTTGGAGCCTTTGGACAGGGCAGTCGCCCCAAGGACAGGCTGCGATGCCGTCAGGAGCGAGGTCAGGACAAGTATAAATGCAAATACCTGTAAGTCGGTTTTCCGTTTCATGAACGATGAACCTCCGACATCATTTAAACAATCTTCAGCTTTGCGTCCCCTTCCGCCTCCGCGGAAAGAAACGCATGCCTCAAAGGACAATATAACCCGTTTTCCCGAGACTGTCAACGCCGGGGCCCGGTTTTTACAAGCCCGGCCCCGGCGTTCACAATGTGATTTATTTCATGTTATGAAAGTTTCCGAAGAAAAGGTCAATCCGCTTCCCCGGCGCATACGGACAGGATGATTTCCACCGCCTTTTTCAGGGTGTCCATCGGGATATTCAAGGCGGGCAGCAAGCGGACGCGGTCCTTGGCGGTCAGGCAGAGGACGCCGCGCTCCATGCACTTCTGCACCACCTGGGCGGCCGGGGCTGCTGTTTTGATGCCGATCATCAATCCGAGGCCGGATACGGCCTGAACGCCCTTTGCGCCTGTGAACGTCTGGAACAAATACCGGCTCTTTTCCCGGACGGAGGCCAAGAGCGCATCATCCAGCCGGTTCAGCACGCTCAGTGCGGCGGCGCAGCAGACCGGATTTCCCCCGAAGGTGGAGCCGTGGTCTCCATACTTAAGTACGTTCTGCGTTTTTTCTCCAAAGAGCGTCGCTCCCAGGGGCAGACCGCCGGCCAGCCCCTTGGCGGTGGAAACGATATCCGGCTTCAGGCCGTACTCCATATAGGCGTACAAACTGCCAGACCTGCCGTTCCCCGTCTGCACCTCGTCGACGATCAGCAGGATATCGTTTTCCCGGCAGATCCGGCCCACCACTTCCGCGTATTCCCTGGACAGCGGCACGACGCCGCCCTCCCCCTGGACACATTCGATCATCACGGCAGCCAGATTTCCCTGGGCCGCGGCCGCTTCCAAAGCCGGAATATTCTCCGCTTCCAGATGGATAAAGCCAGGCGTCAGGGGCTGAAAGAGCTCATGGTAGTGATCCTGACCGGTAGCGGCCAGGGTGGTGATCGTCCGCCCGTGGAAGCTGTTTTTCAGCGTAGCAATCGTAAAGCGCCCGGCCCCGTAGCGGTCCTCCGAATATTTGCGCGCTGTTTTGATGGCGCACTCGTTGGCTTCCGCCCCGGAGTTGCCAAAGAAGACCTTCTTCATCCCCGTGCGCTCGCACAGCTGTTGGGCTAGCAGGGCGCAGGGCTCCGTATAGTACAGGTTCGACATGTGCTGAACCTTCCCGATCTGGGCGACGACCGCCTGCTGCCAGGCTTCATCCGCCACCCCGAAGGAAGTCACGGCGATACCGGACCCAAGGTCGATGTATTCTTTCCCGTTTTCGTCCCATACGACTGAGCCCTTGCCGGAGACGATCTCCACCGGAAAACGCTTGTAGGTACCGGCCACATAGGCCGTGTCCAATGCCTTGATATCCATGCTCATCCCTCCCTGATCCAGGTGCCGGCGCCCTCGTCGGTCAAAAGCTCCATCAAAATGGAGTGAGGCACCCGTCCATCCATGATGACGACGTTTTTGACGCCCTTCTGAATGGCCGTCACGCAGCAGTCCACCTTGGGGATCATCCCGCCGGAAATGATGCCCTGCTTGCGCAGCTCGCCCGCCTGAGCGAGGGTGACCTCGGGCAGAAGGGTCTTGGGATCGTCCTTATTCATGAGGATCCCGGCGATGTCGGTCATCAGGATCATCCTCTCGGCCTCCAGCGCCCCGGCGATATGGGCGGCGGCGGTATCCCCGTTGATGTTGTAGGCGTGGCCTTCCCGGTCGCAGCCGACGGTGGAAATGACGGGGATGTAGCCGTTGTTCAGCAGGTCCCGGACCGGCTGGATGTGGATCTTCGTGATCTCGCCCACGTAACCCAGGCGCTTGTCCTTCTGACGGGCTTCGATGAGGCGGCCGTCCATTCCGGAAAGGCCCACCGCTTTGCCGCCCTTCATCTCGAGCAGGTTCACCAGCGTCTTATTGACCTTGCCTGCCAGCACCATCTGAACGATATCCATCGTCTCTTCGTCCGTCACCCGCAGGCCGTTCACAAACTCGGGCTTCTTCCCCAATTTGTCCATCAGGAAGGAGATTTCCGGGCCGCCGCCGTGAATCAGCACCACCTTCACCCCGATCAGCCACAGCAGGGCGACGTCCTCCATCACCTGCTGCTTGAGCTGTTCGTTGGTCATGGCGTTGCCGCCGTATTTGATCACGATAACTTTTCCCGTATACCTCTTGATATAGGGCAGCGCCTGGGTCAGCACTTCCGCCCGCTGAGCGTTGGTCAAACTCAGATCCATCGTCATTCTCCTTCACGCACGATCAGGTCCGGTAATCCCCGTTGATCTTGACGTAGTCATAGGTCAGGTCACAGCCCCAGGCGGAAGCGTTTACCTGGCCGGCGTTCAGATTCACCAGGATATCGATTTCCTTTTCCAGGAGCACTTTCTTGGCCTCTTCCTCGGAAAACGGGATCCCGGCCCCGTTCTGACAGACATCCACCTGGCCCGCGGCGCTCTTGAAGCTCACGTCGATGCGGCCGACGTCCACATCTGCCCCGCTGTAGCCGATGGCGCACAGAACCCGGCCCCAGTTGGCGTCCGCCCCAAACATAGCCGCCTTCAAAAGACTGGAGCAGATGACGGATTTGGCCACCGTCCGGGCGGTCTTGAGATCCGAAGCACCGGACACCCTGCACTCCAGGAGCTTGGTCGCCCCTTCCCCGTCGCCCGCGATCATGCGGCACAGGCCCATGGTCACGGTGTTCAGGGCCTTCATGAAGGTTTCAAAGTCTTGTCCTTCTTTTTCGATCGTTTGGTTGCCCGCCATGCCGTTGGCCAGCACCACCACCATGTCGTTGGTAGAAGTATCCCCGTCCACGCTGACCATGTTGAAGGTGCCCTGGATATCCCCGGAGAGGGCCTTCTGCAAAAGAGCGTGCGAAATGCTCGCGTCGGTCGTGATAAAAACCAGCATGGTCGCCATGTTGGGGTGGATCATCCCGCTGCCCTTGGCGATGCCGCCGATACGGCAGGTTTTCCCGTCCAGGGAAAACTCCACGGCCACTTCCTTCCGGACGGTATCCGTGGTCATGATTCCTTCGGCCGCCGCGTCGCAGCCATCTTCAGAAAGGCCCGCCGTCAGCGCGTCCATGCCGGCGGCGATCGGATCCAGGTTCAGCGGTTCCCCGATGACCCCGGTGGAGGCGACCACCACGTCCTCCGGAGCGATGTGAAGGGCGTCGGCGGTCAGAGCGCACATGGCCCGGGCAATCTCCACGCCGTTGGCGTTGCAGGTGTTGGCGTTGCCGCTGTTGCAGATCACCGCCTGCGCAATCCCGTTCTGCAGATTTTCTTTGGTCACCAGGAGTGGAGCGCCTTTGACCAGGTTGGTGGTATATACGGCGGCGCAGGAGGCGGGCTGAGCGCTTACGATCAGCGACAGGTCCTTCTTCGTCCTGCTCTTGCGGATCCCGCAGTGAATGCCGTTGGCTTTAAATCCTTTTGCGGCGCAGACGCCGCCGGAGATGATTTTCATCTGTCAGTCCTCCTGTGTGATCAGTCCGGTGGTTTCGGGAACGCCCATCAGCAGGTTCAGGTTCTGAATCGCCGCGCCGCAGGCCCCTTTGCCCAGGTTGTCAAACCGGGCCGTGAGCAGCAGCCGCTCCTCGTTGCCCTCAACGGAAATCACCAGATCGTCCCGTCCGGTCATTTTCCCGGCGGAGAGAAAGCCGTTTTCATCTGCCTCTTCATAGCGTACCAGACCGTTTTGATAATAGCCTCTGTACAGATCGGCCAGCTCGTTTTTCCCGCAGCGGAGCTGGTCTGCATGGAGTGGCACCAGGACCTCCATGCCCGCGTAATAGGGAGCTACCACCGGGCAAAATACCGGGGGCTTTAATAGCCCGCATCGTTTGACCATTTCCGGCAGGTGCTTGTGCCGCTGAGAAAGGCCGTAGGCCCGCGGCGCGTCCAACAGCGCGTCCCGTGGGTCCCCTTCGTATTCCGCGATCATCTTCTTTCCGCCGCCGGAATAGCCGGTCAGGGAAAAGCAGCTGAGTTCTTCCTCCTCGGAGAGAACGCCCAGCTCCCGCAGCGGAGCGATCAGGGCGATGAAGCCGGTCGCGTGGCAGCCGGGATTGGCGATCCTTTTTGCCAGTCGGATCTCTTCCCGAAGGCCGCTGATTTCGGGAAAGCCGTATACCCAGCCTTCCTGGGTCCGATGGGCGGTGGAGGTGTCGATGATGGCCGTCTTTTCATTCTCGATCAGCCCGGCCGCTTCAATGGCGGCGTCGTCCGGCAGGCAGAAAAAAACGGTGTCCGCCCGGTTCATCATATCCCGGCGGGCGGCAGGGTCCTTCCGAAGCTCCTCCGGCAGGGTCATCAGCTCAATGTCCCGCCTTAAAGACAGGCGTTCCGTGATGCGGAGCCCCGTCGTCCCCGCCCGGCCGTCAATAAACACTTTCCACATAAAACCCGTCCTCCCGTCCTTCAGGCCCTGCCGGGCAGGAACTGAATATGTATAATTATACGTGTTAATATGAATTTGTCAAGGTATAGTCTGTATTTTTATACATTTTTAATGCAGATATACAGATCAACCAATCCCCGCCCAGATTCTCCATCCGTCAAGGTGAGCCAGCAGAATCGTGCGCCTCGCGGGGCTTTAAAAAAACTTTTCGCAGATACTTGACTTAGAGGTAACTTTAAGATTTATGATGTCCCGGGTTTCTCTGGCACGCTGTTTCCCGCTGCTGCCGGCAGGACGTTACCGCCAGCCCGGACTTGGCAGGGCAAACCTTTTGAATGTCTTGTGATTCTTCATTTTGTATTTAGACCATCTGAAATAAGAGGACATCCTCATGAGACATACCACTACCATGAACATGACGGAAGGAAGGCCACTGGTCCTGTTGACCGTCTTTGCGCTGCCGCTGCTCATCGGCAACGTGTTTCAGCAAGCCTATAACCTGGCCGACTCCATGATCGTCGGTCGGATGCTCGGGGCCAACGCCCTGGCGGCCGTCGGGGCGACGGGGTCAATTTCTTTCCTGTTTTTTTCCATTTTCAACGGCATCAGCGGCGGCTGCGGCATCGTGACCGCCCAGTATTTCGGAGCCAAGCAGGATCAGCAGGTGCGCTCCGCCATCGTCAATTCCGCCTATATTACCCTGGCCTCTTCCCTTTTGACCGGCCTTGTTTCCTTCCTGATGGTGCCCACAGTGCTGACCTGGATGGGCACTCCCCCGGAGATCCTGCCGGACGCCATCACCTATATGCGGATGACGGCCGTTTCGGTACCGCTGATCGCCATTTACAATTACGCTTCCTCCATGCAGCGGGCCCTGGGCGACTCCCGCACGCCGCTGTATTTCCTGGTGGTTTCCTGCGTGCTCAACATCGGGCTGGACATCCTCTTTATTGGCACCTTCCGCATGGGCGTCTTCGGAGCGGCCTTTGCCACGATGCTTTCCCAGATGCTGGCGGGCTTCGGCTCTCTCTTATACGCTTACCGGACGAACCCCTATTTCCGCCTCAAACGCAGATACCTGACCCCGAACCCTGCCATCCTGAAAGATGCGCTCCAGCTGGGCCTTCCGCTGGCCCTTCAGTGGAGCCTGATCGCCATTTCTACTACGGCCCTGCAGACGGTGGTCAATTCCTTTGGTCCCACGGCCGTGGCGGCCTTTACCGCCACCAACCGCCTGGACCAGTTGGTGCAGCAGCCCTACAACTCCATGAGCATGTCCCTGTCCACCTACTCCGGGCAGAACATGGGGGCAGGCAAAACAGACCGGATTCGGATGGGCTTTAAGGACAGTTTGCTGGCCATGCTGGTGCTCGCCGCCTTCATGACGCTGATCATGCAGCTGTTCGGGGAAAACCTGGTCGGCCTGTTCGTCCACGAAAGGGAAGTTATTCAGATGGGCGGAAAGGCCCTCAAAATCACCAGCCTGTTTTACGCCTTCCTGGGAATCATCTATGTTACCCGGGGCGTGCTGAACGGCGTGGGCGACGCCCTGTTTTCCCTGATCAACGGGTTTGTGGAAATTGTCGGCCGCGTCGGCCTGCCGCTCTTGCTCCTCCGGTTGACAGATACCGGAGTCTGGACCATCTGGACCACCGCGGGCCTCACGTGGGCGCTGTCGGGCATTTTCTGCGTGGCCCGGTATATGTACTGGAAAAGAAAGATCAGACGCGCAGAAACCGCCCGTTCTTAAAACAGGCGGTTTCTGAAAAAGCTTCGTAATTTCCTTAAGCTTACCAGGAATAGGGTTTCCCTTCGTAGGTGATGAACACCGGTCCGTTTTTATCGTGCCGCCTGTCTTCAAACAGCAGGCGCAGGGTTTCCGCGTGCTCGTAAGGGTCCAGCGGCGCTTCATGGTTGTCCGGGTTCGTGCGGATCCAGCCGGGATGGACGCAGATAATATTGAAATTCGGGTCGTTCCTGAAATAATTGCGCATCGTCATGGTGAGCATGTTCAGGGCGGCCTTTTCTGTGCCGTAATCCAGGTAGAAGGTCCGGTAGCATTTGCCGATGCTGCCCGCTTCGGAGGAAATGTTCACAACCAGCGCGCCCATCTTACTCTTTTTAAGCAGGGGCAGGAAGGCCTTCAGCACACGGATCGGGCCGACCGCTCCCACATTGACCGCCGGGGCGATCAGGTCCAGATCGAAATCCGGCAGTTCCTTCATCGTGTCCGCCGAGGCGGTGGTCGCGTTGTTGATGATCAGGTCAACGGCGTCCGTCCAGCGGGCCGCTTCCTGGGCGGCCTGGTTGACCGAGGCCGTGGAAGCGATGTCCATGGTCAGGACGTACAGCCGGTCCGGATATTCCAGCTGTAGTTTTTCCAGCGCCTCCGAAGGACGGCGGATGCTGGCAAGCACCCGGTCCCCATGCTCGAGATAGCGCTTCACCAGGTTAAACCCCAGCGCGTAGGGCCGGCGCGTGCCGGTAATCAATACGGTCTGCGGCATAAAGCCCCTCCTTGATGTATGTTGAAAAGTTAATACACTTTACCAGCTGACCGGGTGCAGGACGGACGGATCGATGTGACGAACGTCCGGCGAACCGGTGCGGACCATCATGGTCTTGAGCTCGTCCGTCATACTTTGGATCACCTGGGCGGCGGCTTCCGGGCCGCCGTTGGCGAGCGGCTCCATCAGCGGACGGCCGACCGATACGGCGCTTGCCCCCAGGGCCAGGGCCTTGAAGGCGTCGAAGCCGTCCAGGATCCCGCCGTCGACGATGATGATGAAGTCATCCCCCATCGCCTTTCGGATCTCCCGGGCCTGCATGGCGGGCGGGGTGGCCCAGCGCATCAGGCCGTTGTGGTGGCTCAGGATTACCCCGGCGCAGCCAATGTCCCGGCAGACCTGGGCGTCGTGGACGCTGAGCGCTCCCTTGACCAGGAAGGGCAGCTTCGTCGCCCCAACATAGTGCATGAGCTCCGCCAGCGTCGGCAGCTTCAGCGGCATCCCCAGGACGACGGAATCCCGGTCGTCGGCTGCGTTGACAGCGTGCTCCACGTCCATCCCCACGGCGACGGCCCCGTTCTGTTCCGCGCAGAGCAGGCGGCTCAGGACGGCTTCCTCATCCGCGTAGGGCTTGACGATCTTGATGACCTTGGCCCCGGTTTTCAGTACCGCCTCCAGCTCCCCGCAGTCGCCCATGCCGATGCAGCAGGCGGCGTTGGCCAGCTTCGCGGCTTTTGCCAGGGCAGGCATGCCCGGCTTTAAATGGCTGAGGGCGGCGGTCATGATCGGCGTGTCGAAGACCTGGCCGAACAGCTCTGTTTGGGCGGTCGGATGAACGGCGCCCACGATGCGGCCTTCCACCAGCAGATGGTCCAGATACCGGCGGTTGATGGCCTCGGAATCGCCGGAGAGCGGACAGTTGTTGGACATGGGTTCTTTCCTCCTTCAGTCGGCGATGCCGGCCAGGCGGGCCTGGTCCGCCAGATGGATATAAGCCTTTTCGTATTCGGAAAAGGTCTGCATATGCTCCAAAAGCACCGGCGCATCGGCAGGCAGATAGCGGTCCATGATGGTCAGGATGTTCTGGAAGTTCAGATCCCCTTCTCCCGGATCGCACTCCTCCAGCATCGTGGTCAGCCTGGTCAAATTCATCCGGCTGTCCTTGATGTGGGTGCTTTTGATGTACGGGGCGAGGGTGCGGAAGCACTCCTCCACAAAGCCCTCCGCGTAGAGATACCGCCTGGGGCAGTTGATCATGTTCACAAAGTCCATGTGGGCCCCAAACTGCGCCCGGTCCACGTCCCGGATCAATTGGAGATAGGCCTCCGGACTGTCCGGCACCATCCAGGGCATGGGCTCCAGGCAGTAAAAGGCCCGCTTGGGCTGCACGCTGTCGATGATGTCCCGGACGCTTCGGATGATTTCCTCATAGGTTTCTTTCGTAAAATTGCTTTTGTCCGCGGCGTCCCAGCCGACGCTGCTCCTGGTGCCGGCGATATTGACGCAGCAGGGAATCCCCCATTCGTCCGCCAGGGCCAGCTGGCCCTTGGCGTATTCCAGGGCGGCTGCCGCTTTGGCAGGATCGGGATCAAAGAGGTTTTTCCATACGCCCGCTTCCGCGATGACGGCTCCCTGGCGCTTTGCGGCTTCGCAGTATGCTTTGATCGTCTCCCGCGGGGTGCGGCAGTCAAAAGGCGCGGTGACGGCTTTAAAATGAGAAGCGGCCAGCAGCTTTTCCCATTCCTCCGGGCTCTGATAAGGCCCGGCCACAGTTCCGCCCAGCAGCATCGTCCTTCCCCCTTTACTCCGCCGTCAGCTCCCGCCACGCGGTCTGCAGGCTTTCGATGATGTTCAGGTGCTGCGGGCAGGCGGCCTCGCAGGCCCCGCAGCCCACGCACTGGTCCGCCCCGCTGTTCTTTTCCCGGATCTGTCGCAGATCCCAGTCCCACTTGGGGTTGGTATCGTACAGAGAAACGTTGTTCCAGACCGAGAACAGGCCTGGAATGTTCACCCCGTTGGGGCAGGGCATGCAGTAGCGGCAGCCGGTGCAGCCGATCTTGGTGCGGCTCAGGTAGGCGGCTCGCACCTTTTCCATCAGCTTAAGCTCTTCTTTACTCATGATGCCGCTGTCCACGGTATCAAAAATCCGCAGGTTCTCGTCGATCTGCTCCTGCTCGTTGCAGCCGGACAGTACCACGGACACCTCGGGATGGTTGCACAGCCAGCGGAAGGCCCACTCCACCGGGGAGCGTTTTACGGGGAAGGCATCGTACAGCGCCTGAACGTTGGACGGAGCCTTGGACAGCCGGCCGCCCAGCAGCCCTTCCATGATTACCACCGGGATGCCCTTTTTACCCGCAAGCTCCAGACCCTTTTTGCCGGCCTGGTTGTCCACGTCCATAAAATTGTACTGGATCTGAACCATATCCCAATCCCAGTCGTTCAGGATGTACTCAAACTCCTCGTAAGGCCCATGGAAGGAGAAGCACTTATAGCGGATCTTTCCCGCCTGTTTCATGTCGTCAAAGAACTGGGGCGCGCCGATGGACTTAAAGTATTCCCATTTTTCCTTGTTGATGCCGTGCATCAGATAAAAGTCGATGTGATCCGTCTGGAGCTTGGAAAGCTCGGACGAAAGAAGCGCCTCCATCTCCGCGCGGTTATGCACGTATTCGGCGGGCATCTTGGTGGCGATGGTCACCTTGTCCCGGTAGCCGTCCCGCAGGGCCTTGCCCAGCACGATCTCGGAGGTTTTGTCCAGATACACATAGGCGGTGTCCAGATAGGTGACGCCGCCGTCGATGGCCCTGCGGATCAGGCGGATGGCCTTCTCTTCGTCGATGATGCTGTCGCCGGAAGCGGCGCCGTTAAAACGCATGCAGCCCAGGCCAAATGCGGAAGCCTGAATGTTCAGTTTGCCCATGGTGCGGCATTTCATTTGTTTTTCCTCCATTTCGTGTTGCCGGAAGCGGTTGACAGCTGTGCAGGTTCTTTATATAATGATTCTAAACCTTAAAGTTACCTCTAAGTCAATAGAGTTCGGGAGGAAAATTCCATGTATTCCATCCAGGATGTCAGCAAAAAAACCGGTCTTTCCGCCCATACCCTGCGGTATTACGAAAAGGAGGGCCTGCTTTCCCATGTAGACCGCAGCCCGGGCGGCTTCCGCCAGTATACCGAAGAGGACATGGAAGCCCTCGGCCTGATCTGCTGCCTGAAAAACACGGGGATGTCCCTGCAGGAGATCACCCGTTTCGTCAGCCTGACCCACGAGGGCGACCAGACGCTGAAGAAGCGGGTGGAGCTGCTTCGGGAGCACCGCGAAAACGTCATCCGCCGGATGCAGGAAATGCAGAAATATCTTGAAAAGGTCACCTGGAAGCTCAATTACTTTTCTGAAAAGCTGCACGCCTATGAAGCCGGGGAGGAAGAAAAGAAATGAATACGTTTCTGCGCTCCGTTTTAAAGACAAAGACGGCAGAGGGCGAAGGAGCGCTTTGGTGGCTTGGTCAGATGGGCCTGCTGATCCGCCTGGGCGGGATGACCCTGTGCGTGGACTATTACGCGTCCGACGGCCCCGGGCGGCAGTTTCCCCCGCCGGTCCCCGCCGAGGAAATGACGGGCATCGACGTGTTTTTGGGAACGCACAACCACCTGGACCACATCGATCATGCCTCCTGGCGGATCTGGGCGAAGCGCAATCCCCGCGCCCTGTTCGTCTTTCCGGCCGCCCACCTGAAAGCCGTATTAGAGGACGGCGTTGCCCCCGAAAACTGCCGCCCGATCAACGACGGAGAAAGCGTCCAGATCGGCTCCGTTACGGTGCGCGCCGTCGCCGCCGCTCACGAATTCCTGGACCGGGACCCGGAGACGGGGCTCTATCCCTGCCTCCAGTACATCATCGAGGGAAACGGCCTGCGCGTCTATCACGCGGGAGACACCCTGCGTTATGAGGGGATGCTGCCCAGGCTTAAAGCTTTCGGGCCCATCGACGCGGCCCTCCTCCCCATCAACGGGCGGGACGGAGTTCGGTACCGCCGAAACTGCATCGGCAACATGACCTTTCAGGAGGCCGCCGACCTGGCGGGCGAGCTTCGTCCCCGTCTGGTGATGCCCGGTCATTGGGACCTGTTTGCCGATAATCCCGGCGACCCGGACGCCTTTGACGACTATCTGGACGCAAAATATCCAGGACAGATGCTTGTCATAAAGCCGGACCGTCTGTCCCCGGTCCGGCTCTGCGCGAAGGTTATGAAAGAATAACTTTTAAGTCTTGTTATGAAATGACCTTTCCGGGGTTCAGGATCCCGTTTGGGTCAAAGGCGGCTTTGATGCCGCGCATCAGGCTGATCTGGCGGGAGCCCAGGCTTTCCTCCAGGAAGCCTTTTTTTGCGTGGCCGATGCCGTGCTCCCCGCTGACGGCCCCGTGCAGTTCCTCCGCCGCGGCGTATAGTCTTTCCATCACGTCTTTCACGGAACGCTTCCAGGTGTCTTCGTCCATACCGTCCCGGCAGGCGTAGATGTGCAGATTGCCGTCCCCGGCGTGGCCGAAGGAGCGGATGCGCACCCCTGTTTCCCGGCCGATTTCCACCGTGCGGCGCATGAAGGCGGGGATGCTGTCCCTGGGCACCACCACGTCGCACTCATCCATGGTGGAGGTGGAGCCTTTGATGGCTTCCAGGAAAGCGCCGCGGGCGTTCCAGATGCTCTCCTTCCGCTCGTCAGTATCGGCCAGAAGCACGTCCCGGGCCCCGATGGACAGGACCAGGTCCGTCACGGCGTTCACCGCCGGTTGCAGTGCTTCGGTACTGGGCCCGTCCAGGCGTACCAGCAGATAGGCATCCGCGCTGGTGTCCGGGAACTGCTTGCCTAAGTATTCCTCGGCGCAGGTGATGACCTCCCGCTCCATGAACTCCACGGCCGTCGGATCGCACCCGCAGGAAAGCACCTGCGGCACCGCGCCGATGCAGGCCTCCAGGTCGTCAAAGGGAATGAGGAGAGAGAGGTTTACTTTGGGCTCCGGCACCAGCTTGACCGTCAACCGGGTCAAAAACCCCAGGGTTCCCTCGCTGCCGATCATCAGGTCGATCAGGCTGTAGCCGGAGGAGGACTTCACGTTCTTTCCGCCCAGCTCCAGGACGCTGCCGTCCGCCAGCACCACCTGCATGCTCAGCACGTAATCCCGGGTGACGCCGTAGCGCACGGCGCGCATGCCGCCCGCGTTGGTCATGGCGTTGCCGCCCATGGTCGCCGTCTTTTCTCCCGGATCAGGGGGATAAAAAAGCCCGGTCCCCTCCAGATATTTGGGAAACTCCATCAGCAGCACGCCCGGCTCCACCGTGGCAGTCATGTTCCGGGTATCCACCTCGAGGACTTTTTTCATTTTTTCGGTGGACAGGACGATGCCGCCGTGGACAGCCACGCAGCCGCCGCACAGGCCGGTGCCCGCCCCGCGGGGGGTCACGGCGATTTTTCGGTCGTTGCAGTAGCGCAGCACCCGGCTGATTTCGTCAGCGGACAGGGCCTGCAGCACCGCCTCTGGCATAAAATGGCCGTATTCAGTCATTTCATCGTGATCGTAATCGGTGGAAATATCATCTCCGGAGAAGACCCGGCCCGGCATCACCTCATTGAAAAAATCCAGGTCTTCCCGGGTTACATGATGAAAACCGCTCATGCCTGCTCCTCCTTCAGCATCCGGATCAGCTCCGGCACCACCCGGTACAGGTCGTCCACGATGGCGATGTGGGCGACGCTGAAAATCGGGGCGGACCGGTCCGTATTGATGGCGACGATGTGGTCGCTGGCGTTCATGCAGCTGGTAAACTGGATGGCTCCGCTGACGCCGCAGGTGATGATCAGCCTGGGCCGGACCGTGCGCCCGGACAGGCCGATCTGCCGGTCGTTGGTGGACCAGCCCTTTTCCACCAGCGGGCGGGTGGTGGCCCAGTCGCCGCCCAGCAGGGCGGCCAGTTCCCGGATCATTGAAAGGTCGGCTTCCTTCTGCAGGCCGCGTCCGCCCACCACCAGGATCTCGGCATCGGAAATACTCTTTTTCGGCGGAAGAGGGGTAGAAGAAACGCAGCTGGTCCTGCTTTCCAGCACCGCTTTGGGCAGGCTTCTGAAAAGCACATTTCCCTCTGCCTTCTCGCTTCGGACGGGCGGGTTCATCACCTTATAGCGCACGGTGGCGAACTGGGGGCGGGTGTTCTCCGTCACGATTTGGGCCATGATGTTGCCGCCAAAGGCCGGGCGGATCTGGACCAGGTCAGAATTTTCCCGAAGCTCCAGCTTCGTGCAGTCCGCCGTGAGGCCCGTATGAAACCGTGTGGACAGGCGGGGGGCCAGGCTTCGGCCCAAACTCGTCGCCCCGACCAGGACAACGGAGGGCCTTGCAAAACGGATGTAGTCCTCCACGCAGGAGGCGTACACATCGGCCCGAAAATAGCTGAGCGCGGGATCATCGTACACCGCGATCTCGCTAACACCAAAGTGCCGCAGTTCCTCGGCGCAAGGCTTCAGGTTTTCGCCTACCAGGACGGCCTTGACTTTAAAGTCCAGCGGCTCGGCCAGCTCCCGGGCCTTTCCGATCAGCTCCAGCCCCACCGGGTGGAGGCGGCCGGCGCTGACCTCCGCAAAGACGAGAATGTCCCGCCATTTGGATTTATCAACGCTTTCCACCCGGGTTTCCAGCTTGACGATGGCCTGTTCCGGGCAGGTTTTCACGCAAATCCCGCAGACCTTGCAGGCAGCGTTCAGCTCCGGGCGGCCGTCCTTCATGTCGATGGCGCTGAAGGGGCAGTTTTTTACACACAGGCTGCAGCCGGTGCATTTGCGTTCCAGAACAGCGATTTTTGCCATGGCTGAGCCTCCTTTAAATGAATTTCCACCGTTTGAGAACGGCCTTCAGTTTTTCCGCGCTGTTCCCGTCCTCCCAGACCTCGTGCTCGGTATCGTCTTGGGGCGGGAAGATCCTTTCCACCTGAGTGGCGCTGCCGGTCAGGCCGTAATGGCTCTCGTCCTGATCCAGAAAGCTTTCCAGGCCCTGCACGTGAACCGGCTTATCCCCGATTTCCCTGGCTTTTTTGAGGGACGGGAGGCGCGGCATATAAATATCCTGCTCCACCGTGACCAGACAGGGAAAGGGCATATGCACCGTTTCCACCACGTCCTGCAGCTGCTGCTCGGCGTCTACCCCGTCTCCCCTGACCTCCAGCCTGGAAACCCAGGCCGCGTGCGGGATGCCCAGATACTCCGCGATGGCGGGCCCCACCTGGGCGGTATCTCCGTCCGTGGTCTGCTTGCCGCAGAGGATCAGGTCAAAATCGCCCACGCTGCGGATGGCCTGGCTCAGGGTGTAGCCGGTGGCCAGCACGTCCGCCCCGCCAAGACGGCGGTCGGAAAACACGTAGCCCTCGTCCGCGCCCATCATATAGGCCTCCCGGATGATCGCCTGGGCCTGGGGCGGGCCCATGGTGCCCACCGTCACCGTGCCGCCGTGCTTTTCCCTGAGCCGCAGGGCGGTTTCCAGGGCGTAGAGGTCGTAGGGGTTCATCTTGCCCGCAACGCCGCTGCGCTTGAGCACGCCCGTTTTTTCATCCACCTGCACCTTGTTGGTGGCGGGCACCTGCTTGATGCATACAAAAATATTCATGTTCTCTTTCTCCGCTTCTGTTTGTTCAGGGACGCCTTCAAAGCATTGACATCTGGATTTCTGTCGGGTATGATGCTTAGAAAAAGCAATTTCATGAAAAAACGGGGGCGCTTATGGATTTCCGTAAACTGACCGATTATTTGAATCATCTGCCCGGCGAAGGGGTGCCCGGGCTGGAGCTGGCCGTCTGGATGGATCATCAGCAGGTGTACCGGCACCGGGCCGGGCAGGTACTCGGCGGAGAAACCTACTGGCTGTTCTCCGTCACGAAGGTGCTGACCATGACGGTGCTCATGCGCCTGATCGAAATGGGGACCCTTCATCTAAGCGACCCTGTGGCCGACTATCTGCCGGCATTTGGCCGTCTGTCCGTCCGGGACGGGGATTTAGTGCGCCCCGCGCGGACCGTTCTGACCCTGGAGCACCTGATGGCCATGCAGGGCGGCCTGGATTATGACCAGGATACGTCCGCCATCCGCCAAACGCTGGCTGAGACGGACGGAAAGGCCGATACCGTGCGGCTGGCCCAGTGCTTTTCCAAAAAGCTGCTGCTCTTTGACCCCGGAATGGGTTTTCGCTACAGCCTCTGCCACGACGCCGCCGGGGCCTGCGCGGTGGCCGCTACTGGAAAGCCTCTGAGCGTTCTTGCCCGGGAGCTGGTCACGGAGCCGCTCGGGATCCGGGACCTGACCTTTCATCCGGACGGGAACCAGCTTGCCCGGCTGAGCCCTTTATATACCCTGGACCAGGATGGAAAGACGGTGCCCACGGAAAACCGCCGGGGCGGCCTGGCCGACCTGCCGAACTATGAAAGCGGCGGCGGGGGCCTGCTGGGCGACGTCGACAGCTGTATGCTGCTGGCCGACGCCCTGGCCTGCGGAGGGGTGGGACGCAGCGGAGCGCACATCCTGACCGCAAAATCGATCGACAATATGCGCACCAACCGGCAGGTGGGCCCTTCCATGGAGGATTTCAGGCGCGTCCGCCACAAGCGCGGATACGGCTACGGCCTGGGCGTCAGGACCCTGATGGACCCAAGCACCTCCAAAAGCCCCGTCGGGGAATTCGGCTGGGACGGAGCTGCCGGGGCGTGGATGATGATGGACCCCAAGCACCGGATTGCCGCGTTCTACGCCCAGCACGTGCTCAACATGAACCGGGCGTATTACGAGTTCCACCCGGCCATCCGGGACCTGATTTACGAGGGGATGGGGCTGTAAAAGGCGGACCTTGCCAGAGCAGCTGCCCCAAAGGACGCCGGATGTCGGGGAGAAATCACTTTAGCCCCGGGCAGGTCCTTCCCAAGGTTTTCGATGACGCCCTGCCTTACGGCGGAAAACCGGGTCAGAATGCTCCCACTCAGGGCCAGCTCCCCCTGGCTTAGGCCGGCCCTGTTCCACGCGGAAACCGCCAGAGCTGAAAGTTCCTCCGCCGCCCGCTGTGCGATGGCACAGGCCGCTTCGTCCCCTTTTTGAACGGCCTCGGGCAGCAGGGCCGCCAGGGCGGCGATTTGCTTTTTACCGGTATCCGGGCTGTACAGCCAGGTGATCATCTGCCCGACGTTTTCAGCGCTCAGTTCCCGGTACACCGCCTCTGTCAGGCAAGTGGCGGGGCCCCGCCCATCTTCCGCCCGGACCACGGCTGCCAGAATGTCCCGGCCGATGGCATACCCGCTGCCGCAGTCGTCGATCAGATAGCCGTATCCCCCGCTGCGGAAGGTATCGCCTGTTTCGTTTTTGGCCAGGCATACGCTGCCGGTTCCGGCGATCAGGATGGCGCCGGGCCCTTCGACCGCCCCGGCCAGGGCGATTTCCTGGTCCCCAAGGAGCTGATAGCGCCCCTGATAGCTGCAGGATGCCAGGGTATTTTCCAGAAAGGCGCGGGCATGCTGGCTGCTGACCCCGGCCATGCCGATTACCAGACCGCCGCAGGCAGAAAGCCCGCCGGGCTGCGCCGACATAAAGGTGAGGCAGTTTTCCACTGTTTCCCGCACCGTGCTTTCAGAAGCGCCGTTCAGGTTGAGCGGGCCAAAGGAGCTTTCGGCGATCACCTGGCCCCCGCTGTCCGTCAGACAGACGGCGGTTTTGGTCCCGCCGCCGTCCCATCCGCAAAAATAAGTCATCATGCTCCTCCCGATGGGCGGATGGCCTGGGCGATGCGTCCATCCGCCGCCGCCAGCTTTTCCCTGGCCGCCTCCGCGTCCAGCCCCAGCAGCAGCATGACAATGGCCGTTTTGCAGTGATACCCGCACTGTTCCAGGGCGGCCTTGGCCGTTTCTTCGCTCTCGCCCGTCACCGTGCAGACGATGGACACGGCGCGGTGAAACAGTTTTTCGTTGCTGGCCTTTACATCCACCATCAGGTTGCCGTATACTTTGCCCAAGCGGATCATGACGCAAGTGGAAATCAGATTGAGCACCAGCTTCTGGCAGGTGCCGCTCTTCATCCGGGAGGACCCTGTGATGACCTCCGGACCGGGCACAGGTGCCATGGTGATGTCCGCGTGGCGGGACATCTCGCTGTCCCGGCAGCAGACCAGGGCAAAGACCGGCGCGCCCGCCTCCCGGGCATAGTCCATGGCCCCGATCACATAAGGGGTGCGGCCGCTGGCGGCGATCCCCACCAGTGCGTCCTTATTAGAAAACCCGTGCTCCTTCAGGTCCTGCGCGCCGAGTTCCCGGCTGTCCTCCGCCCCTTCGACGGCTTTGATAAAGGCCGACGGTCCGCCGGCGATCAGCGCCACCACCAAACCGGGGTCCACCCCGTAGGTGGGCGGACATTCGGCCGCGTCCAGCACGCCCAGCCGGCCCGAGGTCCCCGCGCCGCAATAAAACAGCCTGCCGCCCGCCCGGATTTTCTCGTAGATGATGTCCACCGCCTTGGCGATCTCCGGGAGGACGGCCTTCACCGCCTCCGCGCAGAGATGGTCCTCCTGATTGATCAGCCTTACCATCTCCAGGGTGGAAAGCGTGTCAATTTCCATGGTACGGGGGTTTCTCTGTTCGGTATCGATTCTTCGGAGTTCCACAGCCACCTGTATCACATCCTTATTGCTTTTGTTGTATTTTATTATAGCATCCGTGTGCCCGCTTGACAACTTGTTTTTCTAAGGAGGAAAAAACCATGTACGATTTTCAGACAGATCTGGACGCCCGCCTGGAAGAGGGCAGAAAAACGGGCTGCTTTGCCTGCGCCGCCGGGGCCGTCGGCGTAAAGGACCGGGTCCTCGCCCAGGCTTTCACGGGCCAGGCCCCGGAGCCGGGCGGCGCTCCGGTGGACGAACAGACGCTGTTTGACATGGCCTCGCTGAGCAAGATTTTAGGCCCGACGATGATCGGCCTGCGGGCCATCGAAGAAGGAAGCCTTTCTCTTTCAGAACAGGTGGGGGATTTCTTCCCTGAGGCGCCGAAAGAAAAACAGGGCATCACCGTTCAGATGCTGATGACCCATACGGCGGGCTTTGCCCCCTCCTTCCGGCTGGATCAGATGGGCATCACGCCGGAGGACGCCGTGGACGCCATCCTCCGCGTTCCCCTGATGGCTCAGCCCGGCGAAAAGCCCATTTATTCCTGCATGGGTTACATTCTCTTTGCCAAGATGCTGGAAAAGCGCTTTGGAAAACCGCTCAACGAATTGGCGAAGGAACGGGTGTTTGACCCCCTGGGCATGGCGCATACGGGCTACTGTCCGCCTTCTTCAGCGCAGTGCGCCGCCACCGAAGTAGATGCGGAAACGGGCAGACCCTGGATCGGCGTCGTGCACGACGAAAACGCCCGGTTTCTCCGAGGGATTTCCGGGAACGCGGGGGTATTTATGTCCCTTTCAGACGGCGTCCGCTTTGCCTCCATGCTCGGACAGATGGGGGCGGGGTATCTGAAACGGGAAACCATGGAAAAAGCCATCCATAACTATACCCCGGGCATGGACGCCCACCGCGGGCTCGGCTTCCAGCTGGCGGGGACGGAAGGCTGCTTTTTCAGCCCCGATGTTCCGGACAGATGCTTTGGCCATACCGGCTTTACCGGCACCAGCCTGATGGTGGAGCCGGAAACGGGCTTCTGGGTGCTGCTGCTGTCCAACCGCGTCTACCCCACCCGGCAGAGCGACGCCCTCTTCCCTTTCCGCCGCGGGCTGCATGCCCATTTCTGGAAAAAATTCGCCCAGAATGATTGACATTTGACGAAATCTATTGTAAACTTAATTTGTAGGTAAAAAACTGTCTATAATGGTCATGATGAACCGACGCTTTTACATGATCGATCTTTTCGATATTTCAGGGGGCGTTTACCGTTGAGGAAGAAAACTGATCTGCCCACCGGCGTAAAAACCCGTAAAAAGAAAAAATTTACCCTGGATGACGTCCAGCTTTTTTTCCTGTCCCTGCCCACCGTCATCTGGTATCTGGTTTTCTGCTATCTGCCGATGTTCGGCCTGGTCATCGCGTTTAAGAACTACAGAGTAGCGCCCGGAAAGGGTTTTTTGTACAGCCTGTTTTACAACAGCAAGTGGAGCGGACTGGACAATTTCCGTTTCCTCTTCGCCAACAACAAGGCGACCACTCTGAACATGTTCCGCAATACCGTCGGCTACAACATCATTTTCATCATCCTGGGCGTTGTGCTGCCGGTAACGCTGGCCATCATGATCAACCACCTGCACAGCCAGAAGCTGGCCAAGGTGACGCAGACGGCCATGTTCCTGCCCCACTTTTTAAGCTGGGTCGTGGTCGGCTACTTTGTGTTCGCCTTTCTTTCCACGGACAACGGTCTGGTCAACCGGACGCTGCAGAAGCTGGGGATTGATACCGTCAAATGGTACCAAAAGGACGCCATCGGCTACTGGCCCTTCTTCCTGATATTCCTTCACGTCTGGAAAACCATTGGCTACAGCATGGTGGTGTATCTGTCGTCCATCAAGGGAATCGACGCCAGCCTCTACGAGGCCGCCATGATCGACGGGGCGACCAAGTGGCAGCAGACCAAATACATCACCCTGCCGATGCTCAAAACCATCATGATCATCATGTTTATCATGGCGGTAGGCAAGATTTTCAATTCAGACTTTGGTCTTTTCTACCGTACCACCCGCAACAGCAGCTCGCTGACCAGCGTGTTCCTGACGCTGGACGTGTACGTGTATAACAGCATGTTCAACAATCCCCGCCCGGTGTACGGCTATATCTCCGCCGCCGGCTTCCTGCAGTCCGTGCTGGGCTGCCTGACCATGATCATCGCCAACGCCATCGTGCGCAGGGTCGACAACGAGAGCGCCCTGTTCTGAGGAAAGGAGGAAAGGAACGTGTCCACAGTCTCCAAATCGGCCAAGCCCGCCTCCCGGGAAACCGGCAGCGGCATGGAGCGGTTCAACGCCATCCGGCCGGGCACCAACGCGGCCTACAGTACGCTGTTTATCCTCCTGGCCCTGCTGTGCATCATCCCAGTGATCTTCGTCATCATCATTTCCTTCTCTTCCGAGGACTCCATCGGCAAGGTGGGTTACAGCTTTATACCGATCGAATGGTCTTTGAACGCCTACAAATACGTCTGGCACCTGCGCAACGCCCAGGGCATCCCGACCGTCATCATGGCCTTCCTGACCTCCGTGGGGCTGACGGTCGCGGGCACCTGTCTGGGCCTGATCCTCATTTCCACCATGGGCTACGTGCTTTCCCGCCGGAACTTTAAACTGCGCGGCCTGTACACCATGCTGATCTTCATCCCGATGATCTTCCACGGCGGCCTGCTTTCCACCTATGTGGTGAACGTGCAGCTGCTGGGCCTCAAGAACACCTATTGGGCGCTGATCTTCCCGCTGTGCTGTTCTTCGTTCTATGTGATCATCATGCGCACGTTCTTTCAGACCTCCGTGCCGGATGAAATCATCGAATCGGGCAAGGTGGACGGCGCGAACCAGCTGCGCATCTTTGTCCAGCTGGTGCTGCCGATTTCTCTGCCGGCCCTGGCGACCATCGCCCTGTTCCTGACCTTCGCCTACTGGAACGACTGGTATCAGGCGAGCCTCTACATTGAGAGCAAAATGCAGAACATGTTCCCGCTTCAGTATCTTCTGGTGAACATCGAAAAGAACATCCAGTACCTGGCCAACAACGATATGGCCATGTCCGCCAGCTCCGACGCTCTGCCAACGGAAACCATGCGTATGGCCATCGTGGTCATCGCCGTGGTGCCCATCATGTTCTCCTATCCCTTCTTCCAGAAGTACTTCATCACCGGCCTGACCATCGGCGCGGTGAAGGGCTGATTTTCGGAATTTAAACGGATACGTCCGTTTGAATAAATAAAAAAGGAGGAACCCGTATGAAAAAGATCCTTGCTCTGATGCTGACGCTGGCGATGGCGCTCTCCATGTGCTCCTTCGCGGCGGCGGATGAACCCGTGAAACTGGTGTGGTTCATCTACTGCGACAGTGTCGCTCCCCTGGACTGGCCTGAGGTGGAAGAGGTGCTGAACGCCTATTCCGCCGAAAAGATCGGCGTCACCTGCGAATTCAAGTACATGAACAGCGAGCAGATCGCCCTGGCCACGCAGACCGGCGAATATTTCGACATCGCCTTCACCTGCGACTGGTACAACGACTACGCGACCAACGTGGCCGCCGGCATGTTCCGTGAGATCTCTGCCGACCTGGACAACTATCCCGCCCTGAAGGATTCCATCGTGGACCTGGCCTGGGAAGGCGTCAAGGTCAACGGCGGCATCTACGCCATCCCCCACATGAAGGACATCGGTTACGAAGTGTTCTGGATCCTCGATTCCAATTACTTCCTCAACGAGAAGGGCTTTGAAAAGGACCAGTTCATCACCTTCGACGGCATCGAAAAGTATTTTGAAGCCTACAAGGCCGACCATCCCGACGACTATCCCTTCAAGATGAGCTACGGCGGCATCACCTCCTGGCAGAACGCCCTGTGCGACTGGATCAACATGGACTATGAAATCGGTCTGGACTGGAACGCCCAGGGCACCGAGGACGAGTACACCATCAAGTCCGCGCTGGAAATCCCTGCCTGGGTCGAGCGCGTCAAGAAGATTCACGAGTGGTATCAGAAGGGCTACATCAACCCCGACGCCGCTGTCACCGAGTCCATGCCGCGCGCGCAGGCCGGTGTCGTACAGTCCGGCCAGGGCTGGTTCGGCGCTGAGACCGTCTGGGCCAACGCCATCCGCAAGCCCGTCTACATCTCCCGCTATGACGGCCCCATGCTGAGCACCTCTTCCATCCGCGGCTCCATGACCGCCGTTTCCAGCTTCTCTGAGCATCCGCAGGAAGCCCTCAAGCTGATCGAGCTGATGAACACCGATCCCTGGTACCGCGAGACCGCCCGCTACGGCATCGAAGGCAAGCACTATGTCCGCAACGACGACGGCACCGTCACCAAGACGGACCTGGGCCAGACCAACATGAAGGTTCAGGCCTACGGTCAGGGCCACTATACCCTGGGCGCGCTGGAAGCCTCTCCCTTCCCGGAAGTCCCCACCGATATTCATCAGTGGGAAACCACCATGGCCAACTATTCCAACGCCAAGCTCTCCGCCGCCATGGGCTTCACGCCTGACCTGGCGCCGGTGGAGACCGAATGCCTGGCTGTCAAGCAGGTCATCGAGGAATACCGCAAAGAGCTGTGGACCGGCACTTCCGACCCGGACGTGGTCATCCCCGAAATGCTCGAACGCATGAACGAAGTTGGCCTGCAGACCGTGATCGCTGAACTGCAGAACCAGCTGAATACATTCCTTGGAAAATAATCCTTCATTTACCCGTTCCGGGGCCGTTTCCCACAGGAAACGGCCCCTTTTACAAGGTTGAGAGAAAAATGAAAAAGAAGGTTTATTGCGGGCTGGACAGTCTGGATCTGGCCGCTCCCCTGCTTCGCGGCCGCCGCGTGGGGCTGATGACCAACCAGACCGGGATCGACAGTCGGTTCCGCAGCGGGATTGATCTGATCCACCATTCCTATCACCTGACAGTCCTGTTCGCCGTGGAGCACGGCATCCGGGGAGACGTCCAGGCAGGCAAGCACTTTGAAACCCAGCCGGATCCGTCCACCGGCGTCCCCGTGTACGCGGTGTACGGCGATACCCGCCGCCTGACCCCGGAAATGCTGGATACCTTCGATGTGTTCTGCTTTGACATGCAGGACGTGGGCGCGCGGTTTTACACCTATCTCTACGCCCTGTCCCTGGCCATGGAGGAATGCGCCAAGGCCGGAAAACCGGTCATCGTCTTCGACCGGATCAATCCGCTGGGCGGTCTCGAGGCAGAGGGCACGGTGCTGTCGGCGCGCTTTTCCAGCTATGTCGGTCTCTATCCCCTGCCCACGCGCTACGGACTGACCATCGGCGAATATGCCCGCTGGGTCCGCCATCACCTGAAGCTCGACCTGGACCTGACCGTCATTCCCCTTCGGGGCTGGCGGCGCTCGGACCTTGGGGAAGACCTTTCGATCCCCTGGGTGGCCCCCTCCCCCAACTGCCCCACCTTTCACGCGGCGTCCGTCTACCCCGGGACCTGCGTGTTTGAAGGGACCAACGTGTCGGAGGGCCGGGGCACCACGCTGCCCTTTGAGTATATCGGAGCGCCGTGGATCAGCGCCCCGGCCCTGGAAAAGCGCATGGCCGCCCATGACCTGCCCGGTCTCTACTTCCGGGCCGCATATTTTACACCGACCTTTTCCAAATACGCCGGCCAGCCCTGTCAGGGGGTGCAGGTCCATATCACGGACCCGCGGAAAGCGCGGGTCGTGGAAGGGGCGCTGACGCTGCTGGACGAGATACGTCATTTATATCCCGATCAGCTGGAATGGATTTCCCATACGCCCGGCAGTTACTTTGCCGATAAGCTTTTAGGCACGGACGAATACCGGCTGGGGAAGCACGACGCCCGCTCCCTGCTGGCGGCCCACGCCCAGGCGCGGGCGGACTTTATGGAGGAACGCAAAGCGTTTTTATTGTATGAGTGACATCATGATCCGGCTCTTCCGGCCGGAAGATCTGCAGGGCATCGTGCGGATCTGGAACGAATGTGTGGAGGCCGGGGAGACCCTGCTCTACCCTGTGTCGGATGATTCTTTCCTCCGCCTGTTTTGCGAAAATCCCTGGTGCGCCCCGGAAAACCTTCTGATCGCTGAAAGGGACGGAAGGCCTTTGGGCTTTATCCATGGCGTCGCCCCGATGACGTTTCCCGGAGCCAGGCCGGGGGACGCCTATCTTTCCCAGATCATGGTGGACCGCGCCTTCCGCCGTCAGGGCATCGGGCGGGCGCTGCTGAACGCCCTGGCGGCCCGGATGAAAGCCCTCGGCGCCGGGCGTCTGCTGATTTCCAGCCTGAACCCGGTCAACCTTTCCTGGAAAATTCCCGGTTCTCCCGGCCATGACCACAACAATATGCCCGGGGCGGACATGGAATGTCCCGGCTTTGGATTCGTGACAGAAAGCGGGTTTTCCGTCCTCTACCGGGAAATGGCGATGTATATCGACCTAAGCGGATACCGTCCGCCGGAGGGGCTGGATGAGCTCCGCGATTCGCTCCGCCGTCATGGCATCGAAACAGGCCCCTATGACGCAACCCTCCACTGCGGCTATGACCGGATGTGCGACCGGGTGGGCAGCGAATACTGGCGGGACGTCCTGCGCACCGAAATCGACGCCTGGGAAAAAGGGCGGCCCAATGAAGATGAACGGTTCTGGCCGGACGGAAGGAAGCCTGCTTCCCCGCGCCTCCTCCTCACCGCCGTACACGGCGGGCAGATCGTGGGCTTTACCGGCCCGGTGGATCTGCAGAAAAGCGGACGCGGCTGGTTTACCGGCATCTGCACCGACCCGGAATTTGGCCGCCGGGGCATCGCCACCGTCCTGTTTAACGGGCTGTTGGACGCCTTCGTGCAGGAGGGAGCAGCCTTTACCAGCCTCTTTACCGGGGAAGACAACCCGGCGAAAAAAATCTACTTAGGCGCAGGCATGCGGGAAGCCCGCCGCTTTGCGCTGATGGCCCTGCCATTGGGAGGTTCTCATGAGTAAAACGATTATGTCCGTGGGCGCGCACACGGGCGACGCCCAGCTGACCTGCGGCATGCTCCTGGCAAAACACGCCATGAACGGAGACCGCGTGGTCATCGTGGATCTGACCGCCGGGGAACGCGGCACGCCGAAGGGCTGGACGACCGAGGATTTCCGCCAGTATAACATCGAATGTGCGGGAAAATTCGCCAGGAAGCTCGGCGGGGAATCCGTCGTCCTTGATACCCCGGACGGGGAATTGTACGACACCAAAGAGGCAGAGCTGCAGTTGGCCGACCTCATGCGCAAGTATCAGGCGGACGCCGTGCTGTACCACTGGAAAAACAGCCTGCACAAGGATCATGAGGCGGCCCACCGGATCACGGACAACGCGATCTTTTTCGCCTCTTTGCCCACCTTTGAGCATTCCCTGCCTCCAGCGCCGATCCGCCGCTTCATGTGCGCGGAAAACTGGGAAGATGAGCCCGAATTCATGCCCTATTACTGGTTCGACGTTTCCCAGGCCTTCGGCCTGTGGAAGGATGCCGTCAAAGAGCTCTGGCTGTCTGAACATTCCCCCAGCTTCCCATACCTGCGCTACTATGAAGCGCTGAGCGTCGTGCGCGGGGCCCGAATCCGCGCAGAGCACGCCACCTGCTTCGGGATCTCCCCCAACGCCAAGCGCCAATGTCTCGACCTTTTGTAAGGAGGAAGCAGCATGATTACGGAAGCGCAAAAAATCTCGATCGGCCAGCGCCTGGCCGTCGGCTTTGACGGATTTACCATTCCGGAGGAATACAGGGAGCTGATCCGCAGATATAAAGTCGGGAACGCCATCCTCTTCCGGCGGAACGTGCAGAGCTTTTCCCAGCTGAAAGCGCTTTGCGCCAACATCAGGGAACTGATCCTGAGTGAAACGGGGCACGAGCCCTTCATCATGATCGACGAAGAATGCGGCACCGTATCCCGCCTGGCCCACGTCGCGGCCCCGACGCCCTGCGCCCTGGCCATCGGCGCGACCGAAGATCCCGAAAACGCGTATCAGATTGGCCGTTTGATCGGCCAGGAGCTTCGCGCGGTGGGCCTTAACCTGAACCTTGCCCCCGTGCTGGACTGCCTGACCCACCCCGCCACCGCCATCGGGAACCGCTGCTTTGCCTCGGAGCCCGAAAAGGTGGCGCGGTTCGGCGCGGCCTATCTGCGCGGATTGCAGGAAACCGGCGTCTTCGCCTGCGCGAAGCACTTTCCCGGCCATGGAGACACCGCGGTCGACAGCCACCTGGCCCTCCCGATAGCTGATAAACCCGTGGAGGCCATTCAGAACACGGAGCTGGTCAGCTTCCAGGCGGCGATTGACGCTGGTATCCTTGGCGTCATGTCCTCCCACGTGGTCTATCCGTCCCTGGATCCGGAGCACGTGCCCGCCACGCTGTCCCGTCCCATCATGACCGGATGGCTCCGGGAAAAGATGGGCTTTCGCGGCCTGATCCTCAGCGACGCCATCGAGATGAACGCCGTCAAGGATATGTTCGGCATCCCGGAGGGAACCCGCCGTGCCCTTGCCGCCGGGTCGGACGTGGCGCTGATCTGCCATTCCGCCGTGGACGCTTCCCTGGCGTGCGAGCATCTGTATGAGGCCCTTCAAACCGGCGGCCTGGACTTAGAAGAGACCGAATGGCATTACCGCCACATTCTGGATATGAAAAAGCTGCTTCTGCCTCCGGCGGGAGACGAAGCTATGTTCGGCAGTCCCGCTCAGAAAGCGTTAGCAGCTGAGATCATGAAAAAATCACTGTGTGTCGCGTATGCTCCCCAGGGCCGTCCGCTGCCGGCCGTCGATGGTCAGACCCTCTTCCTGGGGCTGAATGCCGCCGCCGTCACCAGGGCCAGCGACAATATCGCCCTGGACGCCGCCAAAGAATGTGCTCAAGTCTTCCACGCAAGAAGGATTCATCTGGACGATCCGCTCCCCGAAAACGTCCGGACCACCGTGGTGTTTCTCGACCGCAATCCGGAGCTTGAAAAGGCCGTCTCCACCGCCAACCGCCTGGCCTCTACCGGCGCGGACGTCATCGCCGTCAGCATGAACGTGCCCATGTGCCTGCAGGGCCTGGACCCAACGATCTGGCAGATCGAAGCCTGGCAGTACGACCGCCTCGCCCTGACTCCGCTGATGGAAATGCTGAAAAACGGGAAATAAAGCGCGTAAAGACATGCTGGTCCGGGCGGACAGAAACGTTCTGAAACAGCTTATTTTGCCTGACTGGTGGTCGAAACGATTTTCCCGGCGTCCATCTGATAGATCACATCCGCATAATCAAAAGCGTCGTTTTCATGGGTCACGATGAAAACGGCCTTTTTTTGTGCGTGGGCGTATTCCCGGAAGGCGGATAACACCAGGTGCGTGTTTTCATCGTCCAGGTCACCGGTGGGCTCGTCGGCAAAGAGAAAATCCGGGCTTTGCGCCAGGGCGCGGACGATGGCCATGCGCCGGAGCTCGCCGCCGGAAAGCTCTGCGGGCCGCGCGTCCCGGAGATGGGCAATACCCAGCTGCTCCATCCACTGCCGCACGTTTTCGACCGGCAGCGTTCTGCCGTACAGCTTTGCGGGGAGGATGATGTTTTCCAGCACCGTCAGGGTGTCGATGGCGCTACGGCCCTGGGGAACGACGCCGATCCGCTCGCTGCGCAGGCGGGAAAGATCCTTGTCGTTCAAACTGTACAGATCCGTCTCCCCCAGCCGAACTTTTCCTTCGGTGGGGAGCAGCAGGCCGGAAAGCATATTCAGCAGCGTGGTCTTGCCGCTCCCGCTTCGGCCCATCAGCACGGCAATCTCTCCGCCGCTCAGCGCCAGGTTCAGGGGCTTGACAGCCAGGAAATAGTTAGCGCCTCCGGTTTTCCGAAAATACCGTTTGGAGCTGTTTTCAGCTTTCAGGATCATCTCAGTTTCCCTCCCGCAAAGCCGTTCCTGGATCAATCCGGCTCAGGCGGTACGCCGCGATCACGCTGGACAGGGCGGCTACTAGCACGGACAAAAGGACCGTGCCGCCGGCCAGCAGCAGGATCTTCCCCGGGTCCGGCATCAGATAGGGCAGGTTCAGGGCGCTTTCGATGAGCTGCGCAAAGGGAAACAGCGCAAGGGCAGCCAGTTCTACCCCGATGAGGCCGCCCAGCAGTCCGCACAGAGAAGATTCCGTCAGCACCAGCCGCGAAAGCATCCCGCGGGAGGCGCCGGCCAGCCGCAGCACGGCAAATTCCCGCGCCCGCTCCCGGATGATCAGCATAAAGGCCAGCAGCAGGACCAAAAACGCCAGCACCCATACTGCCGCGATCAGCGCCGTCACCGTGCGGCTGACACCCGCCAGGCTGTCGGAAACACCGGTGATCATGCTGCGGGTACGCACAGCGGTGACCTTGCGAATGTGTCCGTTTAACCGGCTGTTCACTTCGTCGATGCTGCAGCCGTCCTTCACCTTGATATATACGGCGGAAATCACCTGGTCCCCGCTTTCGATCTTATGGCTGACACCCTTTTCCTCGGCGGCCGCCAGGAGCTTGTTCATGGTGTCCATATCGCAGTACACCGCCGTATCCAGCCCCGTGCCGGTGCTTTCCAGCCGGGCGACCACCTTGCACCGCTGATCGTAGATGCGGATGATCTCCCCCACGTCCGCCTCCACCTTGCAGCCGACCGCCACCTCCATGTCGTTGAGGCCCCGACTCAGGCTCCTTGCAATCCAGGGCTGGACGGTAAAATCCCGCTCCGGGTCGATGCCGATGACCTGGATTTTGATGGAGCAGCAGTCCGCTTTCAGGGAGGCCAGGAAGGTCTGCGGGGCGGCCTTTTCCACGCCGCTCACCTCCAGGGCCTTGTCCAGGGCGGAGGAATCCATATAAAAGGCCCCGGTGGTGCCCTGCAGGAACATGTTCTGGAAGCTCACCTTGCTCTGCGCCTGGGAGGGCACCAGGATGATGTCCGCCCCAAGACGGGCCTCCAGGCTGTTGAGGCCGCTCCGGAGGGACAGCACCACGACCGAGCCTCCGAATACGGCCAGGGCAAGGAAGGCGGTCAGCATGGCAAGCACCATGGTCCTTCCGGGCTTCCGAGTCAGGTTTTTAAAAGATAAAGACAGGTTCATCGTCTCAGGACTTTCTGGCGCTCAGGACAGCGCCTGTCAGCGCGCATAAAAGCGCCGCGGCAAACAGGATGATCATCGCAGGCTGCATGACCATCCGGCAGCGCATGGTGCTCATGTGGCACAGGTCAATGAGCGTGCCCGGCGTCAGGATGCCCAGGACGCAGACGGGCAGAGCACTCAGGAATATCCCAAAGCCCGCGCGCCGGACAGCCAGGGCCAGCGCTGCCATAACGCCCAGGGCGCAGCCCAGCCCCAGCAGCGCCTGCCCCGCCCAGTGGCAGGAGCCGAAGCTGCCATCCTCATGGACACAGGGCCTAAGAAAGCTCTGGCTGCCGATGACAATCAGCACCGAAAGGATCAGCAGAACGGCCGCCGGAATCAACTGTTTTTTCGTCATGTTGTCACTTCCCGAAGTTTTCGTTGATCACTTCCCGGGCCACCTTGCCGTGCTCCAGCACAATGGTGCGCTGGGCGGCGTCGGCCACCTCCGGGTCGTGGGTTACGACGATCAGGGTGGTACCCTCTTTGTGGAGCTGGGCGAACAGGTCCAGCACGATGTTTTCATTGGCTTCGTCCAGGTTGCCGGTGGGCTCGTCCGCCAGAATCAGCTCCGGATGGTTGATCAGGGCCCGGGCCACGCATACGCGCTGCTGCTCGCCGCCCGAAAGCTGGCTGGGCAAATGGCGGGCGCGCTCCCGGAGGCCGACGCGGCCCAGGGCCTCCAGGGCTTCTTCCTCGTCAGGCATGGAATGGTAGTATTGGGACACCATCACGTTTTCCACCGCGGTCAGATAGTTGACCATGTGGAACTGCTGGAAGATCAGCCCGATCTTGTCCCGGCGGATGTCCGTCAGCTTCTTGCTGCTTTCCTTGGAAATATCCACCCCGTCCAGCAGCACTTCCCCGCTGGTGGGCTTGTCCATACAGCCGATGATGTTCATCATGGTGCTCTTTCCGCTGCCGGAAGGCCCCATGATGGCGACCCATTCCCCCTGATCCACATGAAGGCTCACGTTGTCCAGGGCCTTTAAATCGCCGTAAATCTTTGAAACGTTTTTCAGTTCCAGCAAGCTCATGGTGTTATTCTCCTTTCAGGACGATGGCGGGATCAATGGCCACCGCGCGTTTGATGGGCAGCAGGCAGGACGCCGCGGCGATCGCCATGGAAACGATGATGGCGGCGGGCAGCAGCAGGGGCTGGAAGGTGATGGAGGAGCCGAACACGTTGACGCTGACCACCTGAGCGAACACAAAGCCCAGGATCGCGCCCATCACGCCGCCCAGCAGGCCCAGGAACAGGCCTTCCCCCAGGAACTCCGCCCGGATGGAGCTGTCCGAGGCGCCCAGGGCCTTGCGCAGGCCGATCTCCCGCCGGCGCTCCGATACGACTGCCATCATGGTGGTGCTGACGCAGATCATCGTCAGGAGAAGAACCACCAGTGTCACCAGAAATACCAGGGCCGTGAGCTTTTCCAGCACTGAGGCTTCGGACCGGGCCACGCGCTTGACCAGCCGTGCCTGAACGCTCCTGCTGTTTTCTGTCATGGCGGCGGCGTAAGACTCCAGCTGCTCCACGTTGGCGGAAACGGACAGTTCCGCCACGTCCAATTGGTCGCTGTCGGTCATGGTTTCCATATCCCGGAGGGACATGAAGATGTACCCTTCCTCCTCGCCGCCGGTGGTCAGGATGCCGGTCACGGTGAAATTCTGCGTCCTGGGCCGAGTGGCAGCGGAGGTTTCCGCGGCGCTGTTGAGAGCGTCCACCACGGCGGAAGAGGTCACCGTCGCCCCGGTCAGCGCGTCAACGCCGTCGCCCAGGGTCAGCGGCAGGGAACGTCCGACCAGCTGGTTTAAGAACCCTTCGTCCTCCGCAACGCGGCCGCCGTATTCCGGGGTCTGGGTGGAGGCGTCAATGGAGACGGAGGCGATTTTAGCTTCCTCATCCAGCACAGCCGTCACATAGACGATGCCGCCGCCGAAGCCCTCGGCTTTGCCGGAGAGCGAGGCCCCGGGCACCCGGCTTTCTTCCGGCGTTTTGTCCGAGACGTGCTGGACCGGCTGATAGGTCAGCTCCATCGTGGAGCCGACCTTGACATCAATGGTATCGGCGATCTCCTTGCCCACCAGGACCTGGCGGGTCTCGCTGGGATAAGCGCCGTCCACGCTGAAATACGGGCTGGTTTTAACGATCTGTGAAAAATCCGTCCCGGCCGCCGTAAATGACTGCTGCCTGGTGGTCATGTCCAGCCGGACATAGCGGTACGGCGCGGCCCCCACCAGCGCGTCCTTGGGCACGGCCTCCAAGGCCTCCGAAAGGCTTTTACTGTTCAGGGTCTCCCCCTCCTTGGGCAGCAGCAGCATATTCGCCCCGTAAGAGCGGAACTGCGCCCCCATCTGCCGGGGCACGTCCACATAGATGGTCACCAGGCCCGCCAGGATGGTCGCGCCGATGCCGATGGACAACAGCGCGATTAGCATCCGGGAGCGGCGGCGGAGTAGGGACGCGGTAATCATCCGCAGAAACATTCTTCTCTTTGTCATCGTTTATCTCACCCCTCAATGCCCGCCGTGCAGCACTTCCGCGGGCCGCAGGCGAAGGATCTGCCGGATGGCGGGCAGGCTGCCGGCAATGGTCACCAGCGCGATCAGCCCGGCCACGATGGGCGCCACCCGGGGATCCATGTCGATGGCGGATCCGAACACGCTGTGCCCGATCAGCTGGGCGAAGCCAAAGCCCATCAGGCAGCCCACACCAAAGCCCACCAGGGCGGTGATCAGGATTTCCGTCATCACCACGCCGGTGATGGAATGGTCCCGGGCCCCGATGGCCTTGAGCAGGCCGATCTCCTGGCTGCGCTCCATGACGGAGGCGGTGACCAGGTTGGAGATGCCCAGGGCCGAGCCGATCAGGCTCAGCGCGGTGATCAGGATCATGAGCAGCTTCGTTTTGTCCAGGATCGTGCCTTCGCTCTCGGCGACTTTCCGCACAGCGCTGGCCACGGAGCCGGTGATGACCTCCTGAATCTGATAGCAGATGGCGCTGACGTAGGCCGTGCAGTACCAGGTCTCATAGTCTCGGGAGGAGAGGGCGGCGGGATTTCGGGCGGCCCGGCGGGCCAGCTCGTTGTCCGGCGTGGTCAGGGCGGAAACCTCGATGGAGGCCACCTTGTTTTCCCGGCCGGTCAATTCCTGCACCAGGTCCAGCGTGGCGTAGATCTGCTCGTCCTCGTCCCCGCCCGCGTCATAGATGCCCGCGATGGTCACGTCCTTTTCGCCCTGGGAGGCAGTGATGCGCACGGTATCGCCCGCGTGCCAGCCCAGCTTGTTTGCAAGCAACGTGCCGGCCATGATTTCGGAGGAGGCGTTTTCATCCTTTTCATCCAGCCAGCGGCCTTCCGTCACGTCCCACCAGGAGCGCATGCCCACCACGCCCGCGTCCAGGCTTTCACCGGTGGGCAGGTCCAGATGATGGTTAAACCACGTGCCGGTCATTTTGGCCGTGCTTCCATCCGGCAGGACGGCCTGGGTATCCAGGAAGGGCGTAAAGTCCACGATGTTGAAGGCCCAGAAGATGGTTTTCAGCTTTCCCAGCTCGTCCTCGCGCAGATAAGCCGTATTCAGCTCCGACCCTCCGCCCACGTCGTAAATATCGGAAAGAAGGGAGGAATCCTTGGGCTTCACGGTGATGTTGGCGCCGTAGTTTTTCAGTTCCTTGTTGACCTTTTCTTCCACGCCCAGCACCACGTTGAGCATCCCCGTTGCCAGGGACGCGCCCAGGGCGATGGTCAGCGCGATCAAAAGCATTTTGCCCTTCTGATGAAAGAGCACGCCGCGAATCATTCTGAACAGCATTTGTCAAGCGTCCTCCTTATCTGAATTCTTTTTCGCCCGCGATGATGTCGCTCAGGCTGAAAACGAGGTTCCCGTCCCTGACCTCATAGGACAGAGGAATCGGGTTGCAGCCGCCCTTAAAGCCGATGGTGTTGATGTTCATCACCACGTCGCAGCGCTTGCAGATGATCTGGCCGCTGCGCTCAAAGTATCCGGCGTTGCCGCAGACCTCGCAGGCGTCCAGGCCCACCCCAAAGGCGGCGGAATTGGGCTTCTTGACCACGATCCAGCGGACGTTGATGTTCTTGTCTGTCTTGTACTCAAAGCGGTGCAGGTGTCCGTCGCTGACGTTTTCCATGGGCACCAGGATAACGCCCGCCTCCGCGTCCACTGTAAAGGCTTCCGGGGCGGAGAGCTCCACCTGCTTTGTGTCGTTGGTTTTGACCACCGTCATGATGACCGCGCAGAGCGCGACGCACACCAGCACGCCCACTGCCACACGCCGCCAGTGGCGGTTCCGGGCCTTCAGCTTGCGCAGCTGGGCGGGGTTATCATAAGGCTCCCGGATGACCGTTCCCTGGCGGAACAAAAGGACCGCCAGGATCACGGCGATCGCCGCAACGATCCAGATGAACAGCATGGAATGATTGGCCGTGAACATCATCCACTGGCCGATCCAGCCGTAAGACGTATCCGTGTACTTGACCGGCCATTTCAGCCACTTGGCCCGGTTGACCCAGGGCACGAAGAAACGGCCAAAGCAATAGACCGCAAAGGACAAAAGGCCTGCGTTCAGCGCGGCGGGCGCCAGCGCATAGGGCTTTATATACAGCGCACAGCGGGAAAGCAGGCGCGAATAGACGAACAGAAGGACCAGCGCACCCAGCCACCCGGCCATGCGCACCGCGTAATACGAAGACAAATATCCCTGCCCCATGGTATTAAAACTGAAGGGATAGAGCAGCACCCCGGGCAGAGAATAAAAGATCAGCGTCGACGACAAAAGGGACCCGGTGACAGACAAAAGAACGCCGCCTGCATCCGCCCCCCGGTTTTCCTTCCTGCCAAAGAGGACAGAGAAAACCAGTGTAAGCGCCGTCAGCGACAGCACCACCGCGTAAATATAATGATTCCAGTGGCTGGAGATAATCAGCCTGGTGTTGAACTTGACCGCGGCCAGCGCGGCGGAGGCGAGAACGCCCGCGCCCACAGCCCAGCCGTGAATCATCTTTCCTTTCTGGCCGCAGAGCCGGGAAACAAATACGTGCATGAGGGTGGTCAGAGTGACGGTCAGGAACAGATCCTGCGTCACCATCCAGAGATATTTGAACACTGCAAAACCCCCGAAAAAAGAATATTCATGAACGCGCGCAATGCTGGCGCATCCTCCCCCGCGGAGAACGCGCCAGCATCTATCTTATGAATAGAAGGGAAAGGTCAGATTACCATTCCTTGACGAACTTCCAGCCGGTCCAGGTGACGGTCAGAGGCTCGGTCCAGAATTCCTTGGCTTCCACGCCGGTTTCGGCGTCCACGTGGAGCAGATAGCCGTTTTCAGCGGGGCTCTTGATGTACAGGGTCACGGTGTACTCGCCTTCGGCCAGCGGGATGTTGTTGCCGTAGTGGGGGCCGTCGGAGGCAGCCATGGGCATCATGGAGCCGGAGTAGACTTCCTTGCCGGAGAGATCCTTGATGACGAAGTCGATGCTCAGATAGGGCACCCAGCCGTCCACGGGGAAGCCGTAGGGGTTCTCGTTGGCGGTGAGGTCCACTTCGATGTGCAGGTCGGAGCCTTCCTTGGGGGTGGCGTTCTCAGCGGGCGCCATGTCCACGGGCTGGAAATACACCATCGCCATGGTCATGAAGCCGACTTCCTGTTCGCCTTCCACACCGAGTTCATATTCATCGAAGCCCGCTTCTTCTTCGGCGAGACCGAGGGCGGACATGCTCATCAGCATCATAGCGGCCAGCAGCAGAGCAAAAAACTTTTTCATGGGTTCATCCTCCTCAAATGTTGATTTGGTTGTATATCCTTCGCGGACTGCGCGGGGCGGTGCCGCGGGGGCATCGGACGGAAGGTAGAAGGTAGAAGGTAGGAGGGTTCTGAGGGCCCGGAAAACTGTCCAGTGGACAGTTTTCACCGAAGAACGGGCCGGCAGGCCCTGGATGAGAGTGAAGAGTGGAGAGTGAAGATAGAGTTAGTGGTTAGGAGTGGAAAGATGGTAGATCAGGCTTTTTGCTTTTGGGGTTTGGGAGACTGGGGTTTCTTTTGGCATTCGGCTTTGACGGCGTCGATCTTTCCGCGGTAATGGGCGATCATGAAGGTGACCAGCAGGATGATGGCCAGGATCAGCTGCGGCAGCAGGGTCTCCAGCCAGGGATAGATGCCGAAGATCTGGATGGCGTCGTTTTCCGGTACGCCGGGCACGCGGAGCGTCAGGTCGAACACGTTACCCTCTGCCAGCTCCTTGATGCCGCTGCCCAGGAAGGAAACGCACATGACGGCCATCAGGATGGAGGTGACGGTAAAGAACACCTTGATCGGCAGCTTGATGGACAGCTTGGTGATGGCCAGATAGACGAACACCAGCAGCACGCAGCCGGCAGCAAAGCCCGCCCACACCATGCCGGGGTTGCCCTCGGAAAGCATGGGCTGATAGAAGAGCACCACTTCCGCGCCTTCCCGGAACACAGAGAGGAAGGCCGTAAACGCCAGGGCGAACGAGCTGCCCTGCTCCACGGAGCTCTGCACCTTGTCGTCAATGTAGCGGCTCCAGGAGGCCGCCTCGGCCTTGGAAATCATCCAGTTGCTCACGTAGAACAGGACACAGACGGCGATCAGGGCTGTGATGCCCTCGATGATCTCCTGCGCAATCCCCGCGCCGACGAAGGCCTGCTTGGCCCAGGCCAGCACCGCGGCGGCCGCGAAGCTGGCGGCGATGCCGGCAATCGCGCCGATGTACACATTCTTCAGGCTCTTAGCGTTGCCGCTCTTCACCAGATACGCGATGATCGCGGCGATGATCAGGATGGCCTCGAGTCCTTCCCGGACGATGATGCCGAAGGCTCCCAGGAACGTGGCCAGCTTCGGGTCGGTTTGCTTGGTCTCCTCCTGAACCTGAGCCGCCGCTTCGCCCGCCTGCGCTGCCGCGGCCTTTTCCTCCGCCGCCTTGGTGTCCAGGGCTTTTGCCTGCTTTAAGACCAGGTTTTTCGCCCCGTCCGTGGTGGTGCGGTATTTGTTCTTCTGGTACTTGGTCTGGGCGGAAGCGATCAGGCCCCGAAGGTCTGAAAAGTATCCGTCCATCTTCTGCCGGTCCTTGAGGGAAAGGTCCGTATAGATCTTATGATTCAGGCCGGATTCCTCGTAGACCGAATAGAAGGCGGTGTTCAGGTTGTCCAGGGCCGCGTCAAAATCCTTGTCCAGGTAGCCAATGTAAGCGGTATCCAGCAGTTCCTTGACCAGCGTCGCCGCTTCATACCAGCTGGCGTATTTCTGGGCCGCGTTGGGATCGGCGGAGTATTCCGGGTAAGGGTCGGTCGATACCAGCTTGCCGCGTTTGTAATACTTGGTTTCGCTCTGTACGCCGCTCTGCATGGCCGCCAGTTTGTTGCCGTCCTCCCGGATCATGGTTTTTAGCTTCTGCAGAGCGCTTCTGACGGAGACGATGGTCTCCTGAACGTTATTTTCCTTTTTGACCGCCGCCTTGCAGGCGGAAAACTGCATTTCCACCGCGTTTTTCCGGTTGCCGGAAACAAAGCTCATGGTCTGGCGCTCAAAGCCGGTGGTTTCGTATACCCGGAAATAGGCGTTGCTGACGTTGTCATAAGCGGTCTTGGCGTCGCCGTCCAGATAGCTTTCAAAAGCGGCGTCCAGGTATTTGTCGATGGCGTCCGACGCGTCCGCCCAGCGGGTGGACGGGGCCTCCTCAGCAAACGCGCACAGGGACAGCAGCAGGATCATCACCATTGAGCCGCAAATCAGTCTCGCGGCGAAACGTCTCTTCTCCATCACGTGGGTCTTCCTTTCCGCGCTGTTCAAAGTCATTGAGCAGGCAAGAATGTTAGATTTATCTAACACGTGTGGTATCATATCACATTTGGATCATCATCTGTTATCCTGATATTGACATATTTAATACAAATTTCATTCTGTATCAGTGTTTATCAAAAAATGCGTGACAGATCTGTTGGTTTATGCTAATATATTTTTCGTAATTAGTTTCCTTTAATCTTCTGGCGTAAAAGAAAGGCGTGAGGCCTGTTTGACGAAACAGCAAAACAGCGGTTCAGCGCTTGCCGAGGCCGCTCAGCATTACATTGAAACGCACAGCAAGGAAAAATTCTCTCTGGAAAAGATGGCCCAAGCGCTGTTTGTAAACGGCTGTTACCTGATGCGGACCTTCAAGCGCCACACAGGCATGACGCCGCTGAATTATCATCATCTGGTTCGGTGTGAAAAGGCGAAAGAGCTGCTTCTTCAAACCAACATGAGCATTTCCGACGTCGGAGAAACCGCCGGCTTCGTATCCTCATCCCATTTCTCCCACATCTTCCGCAAGACCGAAGGCTGTACCCCGAGCGAGTACCGTTCGCTGCATCAGGACGAGGGCCGGGAAATAATAAAAAAGCCGCAGGCTCTTTTGAATGATCCTGACGGCTCGGAGTTTCAGTGCTGATAACGCTGTCACTTTTCTATACTCTTTTTCAGAGCTCGGCTTTTCTGAACGCTTACAGTTCACTATATTGATGATTATGATTTAAAAATTGCCGTCCGAATAGGGCGGCGTTTCTTTTGCAATATTTGCAATGCAAGTGCATCGAAAAAATGTGGGTAGTAGCGCGGGTAGTAGAGATGGATTCACCTGTATTTTGCTATCCTTTTTGAAGAAACGTTTCTATACCTAACAAAATGAAAAGCCCTGAAACAACTGATGTTTCAGGAGCTTTTGTTTGGCGCGCCCTGGGGGACTCGAACCCTCGGCCTTTTGATTCGTAGTCAAACACTCTATCCAGCTGAGCTAAGGGCGCATTTGCTGCTCTTCAAGCAGCAGGAGTATATTAGCACAAAAACAGAAAAAAAGCAAGTACTTTTTTCAAAAAACTTGAAGGCGGAAAATTGGGTAAAAATCGGTCCGCGCACAAGGGATCCCTGTTCGTCATTAAAGCCCGAAAACGGCGCTGAAAGCAATGCGCTTACGGCATCACGCCGATGCCGAGGAGCTCGTTCTGCAGGCGGTTATGTTCCTCATAGGCGTTGACGTTGAGGGTTTCGCCCATAAAAATCATGGAAGCGGTGCCGCCGCCGTCCAGGTTGAAGGCGATGGTACAGCCCTTCTTTTGAAACAGATCAGTAAAATAGGTCAGCTTGCAGCCCTTGGATTCGGCGGAGCGGCCCTGCATGACGATGGCGACATAATGGCCCGGCTCCACCATGCCGATGCCGGAGCGCGGCTCATTGCCCAGGCGTTTGTCGATCCGGGCCATCTGTTCTGTGGGCTGTCCGCCAAGGAGCAGCACCGGGCCAAAGCACAGTACGTCCCAGGCGCCTTTGCGTTTCAGCTCCTTTGCGGTGGCGCCGTTATACGCGTATGCCTCCATTCGCCCGTCCGGGTAGATGGCCAGTAAATCCCGATTGGGAATGATCCGGACGTCCTTGCGGGCCGGGTCGTCGTACAGCACCTCTCCCCCGCGCAGAACGACGCCGACGGTCATCACCTTTTTCCGGGCGTTTCGCAGGACACGGTACAGATAATAATCCGTGTTGATGGCGAAAGCCAGCTTGTTTTCCCGGGCGATCAGATCCGGCTCCGTCCTTTCGCGGCTGTCCCGGTCCTGACCAAAGAAGAACGTGCGCAAAAACTCCTCCGAACCGGGACGCACGAACAGATCCGCCTCAAACCAGAGCTTTGGCTCGGATTTTTTACTCAGGTCTGCCTTACGGACGATTTCGATGCGCAGGTCCTGATGGGCGTACAGCCACAGGCCCTTTTCGGGGTCGCTCAGGGAGAAGGCGGGCTTTCCCTCCGGGAGAAAGCCTTCCTCCGTCAGCACGGGAAAAAGATCAGCGTATTTGGTTTTTTGCGAAAGAAAGGCCGCTTTCTGCTTCTGCTCCTGGAGCTCCTCCGCCGTCTGGTCCACCGGTTCCGGCTCGGTCGGTTCCGGCAGGGAAAGGACGAAAGGCGACTGAATCGTTCCATCGCCTGACTGGACGCTGACGCCTTTCAGGCTCACCTGGATCATGGGCCTTACGCCCTGTCCCGTATGCCAGACGCCGAGATAGCCCCAGTTCCCTTCCCGGATGACGCGGCGGTGGGTCTTTTCGCGGTTGTCGCTGATGGTCCTTGTCCAGTAGGGAGAATCCTTGAGCCGGGTGTTATAGACCTGCAGGCCGTTATCGACGGCGTATTCCGTCCCCGCCGCCCAGCGGGATTCGTTGTCCGTAAAGCCGTACTGTGGATTTTTCAGGTCCTCCGCTTCCGGCAGGGAAACCAGGGAACGGTCCATCTGCCGGACCAGCAGGCACCGCTCCGCCCAACTGAAGGTACGTTTCAAAAAATCATCATTCAGATAGTCGTAGAGCTCCGACTGCTCCCAGCCGTCGTACACGTTCTTCTGCTCGTCCACCCGGGCGGTAAAAAGGATTTTGTCGCTCAGGAGCAGCATGCTGTCCCGGCTGACAGACAGAATCCGCCAGCTGATGGGCTCCACAGTTTCATCCGCCGTGGTGGGCGTCCGCCCAAAGAGGACGTGGGTCCATTTCTTCGTGTCTCGCTGGTAGGGGCGAAGAACCGTTTCCTCCGAAAAGGAGGGAAGGACGGGCAGGAGCAGGAAAACAAGCAGCAGGCAAAAGAGCTTTTTCATGAAGCCATCCATTCCGTAAACTCCCTGTCAGGAGAAGCATCAGTTGACCTGATCCGAAAACCCGATGCCGATCACTTCGTTCTGCAAGCGGTTCTGTGCCGAATAAGTATTTTCGTTTAAGTAAACGCCCATAAAGATCATCGAAGAGGTCCCGCCGCCGTCCAGGTTGAAGGCGACCTGACAGCCCTTCTGGGCAAACAGGTCCGCCAGATACGTCAGCTTACAGCCGACGGACTGCTTCGTCCTTCCTTCCACCATGATGGCGACATAGTGGCCCTTTTCCACCATGCCGATGCCGGTGCGCGGGTTGTTGTTCCCCCGTTCGCCGATCCGCTTGGCCTGCTCGGTCATCTCCCCGTCCCTGAGCAGCACGGGGCCAAAGCACAGCACGTCGCTGGCGCCCATGGCCTGAAGCTCCTCAGCGCTCGGGCCGTTGTAATCGAAGGCTTCCATTCCACCGTCCGGGAAGAGGGCCAGATAATCACGGTTGGGGATGTTGTTTGCCGGCCTGGTCGCCGGATCGTTGTAAAAAGCCTCTCCCCCACGCAGCACCACGCCCACGGACATCACGCGCTTTTTGGCGTTCCGAAGGACGCGGTAATAATACCAGTCCGAGTTAATGGCGAACACCAAATGGTTTTCCCGGGCGATCGCCTGGGTTTCCGCCAGCTTCTTCGTCCTGGGGTTCAGTTCATGATAATACGTCCTGAAATAATCCTCCGTGCCGGGCCGCACAAAGATCTCCGCTTCGTACCAGCGCCGGGGCTCGGTCTTTTTGGCGGTGTCCGTCTTTCTCACGATCTCCACCCGGAGATCTGGGCTGACGTAGAGCCAGAGGCCCTTGTCCTCGTCGAAGGAGAAAAACTCCTCCTCTCCCTCCGGTAGGAAGCCTTCCTCCGTCAGCGCTGGAAACAGGGAGGCAAATTCCGTCACAGAGGTAGCAGCGGAAGCGTCTTTCTGTCCGTCCGCTTCCTCGGCGGAATCAGAGGGCGCAGGCGTATTCCGGGGGCTTTCCTGCGGGGCCGCAGCCTCCTTTTCGGAGGGCGCTTCGTCTGTTGCGCGGGACCTTTCAGGCTCGTCGGCGGCCGCACATTCGTCCGAGAAAATCAGGTTCCACAGTTCTTCGTCTACTTCGCCGGATTCGGGAAGTCCGTTATGCTTTTGCAGCTGGGCAACGCGCTCGGCCGTGGTTTCGTTATATTCCGGGGCGAATTTCTTTGTCTTAAAATAGCCCAGTACATACATCCGTTCCTTGAGGGCCGTCACGATTTCGCCCCTGTCCCCCTGGCGGATGGGAAAATCCCCCTCCGCCATGACAGGCAGGATGGACACAAGCAGGAGAAGAGCCAGCAAGGCTCCGGTCAGTCTCTTCATAAACACAAGATTCCTTCTTTTACAAGTATAAAAGTATCATTTGGCAGCCGGTGCCGCCGGTCACGGTTCCTCCGCTGCCGGTTCCGCAACTACCTGAGCGGACTGGCCGATGCCCAGCACCTCGTTCTGCTGACGGTTTTTGGTGCCTGACTTGTTTTCGCTGACGTAGGTGCCCATGAACATCATCTGGGCGGCGGGTCCGCCGTTCAGGTTGATGGCGGTCTGGCAGTTTTTATTCGCAAACAGAGCGGCGAACTCCTCCAGCTTCAAGCCGACAGACTGCTTGGTGCCGCCCTCGGCGACGACCGCCAGGAAATGACCGGGCCCGATCCGTCCCACGCCGCAGCGCGGGTTCTCCGCCTGACGGGCGGAAATCTTCTTGGCTTTGGCGGTGATTTCGCCATCCTCCACCAGGATGGGGCCGAAGCAGAGCGTCTCATAGACGCCTTGTTTTAAAAGCTCCTCAGCGCTGGCGGCGTTGTAAGCATAAGCCTCCATCCGTCCGTCCTGATACAGAGCCAGGATGTCCCTGGTCGGAAGGGTGGTGACGTCTTTCTTCCCCGGATCGTCCGCCATAATCTGTCCCTGTCTTAAGATCACGCCGACGGTCGTTCGTTTTTTCTCATTCTGCTGGGCGCGGTAATAATACCAGTCCCCGTTCACGGCAAAGACCAGGGAGTTTTCTTTGGCAATGTCCAGCTCGTCCGCCAACTCCTCCGTATCTGCTTTCTGGCCGCTGAAATAATACTGAAGCGACTGCTGTTCCGCGCCGCGGCGGACAAAAATCTCCGCCTCCAGCCAGCGCTTGGGCTTCTTCCGTTTGGACGTGTCTTCCCGGCGAAGGATCTCGATCCGCAGGTCCTGGCTGGCGTACAGCCAGACCCCGCCCTCGGGATCCTGCCAGACAAATTCCGCTTCGCCCTCCGGCAGGAAGCCTTCCTCGGTCAGTTCCGGGAAGAGCGTCCCGTATTCCGTGGGGAACAGCCGGTCGCCCGTTTCAGTTTCCGCGGGCGCCGTCTTTATAGGCGCGGGTGCTTCCGTCGGGACGGGGGTGAGGACGGGTGCGGGCGTCGGGGTGGGCCTCGGCGTCGGGGAGAGCCTGGGGGCCCGCACTTCTGCCTTCGGCAGGGTCAGGACATAAGGAGCTTCCTCCGTGCCCGTGCCGGACAGAATGGACGCATCCTGGAGGCTCAGGGCCACGACAGGCCGGACACCGATGTTTTCAGTGTCGGGATAAAGCTCGCTCCACGTGCCGTCATCCTGGACCCGGTACATGGCGTTCTCAAAGGAAGGGCCCGCGCTCCTCGTCCAGTAGGGAGAAGTGTTCCCGGCAGAAGAAACATAAAGCCCCGCTTCCACCGCCTGGGCGGTGCCTTTCGCGGCAGAGCCGCCCTCCATCCCCTCAAGCATTTTCTTTTCCGGGAGGGACACCAGGGACAGGTCGTCCTGATACAAAAGGGCCGCCTGCTCGTCCGAAGAAAAGGCTGTTTCCGCGAAGGCTCCGTTCAGCCAGGCATACAGGGAGGAGCCTTCCCAGCCGGAGAAGGGCGCTTCGCCGCCCTGGACAGGCTTGCTGGCCAGAATGTTCTCGCTGAGCAGCAGGGCCTTTTCCCCATCCGCCGAAAGGACCCGCCACAAAATGGCCTTTTTATCCTCCGGGCGGTCCTGCGCCGTTCTGCCAAAGGAAACGAACGTCCATCCCCGGTCGTCCCGGTATCCGGACAAAGACTCTTCTCCGCCGGCGGAAAGCGCCGCCGACAGCAGCAGGATCAGCAGGATCGCAGCCGATGTTTTTTTCATCATCGTCCTTCAGCCCTTTCATTTGCTTTTCTTTATGATTATAACGATCCCGCCCGATCTTGGCAAGCCCGAATGAACCGGTTTTGCTGAAAAGACCTCCTGGGAGCAAACATTTACATTTTCGGCCTACCGCCCTCTTTGCTTCTATTGAAACAGGAGCGATTTCATGGTAAGATATGTCATAAGGGGAAAGCGGCCCCTTTAGGAGGAACGGAATGAGACTGTTAAAAAAATGCCTGACTTTCATCCTCTGCCTCACAATGCTGATGCAGGGGGCGGCATATGCCTTCACATATGAAAACGGGACGGAACTCTCCAGCTCCGACCTGTCTTTCCAGTCTACGAACGGAGAAGAAATCCGCGTATCCGACCTGCTTGAGGAACGGAAGATGGTTCTGATCCATTTTTTCCAGACGGTCAGCAAGGCCAGCAGGTCCAGCTTCCCGGCGCTGGAAGCTTCCTATGAGCGCTGGAAGGACCAGGCGGAAGTGATCGGCATTTCCTGCGACGCCATGGACACCCGCGAGTATCTGAACGACTTCGCCAAGGACAACGGGCTCACCTTCCCCCTCGTCGCCGGGAACGAAACGATCCTGCCGGACCTGTTCGGCCTGACCGCCGTACCGACGACCGTCGTAGTGGACCGGTTCGGGGCCGTCGCCATGCTGATGGTGGACGTGAAGACCGATCCCGCTTCCTATGACCGGATTTTTGATTATTTCTGCTCGGACGATTATACCCAGAGCGTCTGGCTGACCTCCCTGCCGCCCGCCCGGGCTTCCGCCAAAGGACCCACGGAGGATGCGCTGACGGAGCTTTTGACCAAGGACACCCGCATCCGTGTCACAGGGCCGGCCAGCCCCTACATCTGGCCCTTCCTGAAGGGCGAGGAAAGCGGCGTCCGCTCCTCCAACACCGGCATGGACGATTCCATCGCCACCCTTTCCGCTCATATTTCGGCCCCGTGCGAATGTGTCTTTTCCTACCGGTTCAACGTCTCCAGCGAACGGCTGTACGACGCCCTGATCATCCTGCTGGACGGGAATGAAGTCCGGGTGTACAGCGGTGAAACCGGATGGCGGCAGGACGCCCTGACCCTGAGCGCCGGGGAGCATGAGATCACTTTCCATTATTTAAAGGACGAGGAAGCAGGAAACGGATCGGACTGCGCCATGCTGTCTGATTTCGCCCTGCTGGAAGGCGAAGCGGCGGAAAAGACGCTGGAACAGCTGCCCGACTACCCGGTCAGCGATCAGACGGCAATGACCCTTCATGACCAGGACGCCCAGGAAATCTGGGTGGAAGACCCAACCGGCGTGCTGGAACGGGATTTCGGCGGACCGGTCCGGATTTATCTGCTTGACCAACCGCAGGCGCACATCAACCTTTCGCTTGCCTCTCAGTACAACCCCTGGACAGTGTACCTGAAAGCGGGCAACTCCATCGAAATTCAGGAGGTCCTGCCCTATCAGACCGAAAACGGCTATGAGCTGACCGTCGACTGCGCTCCAGACACGTTCTCTCTGTATACGGCTTTTACCGCCCAGCCCTACGAACAGCAGATTCTCTATAACATCATCATCTTCCCGAACATGGACACACTGGAAAACTGGTTCAGCTATATGAAGTACGTCCGCATGGCGAAGCTGCTGTGGAATGTCGGGGGCGACGAGGAAGAGGAGCTGTTCATCTGGCAGGTGAAGGTGCAGGATACCGCCGGCAACCCGGTGCCCGGCTGCGAGGTGACGTTCAGCAATAAGGAAGCCTCCGCCAGCGTCATCACGGACGAAAAAGGCATGGCCGTGTTTGAATCCGCCGAGGAAACCTACCGGGTCAGCCTGAGCGCTGTGCCGAACCAATACATCAACCCCTCTTCCCGGGAGGTCGTCATGCCCAGGACGGGCGGCGCCACCGGCTTCATTCTGGTGAAAAAAGAAGGCAGAAAGCCCTGATGGAGGAAATCATCTCTCCGCTGGCGGCGGATTTTACCCTGTTTAACGGGGCGGACGCCGTTTTGCTGATTCACGGCTTCACGGGCAGCCCGGCCCATATGCTGCCCCTGGGCAGGGCCCTGCAGGAAGCGGGCTTTACCGTCCGCGGCATCCGGCTCAAAGGCCACGGCACGAGCCTGGCCGACATGCGGGCGGCTTCCTGGAAGGATTGGCTCTCGGAAGCGAAAGAAGCCTATGACGCGCTGGAAAACGCATTCCGCTCGGTCAGCGTCGTCGGGTTATCCATGGGCGGCGTGCTGGCCCTGATCCTGGCGGAGGAAAAAAATCCCGCCTGCTGTGTGACCCTGGCCGCCCCGATGGGCATCAAAAACCCGCTGAGCTTCGCCGCTCCCGCCCTTGGAAAAATCGTTCCGGTGCTGAAAAAAAGAAAACGAGCCGTTTCTGGACTGGACATGGACTACGCGGTCGGCTACCGGGAAATCCCCACCGCCCGCATCGCGGACCTGAACCTGCTGATCCGAACGGCAAAGCAGGGCCTATCCTCCGTCCGCTGTCCCCTGCTGTGCGCCCAGTCCGCGCACGACCCCTCCATCACCGCCGGCAGCGCGGACATCATTTTGAAGGGGATTTCCTCTTCGGTCCGGGAAAGGCTGACGCTGCATCAGCCCCAGCACCTGATCACCATCGGTTCGGAAACGGAAACCCTGTTTCCCGCCGTGTGCCAGTTTATCAATCTTCACAAGGAGACCGCATGAAAAAAAGCCTGTTGAGATTCCTGTCAGCGCTGACCGTCTGCCTGCTGCTGATCATGCCTCTGCCCTCCCTGGCCGGAGAAGCGCAGGAGGTTACGGTCGTCTGTTCCTTTTATCCGGTCCGTATTTTTGCGCAGAACGCGCTCAAAGACGTCCCGGGCGTCCGGCTGGAGACCCTGGCCCCGGCCGGAACCGGCTGCCTGCATGATTTTCAGCTGATGACGGGGGACCTCAAAAAACTGGACGGCGCCCTGTGCCTGATCCTCAACGGAGCGGGCATGGAGCAGAGCTTTCTGCCCCTGCTGACCAGGGAAAGGGCGAACCTGCCTCTGGTGGACTGCTCCGCCGGTATCCCCCTGATGACGGAAGGCGGGGAGGATAACCCGCACATCTGGCTCAGCCCCTTCCTGGCCGCCGCCATGGTCCGGAACCTGGGGGACGGTCTCTCCAAACTGCTTCCCGAACACCGGGAGACCATTCTGAATAACACAGAAGCTTATGCCGCTTCCCTGGAAGCGCTGGGCGAAGAAATGCGCGCCGCCCTTTCCTCCTTTGAGGGAAAGAACATCGTCACGTTTCATGAGGCTTTTCCCTATTTCGCGGATGCCATGGGCCTGAATGTCCTGGCCTCCGTGACCGTCGAGCCGGACGAGACTCCCTCTCCCCGCCTGATCGCCGAAACCGTTTCCCTGATTCAGAAATGCGGCGGCTGTCCCCTGTTTTCCGAGCCGGGCGTACAGCTGGACGCTCTGAACACCATCGCCCGGGAGACCGGCTGCCCGGTCTATGAGCTGGACCCCATTACGGATGGGGCGAACGATCCGGACGCTTACGTTCAGGCGATGTGGAAAAACCTGAATACCCTGATCACAGCCCTGTCCGCTCAGGCGGAACGCTGACTTCGTCCCAAACAAAATATGGTTTTTCCCATTTGAAAACGGCATGACCCGCGTGGTCATGCCGTTTCCATTTTTCCTTCACAGCTTCCTTCAGCAGATGTCTTCCGCAGGGACAGGGCCCAGCACCAGGCCGATGCACTGTACGTTGTCGTCATCCGTCGGGCGGATCATCCGGAAGGAGGGGTTGCGCGATTTGAGGCCCTTGAGCTGGTATTCCTTGATCATCAGCGCGCCGGAAACCCGGAAGATGCCCACCTCGCCCGGCTGAACATGGTCCGCGTGGCGGACGTATACCAGGGAGCCGTCGGGATAATCAGGCTCCATGCTCCGGCCGTTGACGGTGAAAACCTCATCCGCCCGGCGGGAAAGAGGCGTATCCCGGACCATGGTCATCTTCGTTTCCGTTTGGTCCTCTTCCATCGGCACGCCAACCCCGGCGGCGGCGCTCAGGGCCTGATGCGGCAAAAGACGCCTTCTTTTCAGGTCCTGCATGGCCGCCTGCAGGGTCTTTTCGTCCTCCGAAAGCTGATGGACGAGCTGGGCGGCCAGCTTTTTACGCGGCGCGGTCAGGCTGCGGTAATCCTGCAGGAACTGCTGCTCCTGCGCTGGGGCGGCCGGATCGCACTCGATGCCGAAAAACACCGTCAGCGGGATTTTCAGCAGGGCGCACAGCTTCGGAATCGCATCGATATCCGGCCGGGAGACGCCGTTTTCCCAGTTGCTGATGGTGTTGGTGCTGTAGCCGATGGCCCGGCCGACGGACCCCTGGTCCAGCCCGGCCTTTTCGCGGTAACGGCGGATCACGTTTCCGTAATGCGTGGTGCGTTTTTCATTCAGCGGCAGGCTGCCGGACTTTCTCGTCTTCTCAAAAGAGGCGATGGCCTGTTCGTTGTCCCTTTTCCGTGCTGTGCGCATAGCGGTCCGCCTTCCTCATATCATCATAGATCGTTTATTCGTCCTTGCTGGCCAGCGCCAGTTCCGACGCGGCGCGGGCTTCCTCCAGCGTGTGGAAGACCGCCAGGAACCGGGTGATGTGGCAGAAAACAGACCCCGTAATCCCCGTGACGGCGGCCAGCTCCCCGTTCCGCTTCCCGGCCCAGGCGGCCGGAAGCGATTTCTCGGACTCGAAGGTATCCGGACCGGCCGGCACCGCCTGCAGGTCGTATTCCCCGGACGCGGGGAAAATGACGAACAGCACCTTCCGGTCCGGATGCTCCGCGTTATAGGCGATAACCTGCCGGACCCAGTCGTAGCACCGGTCCAGGGTCACCACGCCGCGGTCGTAGGTTGCTTCAATCGCAAGACGGATCCTTTCTTCCGCCACCAGACGGGCGCGAAGCCGGAAAATCAGGTGGGAGAGGATCGTTTCCGCCATTTTTGCGGCTTCCAGGAAATACTCGTCCTCTTTTTCCGGCGGCTCCTGCCAGGTGGGGTTCATGCTGTGGACAAAGGAAAAAAGGTGACGGCCCGGCGCGTGCTGGCCGTTGTCCTGAGCTTCCACGTCGTTTAAAAACAGATCCCGCATCATATAAAGGAGGCGCGGCTCGTCCGCGAACATGAGGTCCGCCAGCTTGCCGCAGGCGGCGGCCTTGACGCCGTTTTCACGGATCAGGGAGCCGGGCTGATGATGATCCAGGCAGACCCGCTGCTCCGTAATCTCGTCCCTGCCGCCCACGTCCAGCACCACCGTGCAGCTGTCCAGGATTTCCGGGTCCCTGGTGCGGACGATTTGAACGTTTTCCCGCCCGTAGGAAAGATACAGCAGGGCCGCGCACAGGACGTCGTCCGCATGGAAAACGCCGCTGTGCACCGCCGCGCGAAGTGGAAGCGCGGGAGACTCAAGGATCCGAATCATAGGACATTTCCTTTCTGACATAGGTTGGAACCCTCTTATTGTATTCCCAGAAAATGAGAATGTCAACGGATAAACCGAAAGAAAACGATGATCTTCAGGCTGATTTCAGAATGAGAAGTAAGCATTGCGTTTACTCCGCCTTTCATGATACAATCACGGGACGGAAGGCGGTGATGTTGTGTACAAAAAGGTGGCTGCGGGCCTGCTGGCGATGTGGATGATGTTCTTATCCTATCCGGGCGTCGGCCTGACATTTGGCGGGCAGGAAACGGCTTCGCCCGCTCCCTCCCCCATGCCTTCTTTGGAAGTGATTGAGGAACCGGCGGAAGCGGTGGCAGAGGTGGTTTCCCTGCCTGCCGCGGAGGACCTGCTTTCTTCTTACGTTCCCAACCCTGAATGGGAGAAAAAATTCGCCAACTACTATAACGCAACCAGCGCCAAAACGGGGGTCTTCATCGTCACCCGACGGGGAGAACCGCTGCTGATCTACGTGCGGGGCAACCGGGATACCCACAAAAACCCCACCGAGCTCACGACCACCTTTAAGATCGCCTCTGTGACGAAAATGGTGACGGCCATCGGCTTCATGCAGCTGGCCGAGCAGGGCGTCATCGGCCTGGACGACCCGATCAACAGCTATCTTCCCTTCAAGGTCGTCAATCCCGCCTGCCCGGAAGCCGACATCACCATGCGGCAGGTGCTGAGCCATACCTCTACGTTAAAGCAGTCCTCCAAATACCTGCCGGACTGGGAGGACCTGCCCGTCAGCAACAGCGTGTTCTACAAAAACCTCCTGCCCGGGGAAAAATACCATTACGCCAACCTGAACGGCGGTCTGGTCGGCGCAATGATCGAGGCGCTGAGCGGCCAGTCCGTGAACACCTATATGAAGGAGCACGTCTTTGCCCCGCTGGGGATCGACGCTGCCTACAGCCCGACCCTGCTGGCCGATCAAAATAACATCGGCGCGCTGATGACGAAGGCCGGCGTGACGACCTCCAACGCCTCCCGCCAGATCAAGGCCGACGCGGATTATGACGACACCTGCGACCCGGCCCTGCACACCGACCGGACCGCCGGGGCCCTCTACATCAGCGCCGAGGGGCTAAACCGGCTGATGGTGATGATGGTGAACGGAGGCGAATGGAACGGCGTCCGCCTCCTGAAGGAAGAAACCGTCCGGCTGATGGAGCAGGACCAGTCCACCGTTCCCGGTAGCTCCGTGACGGGTACAAGCGACTACGGCCTCTTCCTGACCCACTATAACTTCGGCGGGGCCACCTGGTACGGACATCAGGGACGGTTCAACGGCCTTACGTCCGACGCCTTCTACCAGCCGGACACCGGCTTGACCTTCGTGATGATCGTCAACGGCTACAACGGCAAAACCAACGACGGCCTGGCCAACCTGGCCCGGAAATGCCTGACCTATATCGACAGCTGGAGCCAGGAGGCGGACGATGGAGTTTGAACGTTTCCTGCGCTACTCCCTTCGCCATAACCGGACCGTGCGCGTTCTGGTTCAGGAGGAAAGCCTTCGGTATCTGAACCTGACGGTGATCGACCTCATGGAAGATAGTTTTGCCTACCGAAAGGCCGGGCGAAGGACGCCTGGCATCCTCCGCTACGACCAGGTGCTGGCGGTTTCCTACGCCCGGGGCGACGACGGGGACACGCTCAAGAACGCCCTCCGGGAAGCGGACGACATTCCTCAGCCGAATGAGCGGGAATGAAACGCGGTGATTGAATCCGGAAGGAAGATGTGGTATAATATCTTCCAGATCACATCGCTTCTTTTTTCTTTTCGGCGCGATCCCATCAGAAACAAACGGTTCACCGCCGCAGAACTTCCAGGGAGCAGAAAGATTATGAGAACAGAGCATGATTCCATCGGCATCGTCCACCTGCCGGACAGCGCGTATTACGGGGCGCAGTCCATGCGCGCCAAAGAAAACTTTCCCATGACGGGCCGCCTGATGCACCCGTATATGATCGAAAGCCTGGTCGTCATCAAGAAGGCCGCCGCCATGGCGAACCAGCGAGCGGGGCTTCTCAAGCCTGACATCGCCTCGGCCATCATCCGGGCCTGCGACGAGATCCTCAACGGGAAACTGCGCGACCAGTTCATCGTCGATCCGGTGCAGGGCGGCGCGGGCACCTCCGCCAACATGAACGCCAACGAGGTCGTGGCGAACCGGGCCTGCGAGATTCTGGGCGGCCAGAAGGGGGACGGCACCGTCCACCCCAACGACCATGTGAACATGGCCCAGTCCACCAACGACGTTTTCCCCTCCGCCGGCAAGCTGGCGGCCCTCCGGATGACGGAGGCACTGCTTTCCTCCCTGGACCGGCTCATCGCCGCCTTCGACCAGAAGGCCAAGGAAAACGCCAAGGTGCTGAAGCTCGGGCGGACACAGCTGCAGGACGCCGTGCCCATGTACTTAGGCCAGGAATTCAAGGCCCACGCAGACGCCCTGCGTCGCTGTGCCAACCGAATCCTGCGCAGCAGAAACGAACTGTTTGAGCTCAACCTCGGGGCGACGGCCATCGGCACCAGCATCAACGCCAGCGACGGGTATCTGAGCTGCGTGATGGACATTCTGGCCGACCTGATCGGCCAGCCGGTCAAGGCGGCGGACGACCTGATCGACGCCACCCAGAACGCCGACAGCTTCGCCGCCATCTCCTCCGCGGTCAAAAACTGCGCCCTGGTGATGTCCAAGATCGCCAATGACATGCGCCTGCTTTCCAGCGGTCCCTGCGGCGGCATCGAGGAATTGCAGCTGCCCGCGCGCCAGCCCGGTTCCTCCATCATGCCCGGCAAGATCAACCCGGTCATTCCCGAGGTGGTCACCCAGGCCGCCTTCCTGGTGGCCGGCAACGACGTAACCATTTCCATGGCCGTGGAGGCCGGTCAGCTGGAGCTCAACGCCTTTGAGCCTGTCATTTTCTACTGCCTGTTTGAATCCCTGGAGGTGCTGACCCACGCCGCCGACACCTTTCGGGAGCGCTGCGTGGAGGGCATCCTGACGGACGAAAAGCACTGCAGCGAGATGCTGATGAAGTCCACCGTCATCGCCACCGCCCTTTGCCCCGAGTTTGGGTACGAACGCGCCACCCAGATCGTGAAGAAAGCCCAGGCGGAGCACCGCACCGTTTTGGAAGCAGCCCAGGAGGAGCTTTCCATCCCCAGGGAAACCCTGGAGCAGATCATCAACGACTGCCTGAAAGAAAGAAACTGAGCGTTTCGTTTGAGACGTATGATAGAATTCATGGTTGCAATGGAGCCGTCATTCCGTTATAATACAGGTAGCACGGTCGCCTCCAGGAAGGCGGCTCACCGAAAGGAGAACGGTTATGAAACAGTATGAGTGCCCCTGCGGCTACATCTACGACCCCGAAGCCGGCGATCCGGAAGGCGGCATCGCTCCCGGCACCGCTTTTGAGGACATCCCGGAAGACTGGGTGTGCCCGGTCTGCGGACTCGGCAAAGACGCTTTTACCCCTGTCGAATAAACATGCAGGCCGCCCTTCGGCGGCCTTTATACAGGAGGAAAAAATGGCTAACCCCACATTTGTGATTGAAATGAAGGACGGCGGCAAGATGACCGGCGAGCTGTATCCGGACATCGCGCCCGAATCCGTCGGCAATTTTATCGCCCTGGCCAATTCCGGTTTTTATGACGGGCTGATTTTCCACCGCGTCATTCCCGGCTTCATGATTCAGGGTGGGGATCCCAAAGGCATCGGCATCGGCGGCCCGGGCTACAGCATCAAGGGTGAGTTCCGGCTCAACGGCGTCGAGAACAACCTCAAGCACACCTACGGCGTGCTGTCGATGGCGCGGAGCCAGATGCCCAACTCGGCCGGCAGCCAGTTCTTCATCATGACCGCCGATTCCCCGCATCTGGACGGCTCCTATGCCGCCTTCGGCAAGGTGCTGACCGGAATGGAAACCGCGGAAAAGATCGTGGAAGCCCCTCGGGATTACAGGGACAAGCCGCTGGAGGACCAGAGGATCAAATCCATCCGGGTGGAAACCAACGGCGTGGAATACCCCTTCACCAAACTGTAACTTATCCGGCGGAGCGCAGCGCTCCGCCGTTTTTTCGGAGGTTGCGGATGAACACGGAAGAACGCACGGAGCATTTGATCCGGGAGGCCGGGGAGCTGATGCTGGGTTTCCGGCGTCTGGAAGTCACCAGCAAGGGCAGGCACGGGGATTACGTCACCCAGGCCGACAAGGCGGTGCAGGAGATGCTGATGTCCGGCCTTTCCGCCCTGTACCCGGAGGCCTGCTTTATCGCCGAGGAAAAGGAAAACGTGACCCTGTCGGACGGCCTGACCTTTGTTATCGACCCCATCGACGGGACCACCAATTTTTTCCGTCACCGGGAAAGCAGCGTGATCTCCGTCGGGCTGACAGAAGGGAAAAGGCCGGTCGAAGGGTGGATTTATAACCCCTACCGCGGAGAGATGTTCCACGCGGCCTTAGGGCAGGGAGCTTTCCTCAACGGGGAAGAGATCCATGTTTCGGACGTGCCGACCGGGAATGCCCTTGTCTACCTGGGCACCGCCTCCTACTATGAGGAGCTGATGGGGCTGACCGGCCTTTCCGCCCTGCGCCTCCTCCCCCATATCGCCGATTTCCGGCGGACGGGGAGCTGCGCCCTGGAGCTGTGCGACATCGCCCGCGGCCGGGCGGAAGCCTTATTTGAGTGGCGTCTGCAGCCCTGGGACACCTGCGCCGGCACGCTGCTGGTGGAGGAAGCCGGCGGCCGCTGCGGCCACATCCTGGAGGGCGAAGCGACCTTTGCCGGCCCCATTCCCTTCCTGGCGGCCAACCAGGCCGTGTTTGACGAAATGCGCGCGCTACTCAAAAGCGTGTACGAAGAATGGTCCGCCCAGCCCTGGAATCAGCAGAAAAAAGTATTTTAATCGAATGATCAACCTTTCCAAAAATACCAGGGGCCCTCAGACGAGGGCCTTGATTTTATCCAGGAACAGCTGATCCGCCGGGCAGAAGGTGTACTCCGGGAAGGATTCCGGGCGGACGAAGCGGATGTCGCTGTGCTCCAGAGGGGTCAGCGTTCCCGCCTCTACCCGGGCTTCCAGCAGGGACAGGTGGATGGTCAGGTCCGGGTAGGCGTAGACCGTATCCGCCACCACATCGCCCACGGCGAGGGTCACGGCCAGCTCTTCCCGGCATTCACGTTTCAGGGCTTCCCCCAGGGTTTCCCCCGCCTCCACCTTTCCGCCGGGGAACTCCCAGCACCCGGCCCGGGCCTTAAGGGGCGGCCGCTGGCAGATCAATACCTGATCTCCCTGTCGGATCAGGGCAGCAACCACTTCGAGCATGTTTTGTTCCTCCATTTCTCAAAAGCGACAGAGCGGTTTTCGCTCCCGTGTCAGACGCGCACATCCTCCCCGGGGTTGTGAACATCCGGCTTCCAGCCCTCCAGGGCCTGGAGGCCTTCGTGGGTGACGGGGCGGATCCACTTTCCTTTGAAGAGATGGCGCTGCATCAGGAAATAGCGGATCGGCTCGTCCATATAGCAGCACGCAAACACCCACAGGGTCGGCGCGTGCCAGACCATGCCGGTCAGCCACACCAGGGGCAGGACCATCAGCCACATGAAGAGGATTTCCAGCACTGTGCCGGTGGTCGCGTCCCCGGCGGCGCGGAAGGTATCGTTCTGCGTCCAGTTGCCCATGCGGATCAGGGCAAAGCAGGCATAGATCGTCACCATGCCGAAGGCCAGGCGGAAGCTCTCCCCGCTCATGCCCATCAGGGTGAGGATCGGCCGGTGGAGCAGGATCAGCGCAAGGCCCAGCAAGCCGATGAACAGCTGGCACAGATAGACCAGCCGCCAGGCCCGGGCAAAGGCGGTATCCGGCTTTCCGGCCCCCACCTTGGTGCCCACCAGCACGGACGAGGCGTTGGAGAAGCCCGCGAAGAAGCCGATGACCAAGCCCTCCAGCGTGCGGAAAACCGCCAGAGCGGCGATCGCCTCCTCCGGCTGCCGGCCCAGAACGATGTTGATCACCATGTTCCCCACGCCGATCAGCACCTCGTTGCAGATGATGGGGAAGCACTTTTGCAGGTATTCCCGGACAAAAGCGCGGGTCCAGCGGAAATGGCGCCTCACCGCCAGCAGATACCGGTGCCCGCTTCGTTGGGCCAACGCCAGGACGACGCCGATGTTGACCAGTTGGGAAATCACCGTCGCCAAAGCGGCGCCCCGCACCCCCAGGGCGGGCAGACCGAGATGGCCGAAGATCAGCACCCAGTTTAAACAGATGTTCGTACAGACGGAGGCGATCGACCCGTACAGCGGGATTCTGACCCGGTCTGTACAGCGCAGCAGGGACGCCATCGCCATGGAGAGCACGGTCAGCGGGTAGGAAAAGCCGACGATGCGCAGATACTCCACCCCGACCGCCTGAATCGACGTTTTGTCCGTATACAGGCGCATGACCGCCTCCGGGAACAGGACGCCCAGCAGGCCGAAGGTCAGGCCCACGGTCATCATGCACGTGAGCGTCAGGCCGTAGGAGCGGTTGATTCCGTCGTCGTCCCCCGCGCCCCAATACTGGGAAAAGAACAGCATGCCGCCGCCGACAAAGCCCCAGTAGCCGCTGAACATCAGGGAAGAAAACTGGGCGCAGAGGCCGACCGCGCCCACCTCCGTCTGGCCCAGGGTTGCGATCATCATCGTGTCGATCATGGACCCGGTGGTGGACAGCAGATTTTGAAGCGCCACGGGAATGGCGATCACCGCCACCCGGCGCAGAAAAGATATCCAATCAAAACGACGCGGATTCATACCCTCTCTCATTTCCGTCCGGCATTGCCTGCCGCACCGGCTCATTGTAGCGGATCAAAAGACTTAAGTCAATAGGAAAGGGCCCTCGGCTGAGGGCCCCTGTTATATGTGCGATTCAATGATTACCACAGATCGACGCTGCCGGTTTCGTCCTTGCGGACCCAATAGGCCTTGTTCTCGTCCACCCGGATATAGACGGTATCCGCGGCGCCGATTTTTTCGGCGATCTCTTCCGGGGTGATGCTGCCGCCCATCGGAGACTGGATGATGAACTGCATCTTGGCGGCCTTCGCCCGGGTCGCGGGCTTCTTGACGGCCTGCTTCACGCTGTCCGTCTTTTCCTTCCGCTCAGCGGCTTTCCGTTCGGACTTGGCTTTGGACTTGCCTTTTTCAATTTCATGGACGGTCTTGATTTCTTCCTTCTTGTCCTGCACGGCGGTGGCCAGGGCCTCTACCGGAGCGGAGACGGTTTCCTTGACCTTCCTGGCGGCCTTGCGGACGCCCTTCTTCACTTCGATTTCCGTCGCGGTGGCTTTGTCCGCTACGGCGGTCTTTACTTTTTCAGCATTCTTTTTCGCAGTCATTTTTCTTCCCTCCAAAGTGTATTGGTTATGTTGTAATGATTATAGCACGTTCCATGATGTTTTGCAAATGATACTGTAACCTTACGTTTTTTCACTTTCAGGCTGCTCGATCCGCACGGCGCTTAAGGCCTTCCCCTCAGCGTCAGTGATGATCCTCTGCCCGCAGGGGTAGGTCCCCAGCGGCTTTCCGTTTAAGTTGATCTCCGCCTGCCGGCCATTGCTTTTGATGCTGTAGCGGCGGCCATAGAAGACGGCCTCGTACTCGTATTTCTCCCCGCTGCCCAGGCTGAACCACACCCGGCCCAGATGAGGATGGATGCCGTAGCGGTGAGCGATATATTCGAGGGTTGCCAGCAGGGTCGGGCCGTAGGCGTCCTGGACGGGCTCCCCGCTCCCCTCCGCCACCGGCTGATGGGTTTGGGCGTGGACCAGGGAGGGCCTGCCGGTAAAGGGATCAAACTGCTGGCAGAAACGGTACCCGTTTTCGGATATGGAATGGATCAGCTTTTTTCCAAGCTCGGTCACCAGGGAATGATAGCCGTAGTTTTCCAGCGCCAGGATGGCCCGCTGGTAGGTCAGTCCCTCCGGCTGGCCGCTCCAGTTGTTTTCCGGGGCGTTGCGGAAGGCGGGGTCAGACACCGAAACGCTGGGCAGCGGGAGGGGCGTCCAGAACTCCTTGGGGTTCAGCAGGTGGTCCCGGACGAATCGCCCGGCCATCTCGGGCGACAGAGACCCCCAGTACATGCACCTAAGGGTATTATGGCACAGGATGTCGATCACGTTTCCATTTTTGTCCCGGTCATAGCAGGCGCCCCGGGACTCGTCCCACAGCTTCTCCCGGATGGCCCGGGCGACGGCCCGGGCCTTTTTCTCCCATGCCTCCGCCTGCCCGTCCTGAAAGATCCGGCTGATCCGGGACAGGGTGTCCCGTGCGGCATAGCTCCAGCTCATTACGTCCATGCTGGCCATGGGCACCACCTGAAAGCCCTCCGGGGGCGTGTCCTCGGCCCACCAGCAGGGGGCGTCTCCGTAGCGCAGGGCCAGGTCCTCCCCGGTATCGTACACGCAGAAGGATTCCAGGAGCCCGTCCCCGTTGGAGTCCCGCGTGCGCCAGAGACATTCGTCAAAGCGGCGCAAACAGGCTTCCAGCTCCCGCAGGTAGTCCTTGTCCTCCCCCAGCAGGTAATACAGGTTCAGCGCCGGGAAGGGGAAGCAGAAGCCCTGGTATTTGTTGAACTGGGGCTCCGCAACCCCGCCCACGCACTGGATGGAGCCGGGCAGCCGCCCGTCCTCCCGCTGGTGGCGCATAAAAAGCCGGATATTGTTTTCCGCCGCTTTCAGGTTTCGGAGGGCGTACATTTCCCCGCCCATGGGCTGGGTCTCCAGCCAGATTTTTTCATAGCCGCCGCCCTCTACCAGCACCAGGTCTCCGCCGAAGCGCTTGAGGTTCCCCCGGCACTTTTCTTCCGCCGTGTCATACACGCGCTGCAGCCTTTCGTTCCCGCAGGAAAAGGAAACGCAGGTTTCCGCTCTCATGCTCCCGCCTCCCGGACAGCTTTTCACGCCTGAAAGTATTCTCCCGTTCATTGTAGCAAATCCTCGGCAAAATGCAAGGCGCAAGCTTGCCTGAAAAGCGTTTTTGAGGTATCATTTTTTGATAGAATGAATATCGCTTGGGAAGGAGATCTGCCATGCTTTCTCTCTCTGAGATCCATCTGCGGGACCCCTTTGTTTTGCTGGTCCAGGACACCTATTATCTCTACGGCACCCGGGGCGCAACCTGCTGGGGGCCCGCCACCGGCTTTGACGTATATGAGAGCCGGGACCTCGTTTCCTGGTCCGACCCGCAGCTCTGCTTTGAGAACGACGGCACCTTCTGGGCGGACCGGAATTACTGGGCCCCGGAGGTTCACGTCCGGGACGGGAAATATTATCTGTTCGCCAGCTTCAAGAGCGAGAGCCGCCGCCGCGGCACAGCGATTTTGAAGGCCGATTCCCCCCTGGGTCCCTTCCGTCCCTGGTCGGACGGCCCGGTCACCCCGGCCGAATGGGAATGTCTGGACGGCACCTACTTTGCGGACGACGAAGGCAGGCCCTATATGGTGTTCTGCCATGAATGGGTGCAGGCGGGCGACGGGGAGATCTGGGCCCTGCCCCTGACGGAGGATTTACGGGGCCCCGGCGGCCGCCCCACCCTCCTGTTCCGGGCGTCGGAAGCAGCGTGGGCAAAGGAGGTCCGCCATTCCTCCGGCATGTCCGGCTTTGTCACGGACGGCCCCTTCCTCTGGCGGGACCGGGCGGGGCGGCTGTTGTGCCTGTGGTCTTCGTTCTCCGAAAGCGGCTACACCCAGGGCCTGGCCGTCTCTGACACCGGGAAGATCAACAGTCATTTTTCCCAGCTGGACCCGCTTTTCCAGGGGGACGGCGGCCACGGCATGCTGTTTACCACCCGGGAAGGCAAAACCCTCCTGGCCCTCCATACCCCCAACCGCAGCCCGCTGGAACGGCCAGCGTTTTACCCCTGTTCAGTCTTCGACTGAACAGAGAACGCAAGGGGGTCTTGCGACCCCCCTACGGAACCCCCCGACGGATTTGCCTCTCGCGTCTTCGACGCTCCCGGGCGGCAAATCCGCAAGGTATGCATTTTTGCTCTCGCAGAAGTGAAGGAGTTTTCACTTTCCAAGTATCATTCTGCTCCGCAAAAAT
>DGRV01000051.1:82201-104775 GCA_002391225.1 Christensenella sp. UBA4379
TCCTCGCGACGTACATGCCGCCGCTGCGGATTGGAATCAGGGGGAAATCCCCCTGATCACCCCCTCTGCAAAGCATCGTAACTTTTATTAAAATCAGGTATCTCCAGATACAATATACGAGGGGCTGCCGCAGTCAATCTGCAGCAGCCCCTTGGAGGTTGTTTTATGGTCCTTTTATTTCTGGCCTTCCATCCATTCGTCGTCGATGGGGATGAAGGTATAGCCGGGGATACGGTTAGCGAAGGTTTCGGCGGCGCTGCCTGGGTAGCCGTAGATGGTCAGCGTGTCGATGCCCGCGAAGGGGTTGCCGGTGATGCTGGTCACGCTGCCGGGAATGACCACCGCCGTAGCGGCGATGCCGGAGAAGGCCTCGTCCTCGATGGAGGTCAGGGAAGCGGGCAGGATGAAGGGGACTTGCACGGGCTTAAAGTACGCGGCGACAGCTACCGGCACGTCTGGCATGGTAAAACGGTTGAAGGACAAAACGGGAATGGGCTGCTGGTTGCCGGCGGGTGTCCAGGTTATGCGGTCTAGCTCATAGCCCCGATCAGGCGTGGCAATCAGGGAGATCAGCTGGTCTTTGACAGATTCCTGCACCTCCGTATTGTTGAATGTGGCGATCACGGTGCCGTGACCATTCGTAGTAATGCTGATGGGGTGCGGCTCCGGCGGTATGGCGTTAAAGCCACAATATAGGTTCAAATCGCTTGTGACGGGGGTGGAGAAGTCCCAGCGAGCGCTCTCACTGGTGGTCATGTTTGTAAACCAACCGACGAAAATAAAGCCGTCCTTCTGCAGCGGTTCAGGCTCCACCGCCAAATTTCCGTCATATACTCGCTGCATGGCAGGCAAAGTGCCCTGATACAAGCCGTTGGTCTTAAAATTGACACTGCGCAGCGGTTTGTTTCGCCATACGGCGGTCGCCGTCATGTTCTGGCTCATGGTGATAGTTACGCCTGGCTGCCGATAGCCGATAGAGCTAACGTTCCAGTATATAAAGCGCTTTGTTTCCGGCACTTCAAACATGCACTCGGGCAGGGTGACGGTTTCGCCATTGGTGACGGTGATAGGCTGCATGGAGCCCAACAGGCCGTCGCCGTAGAAGGTCATCGTAAAGGTCGCGTCGCTGGCCGTGCGCCACTGGGCATAGAGCTGCATATTTCCCGTCACGGGGATAGTCTCGCCCAGATGGTATACCTTTCCGGAAAGCAGCCACCCGGCAAACTCCTTACCGCTTGGCGCGGTGAAGCCGCATTCCGGGAAGGTATAGGCGCTTCCGCTCTTCACCTGCACCGGGCTCATGGTCCCGCTGCTGTCGCTGCCATGAATAAAGCTGACCGTATACATTTTGTCGGTCCAGACCGCCTTGGCCACCTTGTCGCCATAGATCGGCCAGTTTTCGCCCGCCATGTGGATGAGGTCGCCAATCTGCCAGCCGGCAAATATCATGTTGGCTGGCGGGGTGAAGGCGCAGGCCGGGAGGGTATAAACGCCGTTCCAACTGGCCTGAACGACCACGGGATCCATGGTCCCGCTGCCGCCGTTTGCGTCAAAGGAAATCTTCGCCGCCCGCCAGACGGGCTTTACCGTGGTGTTTTTCAGCACCGTGATGACCGCGCCCGGCGAACGATAGCCAACGGAACTGACGTCCCAGTATACAAAGGCTTGGCCCGCGGGCGGCGTGAATCCGTTTTCAGGAAGGGTATAGGTATCACCCTTGCTGAGGATCGGGGAAGCCATCTTGCCCGTGCCGCCGTTGGGCAGAAACTCGACAAGCACTGTGTCGCTCTTCCATGTGGCGGTGACGGTGGTGTTTCCCGTGATGGTGACCTTGCTTCCCGGGTTGTACAGGCTGGCGCCGATCTTCCAGCGGTCGAAGGAATAGGTCGTGCCGGGCAGGGACGGCGGGTTAAAGGTACAGGCGGGCAGGGTCAGCTGTTCGCCCTGGCCCACGGTGAGGCTTGCCATCGTACCTGAGCCGCTGCCCGGCGAGAAGGTCACGGTGCGCGGGATCCTCTCCCACTTGGCATAGAAATTCGTGTCGCCGTTGATAACCACGGTGTCGCCGGCGTTCAGGCTCGGGTGCGCCGCGTTGCTCCAGCATTTGAACCGGCAGTTTTCCGGAGCATCGAACAGACACCCGGGCAGCGTGATCTGCGCGCCCTGCCAGCACATCTTCGGCGGCATCGTGCCTGTTCCGGAGGTGGGCAGGAACTGCGTCACATAGTAATATCCGTTCAAGCCGTAGAAGGGGCCGTTTTTTACGATGGAGGAGCAGTCGCTTTGGATGCCGTATTTTGCATTGATGGCGTATTCGCCGCTGGTGCTGACCACGCCGACTTCAAGATTGCCGTGGAGAGTGACTGAGCCCTTTGGGGCTTCGATGGCGTTATTGCCATAAACCCTGTTGGAAGACCCACCAAGTATTATATCACCAGTCTCAGCCCGGATCCCAACCCCAGCAGTATATGAATCTGATAAACCTTCCACGCTGAATGTTTCAACTGATACACTGCCTGAAAATGTCGCTTTCCCCCCGGCAATGATTCCGTTGAGTCCACGAACAGACAGTGTACCGCCGTTCAAATAAACATCATTTTTAGCGTAAACAGCTGCGTCTCCTTGTTTATTATTACCTTTAAAATTCCAGTAAGCTTTTATCGTACCGTTTATTGTGATGCTGCCATTCAGCGCACTGATTGCCTCACCCCATACAGATTCAATATCTACATTTCCATTTAAAGTTATATTTCCGTTTTCTGATATAACGCCTTGTTTGGCTCTCGCTTTCAGACTTCCGCTTTGAAGTACGATATTACCTTTAGCGTAAACAGCAGGATAGTTGGCAACCGAAGTTGCTTCTACTGTTCCTGCCAGAGTTACGCTTCCATTTGGCGCATAGATCACATTATGATACGCAATGACGTTACATCCGCCGGTAAGCGTGATGTTTCCGTTTTCTGATTCAATAGCGTGATTCGGCCTATAATAGTCATCAACCACCATTTCTATCGGGCCAAGTATAGTTATATCCTGAGAGGTAAGTATCATTCTTCTAGCGTCATTCCCACCTTCTACTCTCTCGATAAGGATCTTGCCACTCAAAGAAGAATACAATTCCTTAACTTGGATGATTTCTCCATCTGCCAAAAATGTTAGGTTGTGACTCCCCTGAATCGTCAAAGTAAAATTTGATCCCGTGATATTTTCCAGAACATGGTCTTCATCAATCACAAGTGTGGTATCATCGATCAACGTCAAAGATGCACGATCCGGCAATGTACTGACGTTGACAGTTCCATATACTTCTCTATCCGCCGCCATCGCACTCCCGCACCACAGTGCCAGGATCATCACCGCCAGTGCCATCACGATCCACATTTTCTGCTTCATGCTTTGTTTCCTCCTTTGGGTGGTCTGTTCTCGGTGCGGTCGTCCTCGTGGACCACCACGCCCAGGGCCTTGGCGTTCACCGCCAGGTCGATGCGGTTTTTGTAGCCGGTCTTCATCAGCAGGTTCTCGACGTGCCGCTTGACCGTGTGCGGGGAGATACACATCTCCTCCGCGATCTCCTCGTTGGTCATGTTCCGGGTCAGCCCCCGCAGCACCTCCAGCTCCCGCTCGGTCAGGTCGGCCTTCTCGGCGTCCCCGAAACCCGGGTTGGGCGGGCTGTCCGGGAAAACGTGCTCGCCGGCCATGGTGCGGTACATCACCTGGGTCAAAGGGACGTCCGAATACTCCTTGAACCAGAAGCTCTCGATCCCCGCCTCCCGGGCCTCGTCGATCCACTGGGCCTCCGCCGTGGAGGTGGTCAGGATGATCTTCACGTGCGGGTTGTTGCGGTGGATGGTCTTCGCGCAGGTGAGGCCGTCCAGCCCCACCCGCATCATCACGTCCATGATCACCAGGTCCACCGGATGCTCCATGCAGAAGGCAATGGCCTGCTCCGCGCTGGCCAGAGAAGCGGCCAGGCCGAAATCTTTGCTCATCTCCACCTGGATCTCAAAGAAGCTCCGGGACACAAACTGATCGTCCACCACGACCACGTGATATTTCTTTTCCAAACGCACCACCTCCGGGCGTGATAACGATATTATTCCACTTGTATTATATCGGATAAAGGTCCAAGCTGTCATGGGCCGTGCGGCCCATTTTGGAGGAGATATTTCAGTTTTTTCAAAAAAAAATACCGCCCAAACGGGCGGCGGACAGCGGAACACCAACTTTGCGGCGCTGGGAAAGGTCCAGCTTTGGCAGCGCCGGGTTAAACGATAAACTGCTGCGATTCGATCCAGTTGAACTCCACTTCATCGGTGCAGACGTAGAGCACATAGTTCTGATCCGTGCACAGGTGGAGAATCATCTCCCTGGCGCCCACGTAATGGTACAGGTATTGAAGGCCGTGCTCCCCCTTCGGCAGGTCCATCAGCGTTTCCTTTTTGATCCGCTTATAGCTTTCCCGCCGCTTGCCGGCCTTGCGGACATAGAGGCGGTATTCCTCCTCTTTCGCAAGGCGGGTCAGATGGAAGGACATGATCAGGCTCTTTGCCCCGGGGTGAATCTGCTGTATGGCCTCGTGCTGGTATAGCTCATGCTCAAAGGTAAAGACCATGTGATCATGCTCGACGGCGATTTTCGTAATCCCGCAGTCATGCAGGATGGGAATCGCTTCTTCGATCTTGTACTTTTGAATCATACCGTTTCCCCTTCCCGGCCTGTCTTGAAGCGCAGAAGCAATCTGTCAGCAGCCCTTCAGGCCGCTCTTGTGGTCCTCCAGGGAGCAGGCGGCGGGAGCGCCGTATTCGATCAGTCCGGCGTCCGCCGGGTCCACCGACACCCGGCCGTCCTCGAACACGAAAGCGGGAATGCCCACGTCCCCGATCGCTTTCAGGTGATCGAACACCGGGTTCGTATCCCGCAGCCGCATGAAAGCGCTCATGTTCCGGATGTTTTCGCCGATATTGATGTACTCAAACTCGTCCTTGCGGCCCTTGACCTGTTCATGCACATAATCACAATAAGGGCACGTCGGCATGCCGTAAATTTTGATCATCTGGTGGGTCCTCCTAAAATATTTGTTGAAAGGATCGTTTAAATATGTATAATGTCTGAAAAAGTTGCGGCCGGGATGGTTTCTATGCCATGTGGAAGTTTAGGATGTCTTCTGCTTCTTCGTTCTTCGGAGGTCACGGATGGCTTCATCCTATTTTTCTTTCGTGTGCTGGCTTCCGGCTGGCAGGCTTGTCAGGGATGGATATGATCAACAAGAACTTGCATGTTATCTTGGATGGTATCATGTATTGTTTTGATTGTTTCGTTCCAACCGGCACGAGATATGTCATTCTATAAAAAGCAGACCGAAAGCCGCTCGATCCAGCCCACTTATCTTTCTATCATCGAAATCAGCTCGGCTGGGGTCACAATAAACGTTCTGACCGGGAAATGCTTCAAATTACCGGTCACGAGGTACGCTTCTTCATCTCCATGAACAGTTTCTTTTTTCGCCATTACCACTTCATAGAAGACCTTATCATCCGAATCTCTGAGAAATGGCTCCTCCGTTTCAAGCGGATTCATAGTTTCTCCAAACTGGCGAATCACTTGAAGGAACTGTCCAACAGTTTCCGGACGTAGAGAGAACTTAGGCCGGAGAAGGACTTCATTGTATTCTTCCAGGATGGCGTGACTGTAAACCGGTGTAATGATTCCATCCGTGATCATGTCCACCAGTCTGACCGTCGGCGCTTCCGGATTCCTGGTCAGCAAAGCGGAAACAATGACATTGGTATCAAATACAACATAGTATCTCATTCGCTCCGTTTCCTCTCGGCTCTGGCGGCTGCGATCTCCGTGTCAATCTCCTCCAGGCTCATCTCCTGCACGGCAGCAGCCTCCTTCCGGATGTCCTGGACAGCAGCTTTGGCTTCACTGCGGGTTAGCCTGTTTTCCGGGAGAACAGCCGGGAAAGGCAGTCCGCGGACCATCCGGGTTCTCTCCATGAACATGCGGAACGCTGTGTTCAAATCCATCCCCATGGCTTCATAAATCGCCGCGCACTCATCCCGAAGCGCTCTGTCTGACCTGAATTGATTTAACACTTGCTCAGTCATGGTTTTTTCCTTCTTTCCTCATACATGACAACTACAGAACGAATCATTATTTATTTATATTGTAGTTATGCTACATCGTTTTGTCAATAGAAATAGCAAAATTTCATGTTCTATCTGTTTCAGCGGGCAGTTTGATCGTTACTTGAAAAGACGGGCCGGCTTCCGTTTTCATACTCCCACCCTGCCTCTCCGCCAGGGTCCGCAGGGAGAGCAGTCCACCGGTTTCCCGGATGGGGGCGGAGGGCGGCTGACCATTGGTGCACAGAGTAAAGCGGAACCCCGCCTCCGTGCGCCGCGCGTCCGCTGTGAGGCGGTCCCCCTCCGCGTGCTTGACCGCGTTGGCGGCACATTCGCGGATGGCCGCGGCCAGGACGGCCCGGGGACCTTCCTCCGTGGGCGGGACGCCGGTCAGCTCCACCTTCACCCCGATGGCCTGGGCCATCCGGACGGCCTCGGTCAGGGGATCGACGGCGGTGTCGTCTCCCTCGTATTCCCGCAGGAGGTAGGTGTTGGCGTTTTTCAATGCCTGCAGCAGGAGGGCTTCGTCGATGGAGGACGGGTTGCTCATGTAGTGACGGCTTTCCAGCAGGACGCTGCCCAGCTCGTCGTGCACCGTCATCCGGGCGGTCAGCAGCTCCTGGGCGATGATGATCCGCTCCGCCTGGCGGTTATAGATCTCCAGGCGCAGATGGATGTCCCGGAGTTTCCGGTTCTTCGCCTTTAAGTCGGCCAGAATCCCGGCCTGCTCGGTGACATCCGTGGCGGTGACCTGAAGGAGAGAACTGCCGGGCGTCGCCTGACTGCGGAGCTGCCAGACCTTGCCCTCCACGGACACCTGGTTCCCGCCCGCCGCAGCCTGAAAAACGTTCCAGTCGGTGAGCAGCTTGCCGGTCAGGGCGGCTGAAAGATGATCCATCACCAGGTTGCGGAAGACCACCACCCCGTCCGGCCTGACGAAGGCGATGCCCACCGGCAGCAGGTCCATGGCCTGCTTGACGCTGTCAGGCGTGACATGAAACTGCCGGTAGCGCAAGGTGTTCCGCAGGGCTAAACCTAGGAACACGGCGATCACGGCCTCAAAAGCCCAAACCGCCCAGACCGGGCAGGCGCAGACCGCCCCCAGCCAGGCCGGAGGCTCCCGGGTCCAGCCGGGATAATTATTTTGCCAGCTGATTACGCACAGACAGAGCCAGAAAACGACCGCGCTGAGACAGAATGGGACCAAAATAACACTCTTAAAACGCCGGCTCCGCCCGTCCCGAAAGGCAGCGATGACCAGGGCCATCTGACAGGTGATCAGCAGGAACAGCATGCCCAGCACGGGCAGGCGCGCGGCGGACAGCATGGCTTCCCGGATGGTCATGACCGAACCCCTCCCTTCGCTTCGGCGAAGAGGTCCAGATACAGGATACCCTCCACCTCCCGCACCCGGGCCGGGACGGGGAGGCTGCTCAGGTCCGGAATGGGCGCTTCCGCCATCGCCAATACCAGGGCATTCCCCTGCCAGGAGACCATCAGGGAGGAGACTTTGCCCAGCAGGGCTTCCGCCACCGCTTCAAAGGCATCGTACAGGGCGACCACGGCGGCGGAGGTCAGGGTCCTTTCCTCCTCCGGCGAGGCCGTGCTGGTTTGAAGACCTGCCAGGGACAGATAGTTCGCCGATTCCCGGAGCGCCTGAAAAAGCGCATGGGTGGTCAGATGGTCCCGCTCCGCTGAAAGCAAAAGCAGGTTCGTCTTCCGCTTGACGTAGGCGTTCAGCACCGAAACCTCGGCCAGCTGCTGGCGGAAGGCAGGCGAATTCGGCTCCATCCTGCCCAGCATCCCTTCGATGCGCTGCTGGCAGGGGTACAGGATCTCCGAAATCTCGTGATAGATGCGGTGGCGGGACTGGAGCCAGGCGTCCTTCTCCCGCTGCTCCGTCTCGGCCTGGATCAGGGTGTTTTCCGATTCAATAAGTTCGTTGGCTTCCTCCTGCCGGTCCTGGGCCCGGTGCACTTCCGTCTCGTCCTCCGCCCAGAAGGCATAGCCGCCCCGCAACGGCCGGCCGGAGAGCTTCAGGTCCAGCGTCAGGTAAACCGGGGAGGCAAGGGCCGCCCGGAGCTGAGCGCCGTCCGCCGCCAGCGGACTGCCAGAGCGGTAGACGGGATGAAGGGCCCTGTCCGTCACCAGCGAAGGCGTCCGGAGGGCGGCGAAAAAGTCCGCATAGCCCGCGTTGTGCGGGATCAGGTGATACCGGATGCAGACCTCCAGCACCCCCAGCATCCCGAACATGTGAATGTCCGGGTTGTTGTACATGCGCGGAAGCGTGGTCCCGTCAAACACCAGGATAAACAGCGCAAGCCCGCCGAACCAGAGGCCCACGACCGCGGCCAGGTAAGGAAGGGCCTTCCGGGCCTGCAGCCTCGTTTCCCGGAACAGCAGAACCAGTCCCGCAGTCAAACTCAGCATCATCCAGACGTAGATCGCAAAGAACACCGGCCCATGCGTGTAGGTACCGGTATTCACGGCAAAGGCGGCCGGTTCGATCTTCGGCCGGTATATCAGGAAATGCAGGTCGTTGGTCAGGGCGAGCAGGGAGAGCAGGACCGGCGGGATCAACAGCAGAGCCTCGTCCCATCGTCCCGGCCGGTTCCCCCGGTAGATGCGCAGACAGGTCATCAGAAACAGCGCGGGGATCAGGGTCATCGGCCCAAAGTACAGATAGCAAAGGTAACGTATTGCCGCCGGTTCCGTCGCGCAGCGGTAAGCGAACACCCGCAGCAGCTGGTACAAAAGCAGCAGTGCCGCTGCCCCGACCATCCAGTTTTTCGTCCGGGAGGGCAGCAGCCTCGCCCGGACAGACTGGAACCAGTAGAGCAGGAGACCCACATAAATCAGATAATTGCAGCCAGTGCAAAGCACCTCCAGCACCGCGATCCCGGAGCGGGAAAGCAGATTCACCACACCCGCCAGCAGGAAAAACGCCGCAAAAAGACAGGTGCGGCGCGCAGTCGTCCGATCATCCATCGCTGTTTCCTCCTGTGGACAGGTTGGTTGAAGTGCCTTTGTTTCTGATACCCTGTTTCTTATGTCTTGGTTCTGATAGCATCATAACATATTTGCACCAAAAAAGCCACAGTCCTGGGCTTTTCAAAGTCAGGGCTGTGGCGTTGGCGGAGTGGGTGGGATTCGAACCCACGGGCCGGTTACAAGCCGGCTTACCCGATTTCGAGTCGGGGCCGTTATGACCTCTTCGATACCACTCCAAAGTCAGTCGACGTGTTGTATTATACCGATTTGTCCGTCAACTGTCAAGCGATAAGAAGCCCCGCCGCTTGGAAAAGCCCAGGAGGTGCCGGGGTTCCGAACGGCGGGGATGCTGATCCGGAGAAAACAGGTTTAGAATCAAGTATTTTGTTTATTCCGCCAGGGCGTCGTACATAGCGTCAAAGGAAGTTTTGATCTGGCCCTTTTCTGTCAGGATGCCGGCCCAGGTGCCGTTCAGCTTCCAGGTGTATTCGTTCCAGGCGTTGGGCGTGACGTCGCTGACGCCCCAGATGGTGACGCAGGTCAGGGCATTGTGGCCGAGCTCCTGGTTGACCTTGGCCAGCATGTCAAACATCTTCCCGTAGAAGGCGGCATGATCGTCCAGGCGGGCTTCTTCATAGTTGCGCAGGGCCATTTCGGTGATGTGGACTTCCATCCCCAGGACGTCGTAGGCCTCGATGCTCTGGCGGGTGTTGGTAATCAGGTCATTGGACAGGCAGCCCTGCTGCACGCCGTAGCCGCCCAGGTAGCCCTGCATGCCGATGCCGTCGATCAGCTTTCTGTTGTTGCCCTCGGCGTCCTGGGCGAAGCTGTTGATGCTTTCCACCAGATATTTCGCCGCCGTGCGCTTATCGTTGTAGACCATGTTATAGTCGTTGTAGAACAGGCGGATATCCGCCCCCAGGGCTTCCACCGCGTTCCGGGCGTACAGGAAGGAGTATTCCACATAATCCGAGCCGACGTATTCATAGAAGGGGTTGGGCGCGCCGTTCCGCTTGGTGCGCAGATGGCGCAGGTCCCCGGCCTTGTATTCGGACGGGCTGTCCCCCATCGCTTCATTGACAACGTCCCAGCAGTACACGGTGCCGGGGAATTTTTCTTCAAAATGGGTGATCGTCTGGGTGATGTAGCTCTCCATCCGGGCCAGAAGGACCTCGCGGGAGGCGATGGGCTTCTTTTCGTCATAGCCCTCATGGAAGAACCAGGGCGTCATATAGGCGTCCCAGGTCAGCACATGGCCGCGCACCCCGACGCCGAAGTCCCGCGCCCAGGAGACCATGCGGTCCGCGGTGGACCAGTTCATGCGGGGCATGCCGTCCTCGCTGTTCCTGGAAGCGCGCTGATCCAGCAGGGAATAGGCCTTCATTTCATTGGTGCAGGTGGTGGTGTTGAACTGGGTGGTCAGGAAATTCAGGTAATTGCTGTCCCTCAGCTGATTGGGAGACAGACAGATCCCGATCTTAAAGCCGCGCTCTTCTGCCAGCTGATACAGGGCGGGCGAATAATCCTCCGCGGTACGGTCGCTGACCGCCGCCAGGACGCCGGAAGATGGAAGCAGCAGGGCCGCGCACAGGAGCAGACAGAATGCGATTTTCATATAAAACAGCCTCCTTCATATGGACGATGGGCCGGTCCTGAAAACCGGATTGTTTTCCGCTTCATTGTAGCTTCCCTGCGGTAAGATGTCAAGTTTCCCGTTTTCCAATGTTTGCCCGGGTTATTTCCATTGCTTGTCCAGCCACTGGATCCTTTTTTCGACGTAATGGACGATGTTCAGCCCGTTCTGCAGTTTCCAGCCGTCCTTGTCCAGATCCGGAGCCAGGCTTTCACATTCGCTTTGGACCCGGCGGACCGTTTCGGTCAGGACGCCGCTGTCAGAAAGGTCCTTCCACTTGTCCCTGACGATCCGCTCAAAGCCCTCCAGCTTCATGGCCAGCACGAACCAGACGTTGGAGCGCTCCCACTGATCCTCCATCAGTTTCTGGAAGGTAACGGCGTAATAACCGCCCTGCGGGTCCTCGGTATACCCCCAGTTATAATCCCACGGACCGAGAAACGTCAGCTTCGGGTACAGGCTGTCCTTGGAAAAATCCACCGCCAGATAGAAGCTGCCCGCGCCGACGTCGTAATCCTGGGTCAGTTCCTCTAAGATCGCCATGTTGGCCAGGGATTCCAGATCGATCAGTGCGCTGACGGCGTCAGAGGGCGTTTCAAAACCGTCCCCCGGGCAAAGGTCCAGGTTCCCGTCCAGGGAAAGCATCTTCCCATTCGTGGCTGCCTCGTAGAGCACCGTAAATACTCCCTGGAGGTACTTCCCGATATATTCCTCCTGTTCCTTGGAGCGGAGGTCGCTTTTGATGCTGTAGTTCCGGGAGGGGATCACCCGCCTTTCCCCGGCGATGTCCGTGACTTCCTCCCGGCCGGGGACCGAAAAATAAGGATGCTCGTCCGAGGCGTAATTGTCCATCTCCAGCAGATAGCCGATGTCCGTTCCCGTCTCCCCTTCCTCGGGCTCATGGACCTCCATGCGGCCCTTGGCCGCCTGGTTCTGCTCGCAAAGCAGGTAGACGCCCTGGGCGTAGCCATTTACGTAGAGGTTGACGAACACGCAGTCGCTGCTGTAATACTTCCCGCCGAAAATAGCCTTGGCCAGCTGAAAGGCCGTATAATCCGGGACCAGGTTCCAGAAGGAGCGCAGCAGCACCCAGCTTTTGTACGCTTTCCCCTCATGCAGGCCCAGCAGGTTCTGCTTTTTATCGAACTTGATGCGGTAGGGCTTTTCGCTCTTGTCGTTCGCGGTCGAGTTGCCTCGGACCCGGACGCCGCCGGTGGCTGTCAGCCGCATGTCCTCCGGGCAGTTGAATACATTGATGACAGCGGGGACATACTCCTCCTTGGACTGGATGGAGCGCCGGTCCTGGGTGGTGATATAGATGCAGGGATGGGTTTTCTTCCTGGCGATGGCGGCCATGACCGGTTCGATTTTGTCAGTGCGCTCTTCATACTGGCGCATCACTTCGGAGGTATCGGGGACCTCTTCCGCGCAGGATCCGGCGAGGCTCCAAAGGAGCGTCAGGAGCAGCAGCGCGGCTGTCCCTCTTCGGAAACGATCAACCCATGTGCTCATTCTTCAGCCCCTCCCGTACACTTCCCACTCCGTCAGGGCAGGGAAAGCGGATGGATCGTCGCTTTTTTGAAGGCGCTCCAGGCGCATCCAGGAAACGCGGTGTCCCTTTAAGGAAACCCACTGCCTTTCGCCGGTCTTGTTCAGGGAGAAGGGAATGTCCGTCCCGTCGGAGAGCACCACGTGGCCTTCCGTCCAGTAGGCGTCGTGCGGGAAATCCGCCCGGAGAATCAGGGCCATTTGATCCACTTCCACCTCCCGGCCAAAGTCCAGCCTGCACCAGGCGTCCTCCCTGGCGCCGATGCCCCAGCTCTGGTAAGGCCATTCGCCGTGATACGTATTCAGCCGCATCCCGTCGATCACGTTCCGGGCACAGAAGCAGGCTTCGTTCCTGGTTTCCACGTTGGCGGTGCAGTGCGGGAAGAAGTTTGTATCCCCCCGAAGGTCCGCCGGGTTGAGGGCGATATTGCGGGGGGCCGCTATTTCCTCTTCCGTCATCACCCGGGCGGTGATCACATGACGAAGCGCTTCAAAGATGCCCGGGGCGTAGGCGAGCCGGTGTTCCCCGGCGGGAACGGGCCAATCTATCATCCCTTCGGGAGCGTAGACAAAAGCGCCCGAAAGGGACTGATCCATCTGTACCCATAGATGCTTCGCGCCTTCAATGATCAGCCGGTCCCCCGGCTGATAGACCCGGTCGACGCAGAGCATGGCTTCTTCTTCATGTTCCGCGGAGGCCAAAACCGCCCCGGATGCGTCCGTCGCTTTGATTGAAATCATCCGCATCCCTCCTTACCGCCAAAGCATAGGATCCGTCCCATTCAGCTTGGCCAGCGCCTCGGTCAGGAAATAATCGCCGTAGGTGATGTTGGTATGCCGTCCGGCGCCGTCGTCATGGTAGCTGGCTGTGCAGTGGGTCAACAGGCCGCACCGGTCCGCCGTCCAGTCGCAGCAGCGATCCAGCAGGCCGTCCACCAGCTTTTTCACGCTTTCTGCGTAAATTTCCTTTCCGGTGATCTTTTTGAGCTCCATCAGCCCGCAGGCGGCGATCGCGCCGGCGATGTTGTCGATGCGCTCTTCCCCTTTCGGCTGACAGAAATCGCAGTCCGTCAGCCCGTCCGGCCGGATATGGGCGATAAAGTTTGCGGCAATCTTCTCCGCCGCGTCCAGATATTTTTCTTCCCCGGCGTTCAGATAGGCCAGGGTAAACCCATACAGGCCCCAGGCCTGGCCGCGGCTCCACTGCGTGCCCAGGCCGTAGCCCTGGCCGGGATGCTCCCGGACGCGCTTGCCCGAAGCGGGATCAAATTCGATGATGTGGCTGACCGACCCGTCCGGCCGCAGGAATTCCCGCAGGGTGGTATCCGCGTGGATGGCGGCGACGTGGGCAAAGCGCGGGTCCCCGGTTTTCCTGGTGGCCCACCAGAGCAGGGACAGGTTCATCATGCAGTCGATGATGGCAAAGCCCGCCTGGCTGGGATGGTTCCACGCGCGGATGTAGCCAGCGGGGTTGAACCGGCCCATCAGCAGGCTGGCCGCGTGGAGGGTATCCGTCCGGGCCTGGGCGTCACCGGTGAGCTTTTCGTCCGCCCCGCAGGAGAGGAGATACATGAACCCCACGTCGTGATTCAGCCGCTCGAACACGCGGAATTCGTCCGTCAAAAGCTTTTCCACGCGCCGGGCTTCCACAAGGAAGCTCTCTTCCCGGGTAGCGGCGTACAGCTGCCACATCAGCGCCGGCCAGAAGCCGCCCGTCCACCAGCTGTTGCCGTCGTAGGGCGAAGCGATCCAACGTCCGCTTTCACTTTTGTAGGGGATGATGCCCTCCTCCGCGGCCAGGGCGGCGGAGCGGCGGAATTTATCCGTCAGTTTCTGAAATGCTTCTTCATAGCGACCGGGCACTGCGCAGCACCTCCTCCGGCAGTTCATCGGGACAATGGTCTTCCGTATCCGCCCACACGGCGCACAGAAGCACCGTGCGGCCCGGATGAAGGACAGCGCGAAGCATGGGGATCACGGTGCGCGGGTACATCAGGCTGGTATTGGGCTCGGCGTGGACGATCTCTCCTTTTTCGTAGCCCTCGATGGCAAAGACGGCGCTGGAGCCGTACACGCCGTGGGCGGCCGCCATCCGGTCGTTTTCGCACAGGGCGGTAACGATCCGGTCGCACGGCCGCGCGCCCGGCCCGTCCTTTTTGACCGCAAAAGCCCCTTCGGCGGCCTCCGCCTCACAATCGGCGTCGATCACATGTTTGCGGATGTGCCACATGCCCAGCGGGACGACGGTGGTCGAGATCCGCACCCCTTCCATCGGCGTCCAGGTACAGGAAACCCGGTCCTCCGAAAGGGCAAAGCTGTCGCAGCCGCTGCGCGCGTGCCAGAGATCTTTCCCGGCCCGCTTGACCGCCAGCATGGAGTCGTAAGCGCCCTTGCTGAGTGTAGTGGATTCCTTGGTGACGGAGAACGCAAAATGGGTGGAATAGGCGAATTTTTCGTATTTCTCGTCCTCGTGCATGTGCTCCCAGCCGTGGTTGCCGGCGGTATAGGCCACCACCTGGCGGTTTTCCTCATCCCGGGTCAGGAGGAGGCGCACCTGCTCGTCCAGGAAAACCCGGGGCGGCGTATAGGGCTTTTCCTCCGCCTGCCAGAAGGGATGATCCTCCGGCAGGGCCAGGGGGATAAATGCCTTCATGGCCCAGTACGGGGAGCCGGGGGCGTTGTAGCCCTCCGCCGCGCAGAGGTTGGGATAGCCGTACCCCACCGTCAGCACCCCGTCCCGGTCAAAGATGGGCATGCTCATCCAGAATCTCAGGTTGCCCAGCAGGAGGCCCTTGATTGCGCCATAGTCCAGGCCCTCGGCGGTGACGCCGGCAAAGGCCATGGCCCCCCAGAACCCGCTCTGGGCAAAGCGGTAGGTAAGGCTCCGCCCGTAGGGCAGGGCTCGGCCCTCCCGGTCAAACCAGCATGCAAACCGCGGCGCGATGAGCCGGGCGCGCTCGATAAACCGGGCGCAGCGTTCCGGCTCCCTGTCCCGCATGGCGGCGGCGTAGACCAGGCTGTAATAGTGGAAGGCCCAGATGGTATAGTAGTCCCGCTTGGTGGGATAGTCAAAATACCAGCCGTCGCCCACATAGTGGTTTTCCATCATGTCCAGGTCTTCCTGAAGCCGCTCTTCGCTGACCGGACGGCCGACCCGGAGGAAGCCGGTATTGACCAGGATGCGGAAAAAGCGCCAGTTGTTTTTCGGCATATCGTGCTGGTTGATCTGATTGAGCCAGGCGTAGAGATGGTCCTGCTCGGTGGCCGACAGCTCGTCCCAGAACCTTTCCGGAACAAAGCACAGCCCCATCCCGATGACGGCCATTTCCACCATCCGCTGGTCAGTATCCCGGATGTCTCCCCAGTAGCCCGGATGAGCGGGATCAGTCCCGTGAATCAGGCCCTCCCGCCAGTGTGCCCAGAAGGGCTCCGCCTCCGGGCAGCGCCCGATCAGCATGGGCACCAGCGCCCACAGCACCCTGGAAAAGCCCTCCATCCCGGCGACGTCTTCCGAATAATGGGCGGACCCTTCTCCCACGATCATGCGGGATTTTTCCGGCGTCAGGCAGGAGATAAGGGGCGTCATCAGCTGGACGGCCGCCTGCACCAGGTCCTGCCGGGTCTTGAGCGGGTTTTTCTTGATATCAAGCACTGGGGTTCCTCCTTTTGATGGTCCATACCATGTTGTATTTGGAAGAAGGAGCGGCGGTCAACACGACCCGAAAGATACTTCCGGGAAAGCTTCGGGCCATCCGGGCGTCCTGAATGGGAAGCTCCTCAGCCGAATAGCTGAGCCCCTCCGGAACATCCATCCGGATCCTGCCGGAAGTCATCGTCCTCCCGTCGAAGGCCGGAGCGTTCCTCAGCATCAGCACCCAGGAAACGGGGGTGCTCTCATCTAAAACCAGATCGTCATCCACCGTCAGTCCCTGATCGTTCAATTCCAGGGTCCTCCGATAGGAACGGATGCCCGCCTCTTCCCCGTATGCCTTTTCCAGGGAAAGGGAAAGACCGTTTGGCAGACAGCGTACCTCCCCGGCGGCGAACGACGGCCCGGGCTGCTGCTCCTGTCCGCCGATCATGGGCAGGTTATGGTAGGCGGAGCGCACGTTCCACAGGGAATAGCGGTCCCCGGAAAAGGTCTTGGCGGTGTAGGTCATGTTGCCTGCGTCCACGATCTGAGGTTCTCCGTCCACATAGAGCATAAAGGAACCGACGTCGTTGTGGTTGTGGCTCTCCCCGTTGTGGCCGCCCTTGCAGCAGAGGGTCATCCCATCCCGGCAGACGACGCGCACCTGGCTGTCCGGCAGCCAGACGTCCTGTTTCTGATAGGAACCAGCCGTCGCCGCCGGATGATGGAACAGCATCCGAAGCAGGCGGCTGAAGTGAGGCGTATCGCTGAGCTGCCCGCTCAGCGTCCCCCGGCAGCGCCCACCCAGCGCAGACAGGGCTTCATCCTTAAGTCTTTCCCCTGCCAGCTGCAGCCGCTCCCCGGACAGGAAGGGCCGGGCGTCGCAGTCCGCAAAGTTCAGAAACCACCCGTTTCCGATTTCCGCCGACAGCGGGAAGCGAAGAATGTTTTGAACCTTGGGCACCTCCCAGAAGGTCATTTTCCCTCCGGTGATGCTTTCAAGCAGCTCCAGGCAGTCCAGCAGGGCTCCGCCTGCCATGTTCCAGTAGCCGGCCCCTTCGTCGCAGCCGCCGTCTTCGGGCACGCAGGAAAGCCAGCGGTCCAGCATCCGGCATCCCCGGTCCAGCAGGGACGAAAGATTCCCTTTTTCCATGGGCAGAAGACAGGCGGACAGCATCACGTTGGACAGGATCCACGGCGTCCAGTTGTTGAGGTCCTGCCGGCGCACGCCCATCCACCAGAAATCGTCCGTCTCCATGAAGGGCTTGAGCACCCGGCGGCGGATTTCCCTTTCGATCCTGCCGCAGAGAAGGGGCGTGATTTCGTCCAGGCGGCGCTTGAGCAGATGCCGCACGAGGCTCAGGATCATGGCGGTCTGGGCGGCGAAAAGATCGACATAAGGCGCTTCCGGGTCCGGCAGGGGCCTTTCTTTTGGGGCCGGTGCGCCGGGGATGGGATTGATATTGTGGGCGCTGATCACCCAGCTGGTTTCTTCCATCACGCACCAGAGGCCGTCGGCGACGTCCCCCAGGGGCTCGTCCTCCGAAAGGCAGGCCGCCAGGGCCGCGGCGCAGAGCTTCCTTCTGCGCAGGAAGTACGGCTGCTCGTCCGCCTGGCGGCTGCCGTCCGTCACGAACGCCATGAACCCGCTGGCCAGACGCATGGGATAGGGAACCGTTTTGTACTGAGCAATCAGCTCTTCCAGTTCCCGCCGGTCATCGGGAGAGATACCCTCCCATGCGGCCCGGTCCTCCGAAGGAGGAAAGCCCAAGTCAATGGCACCAATAAGAAGGGCTGAAAGCGGATGATGGTCCAGAAATTCGGAAAACATACAGCCTCCCTGCCGGGACGGCCGCGGTATGGCCGCACCGTCCCTTGTCATTTTCTTAGCCCTTGATGCCGCTGGTGGCGATGCCTTCGATAAAGTACTTCTGCAGGCAGAGGAAGACGATGGAAACCGGCAGCAGGGAGCACAGCGACGCGGCCATGATCAGATGATAATCGCTGGAATTTTCCTGGATGAAGCGGCGAAGGCCGACCTGCACGGTCTTGTTCACATCCCGGGTCAGGTAGATCATCGGGCCCATATAGTCGTTCCAGGTATTGACGAAGGTAAAGATGACCAGGGTGGCGATCGCCGCCTTGGACAGGGGCAGCATGATGCGGGCCCAGATGCCGTATTCATTCAGCCCGTCGATGCGGGCTGCCTCGCACAGCTCCGTGGGAATGCCCCGGTAGAACTGGCGCATCAGGAAGACGCCGAAAGCGCTGAAGGCCTGCAGCACCACCATGGCCCAGAGGGTATCGTACAGGCCCATGGAGCGCATCATGATGAACTGGGGCAGCATGTATGCCTGCCAGGGCACCGCGATGGTGGCGATGTAGCAGACGAACAGGGTATCCCGCCCGCGGAAGTTCAGCTTGGCGAAGGCGTAGGCCGCGAAGGAGGACGTCAGCGTCTGGAGGAAAGTGACGACGATGGCGATAAAGGCCGTGTTTTTAAAATAGGTCAGCAGCGGCACCTTCTGCCAGATCAGGGAATAGTTTTCCCAGCGGAAGGTCTCGGGGATCCACTTCATTGGGTAGGAGAAGACCTCCCTGTCCAGCTTCAGGGAAGACGAAATCATCCAGACGAAGGGAATCAGGGTGAAGGCGGCCAGGGCCGTCAGAATGATATAGATCAGGGCTCTCACGATGGCCTGAGCGGTTTTGTTGTCCTTGCGGATTTCCCGCTGACGGATGGTTTTTTCCATGACTGCTTCCCCCTTCCTCAATCGTTGGAGAACCGCTTCTCGGAACGGAACTGAATCAGCGTGACCGCCAGCACGATGACCAGCAGAATCATCGAAATGGCGCTCGCCTGGCCGTAGCGTACCTTGACGAAGGCCTCGTCGTAAATATAGGTGACCAGCATTTTGGTGGAGCGGCCAGGACCGCCGTCCGTCATGATGGCCACGACGTCATAGATCTTGAAGCAGGAAATGATCATCATGACCGACACAAAGAAGGTGGTCGGCCGAAGCTGCGGCAGGGTGACGCTGGTAAACTGCTTCCACTTACCGGCCCCGTCCACCGTGGCCGCTTCCAGCAGCTCCCTGGGCACACCCTGCAGAGCCGCCAGGTAGATGACCATGTAGTAGCCCATATTCCGCCAGACGGACACCAGGATGATGGACCACATGGCCATCGTGCTGTCCGCCGTCCAGGATTTGTTAAAGGGGATGCCGAAGGCTTGGATCAGCTGGTTGACCGGCCCGTCCTTCATCAGCATGAAGGACCAGCACACGCAGATGGCCACCATGGACGCCACATAGGGGAAGAAAAAGATGGTCCGGTAGGCGACCGCCCCTTTGATCTTGTTGAGCAGCAGCGCCAGGGCCAGGGAACAGACGATGGTGAGCGGCACGGTGATCACCGTATAAAACACCGTGTTCTTGAGCGCTATCCCCAGGTCTACCCGGTTGAACAGATAGGCAAGGCCGTTCTGGCTGACCTTTTTGACGTTGAAGATCGTGGCGTAGTTTTCAAAGCCCACAAACTTGAGCCTGGAAATATCGCCGCCGTTCCACTCGAAAAAGGAAAGCGCGATCGCGCAGATCACGGGCACCAGGGTAAACACGGCAAAGCCCAGAAAATTGGGCGCCAGGAAAGAATAGGCGACCAGGGTGTTCTTTCTTTCCGTGCGGCTCATCCGGGCACGGGCGCGTTTCGCTTCACCAAGGCTCATTGGATGTCACATTCCTTTCTGCGTTTAACAAAGATCAGAAAAGCAGGGAAGGCAAGAAGCCTTCCCTGCCCATGCATATTGCCTGTCAGGCGATATTGGATTACTCAAAGAGCTCGGCCACGCGCTCGTTCATTTCCTCGATGCCTTCTTCGGGGGTTATTTCGCGGGCCATGATCAGGGAGTGCTCTTCGTTGACGATGGTCTTGATATCGGCCACCTTCTCCGCGACCGGCCATTCCATGCCGACGAAGGAGGGAATCAGAGCGCCCTTGCTGGTTTCATCAGCCGGGAAGCCGTCCACAGAAGCCATGGCAGCAGCCACGTTCTCAGACACGAACGCCGGACGGGCGCCCACGGAAGCGGTGGCGGCAGCGCCTTCTTCACCGCCCAGCCAGGAGATGTAATCCCAGGCCAGGTCCTTGTTTTCGGACTTGCTGTTGATCATGGAGCCGGTCAGGTTGCCGAAGGAGGAACCGGCCTTCACACCGTCCGCGTGCGGCACAGCGGTGATGCCCCAGTTGAAGTTGCAGGTGCCGTCCTTGTTGTAGCCGATCAGGGTGGAAACATACCAGTAGCCCATGGGCATCATGGCGATGTTGCCGTTGGCGAAAGCGGCGCTGTAGTGGAGGCCGGCGGCCTTCAGGTCAGCGTAGGACATGCAGGCGCCCGCGTCTTCCAGCTTCTGATAGAGCTGATAGAAGTACAGCAGATCGTCATAGTTCTTGTCGGCCAGGGTGTTCACGCCGTCAGCCACGGTCCAGTTGGCCACAGCGGACAGCCAGGTGTGATAGTGGGTGCCGTAGTTGCCGTTGCCCGTCATCTTGATGGCCAGGTCCGCATAGGCGTCCCAGGTCATGTCATTGGTGGGATAGGCTTCACCGGTGGCGTCAAACAGGTCCTTGTTGTAGTAGAGCACCCAGAAGTCAGAACGGAAGGGAACGGCATAGAGTTCGTCTTCCACGCAGTAGTTCTTTTCGGTGCCGACAAAGCCGGACAGGTCATAGCCGGTCTTTTCCACATAGGCGTTCAGGGGCTCAGCGAAGCCCTGGGCCTGCCACTTGATGATGTCGTCAATTTCCTTGACCATGAAAACGTCGCTCTTGTCGCCGCCGGAGAGCATCGTGGTGGTCTTGATGCCGTAGTCCTGGGAAGCGACGTCGATGTATTCGATGGTCACGCCGGGATGGGAAGCTTCATAGGCTTCTTTCTGGGCGATCAGGTAGGGGGTCGTGGTGGCGTCCCAAGTGACGACCTTCAGCACCTGGTCTTCCGCCAGGGCCGGCAGGGCCAGCAGGGAAGCCATCATCATCACAGCCAGCAGCGCAGAAAGCATTTTCTTCATTTCGGTATCCTCCATTCTTCTTCGGGCGAAATGTTATCGGTTTCAAATTTGGAAAGCAATCCGAATCGTTTCCTGGTTTGAAGCCTTTCCCCTCTCGCCTGTTTTTGTGATTATTATATTGTTTGTCTGCCTTTCTGTCAAGTACGAACTGCGAATAATTTGAAATTATTTTGCAAAAATCAATGTTATCGGTAACAATTTTCTTGATTTTCGGGAACGCTTATGATAAGATACAGTCGTCAGAAAAACCAGTTCAGTCAACGCCCGCCCGCGTCCGGCAAAGGGAGGCAGCATGAAAAAGAAAGCGACCATTTACGATATCGCCCGGGAAGCGGGTGTTTCCACCGCCACGGTCACCCGGGTAGTCCGGGGAGACCCGGGCGTCCGGGAAGCCACCCGGGATAAGGTGCAGCGCGTCATCGACCGGAACGCCTACGCCCCCAGCATGTCCGCCCAGAACCTGGAAAGCGGGCGGAGCAAGGCGCTGGCGGTGGTCGTGCCCTCCATCAGCAACCTCTATTTTGCCAAGATCTTTGACAGCGCCTACTGGGAAGCGGCGGACAACGGATGCAGCGTCCGCCTCATTCAGACCAAGGACAACCAGGCCATTTCCCCGGAAATCGTCAACGAGCTGATCCGCTGCCGAATGGACGGGGTGCTGTTCGCCGGCAACATCTGGTCTGCCGACCGGGCGGACCTGAACGATGCGATGGAACGGCTGAACCACTATATGCCCGTCGCCGCCATCTGTCCCCCCGGGGTGGAGCTCAACTGCATCCGGATCGAGAGCGACCTGCTGAACTGCGCCCGCCTGCCGGTCCGCCACCTGCACACCCTGGGCCACCGGCGGATCGCCTTTATCGGCGGCTCCATGCACAGCAAGGACGCCTCCCACCGGGGAGCGACCTTTTTAGAGCAGCTGAGATTGCTGGGCCTGCCGGACGACCCTGCGTACCATGTGGACGCAGGCTACGATATGGAAGGCGGGGAGCGGGCCGTGCTCCGGATGCTGTCCGCCCTGCCCAGGGAGCGATGGCCCAGCGCCATCGTGACGTTCAATGACCTCGTCGCCCTCGGCGCGATCCGCCAGCTCAAAAAAATGGGCCAGCATCTGCCGGAGGACATGGCCATCGTGGGCTGCGACAATCTGTTTTTCTGCCCCTATTCGGACCCGCCCCTGACGAGCGTCGACCTTCACCCGGCGGAAATGGCCCAAAGCGCCGTCCGGGAGCTGCTGGTAGCCAGGGAGTCCGCCTCCCGGTCCTTCTCCATCCTCCGGGACGCCACCCTGGTGGTCCGCGAAAGCTGCGGGGCCGCTTTAGGCTTCAGACACTTCGATACATAATCATATCCAAAAACTGAAAAGCCGGGACGGCCTTGTATTGGCAGGCTGTCCCGGCTTATATCATGCTTTAGTCCAAATACCCTTCGCGGGCTTTGATGTTGAAGCGCTTTTCCAGCTGGTGCATCTGGTCGTCGGTGATGGTGTTGATCAGCGGGAGATGGGCGATCTTCATATAGATTTCCGCCGCCTTTTCGGCGGTTTCAATCAGGCCGAAGGTCTCGTCCAGGTC
>DGRV01000024.1 GCA_002391225.1 Christensenella sp. UBA4379
TGGAGAAGGCGTACAGGCCCATCTCATCGAAGTAGCCCAGCATCGTGGTGATGATCTTGCCCTGGCCGCACAAAAGCATGAACAGCGTCAACTCGCGCAGGCAGGTCATGAAGGGCAAAAGGTATCCGCTGATGATGGAGGTCTTCTGGATGGGGATGATGATGCGCGTCATCCGCTTCCACCAGGGGATGTCCTGGATGATGGCGGCCTCCTCGATTTCGCCCGAGAGCTGCATCATGGAGTTCAGGGCGCTGCGGCTGGCGAAGGGGATGTACTTGATCGTGCCGGCCAGGATCAGCAGCAGGAAGGTGTTGTAGATGCCGACGCCGGAACCGAAGATAAAGAAGGCGACGCCCACCGCCAGGGACGGCATCAGGTAGGGCAGGAAGGCCATGTTATTGACATAGGAGGCCCATTTGCTGCGGCGGTTCTTGCTGACGCAGTAGCCGATCAGCGTGCCGATGGTGCCGGCGACCAAAGCGCAGCAGATGGCGACGATAAAGGTGCCCTTGAAGGCGTTCCAGATGTCGGCGTTATACAGGATGCCCTTTTGGCCGTACATGCCGTTCTCCGTCACGTTTTCGCTGGTCAGCCACCATTTGGTGGTGGTGTGGCCGGCGATGCCGTGCTGGATGAAGGAATAATCGCCCGGGTTGGGCAGGAAGGTTTCCACCGCGAAGAGGATGATCGGCAGGATGCCGGTGAACAGGGTCAGCAGGACAAACAGGCCGGAGACCAGGTACTTGGCCCCGCCCAGGTTCACCACGCTGGTCTGGCCGGACTTGCCGGTGACGGTGGTAAAGTTCTTGCGACCGGAGGTGGTGCGCTGGTTGACGATCAGGATCAGGAAGCCGAACAGCATCATGATGACCGCCAAAATGCTGGCCTGGCCCGCGCGGTTGGAGCTCATGCCGACGTACTGGGTGGAAAGTGTCGCCAGCTTCAGGTAGTGCGGGATGGGATAAGAGCCCATGGCGCTGGAAAAGACCAGCAGGACCGTGGACAGGATGGCCGGCTTGACCAGCGGCAGGGTAACGCGCAGGAAGGTCTTCCAGCGGGGCGTGTTCAGGATGGTGGCGGCCTCTTCCAAGTTGGCGTCCATGTTGCGGAAAATACCGCCGATCAGGATGTAGGCAAACGGCGCGTAGTGGATGGCCAGCACCACGGAGACCGGGAACAGGCCCTCGCACCACCACTTGGGCATATAGACGTTGAACAGGGCGACGAACAGGCCATCGTTACCGCCGGTGATGGCGTTGGAGTTAAACAGGTTCTGCCACATGACGGCCAGGGTCCACTGAGGCATGATGTAGGGGAAAATGAAAATGGAGCTTAAGTATTTTTTAAACTTCAGGTTCGTGCGCGTGACCAGGTAGGCGAACACACCGCCGTAGAGGATCGCGCCGATACAGGCAAAAATGCTGATCAGGATGGAGTTGAGCAGCGGGGTCCACAGGTAGATGGAGCCGACGCTGCGCGTCACCCGCTCGCGGCCGACGCGGGTGGTGATGGTATCGGTAAACAGGTTTTTCCAGTTGTAGGTGGTCAGGGTGGAGCCCAGGGCGTCAAACTGGTAATCCTTGGCGGCCTCCTGGGTGTCGATGCTGCCGGGGTGCAGACGCACGGTGTCCCGGGCGATGGTAAACATGGGATAAATCGTCGTGACGGTCAGGATGATGCCGAGGACCAGCAGAATCGCGTTCTGCGGCTTGGTGATGTAGGTGCGGAACGTGTTCCATTTTTTCCGGAAACTGCCGGGGCGGCTGATGGCTTTCGTGGACATATGGTCTCTCCCCCATCTTTAAAAGAATGATGATAAGGAAAGGGGCGGCGGTCGGGGAAGCCCGACGCGCCGCCCGCGTGGTGGACGCTGTGATTCAGCCGTCCGCGATTACTTGCCGGCCACGATGCCGTCGATCCAGTCGCTCATGGTGCCGGAGACGGAAGCGCAGTAAGCGGGTTCTTCGACGACCAGCTTGCCTTCGTTCAGCCACCAGTCATAGCCGCGGTCGTTCTTGGCGGGGAATTCATCGCCGCCGTCCTTGCTGTGGTCCTGCATGCAGGCAGGCACCGGAGCGTAGCCGCCCATGTCCTTGCCCCAGGCCTTGAAGCCTTCCTGGGTGGTGGTCATGTAGGCGATCAGGGCGCAGCTGGTCCAGGGCAGGGGGCTGGTCTTGGTGAGCATCAGATAGTGCTTGTAAGCGTAGCCGCCGATGCCGACATAGCCGTCCTGATAGGCCGCCACGGTGATGTTGTTGACGGAGGATTCAGCGGTTTCTTCCACGGAGCGCAGCTTGGAGTAGACCAGCAGGCCGGCCTGATCCTTGGCGGAGGTAGTGACCAGGGTGTTGCAGATGGGGCCGTCGTCGGTCTGCTCGTTGTACTTCTCGCACCACAGATACACCCAGGCCAGGCCGTACTGAACGTTGTCGCCCGTCAGGCCCAGATCCGCGGCGTCCAGCTTCATGTCTTCGATCAGGGCGTCGTCTTCCTCGTTCTTGCCGTCCCAGGCTTCATAGGCTTCCTTGGCGATGGTGGCGTACTTGTCGTTGGTCATCATGTACAGGAAGTTCTTGCCGACCAGCTCGGAGTTGACGCCCATGAACAGGGGGGCTTCGCCTTCACGGACGAAATCCCACATGTTCTTGTAGGTCTTTTCGCCCAGGTTGTTGAACATGAAGACCTTGTTCAGGGTCTGCAGGGCCAGGGGGTTCTCGTTGCCTTCCTTGGCGACGCCCTCAGCCTCGGTCCAGTCCTTGGGCACGAAGTTGAGCAGCAGGCCGGTGTCCAGCATCTTGGACTGGATCTGGTTGCCGTCCTGGATCAGCGTCATGGACATGACGTGGTTGGCACCGTTGACGTCTTCGGTCAGCTGATCGAAGATCTTGTTTTCCTTGGGCTGCTGCCAGCCGCCTTCGTAATCCAGGGTGTAGTTCGGGTCGATCTTCTGGAGGGCTTCCACGAACAGGGGCAGCACGGACTTGCCGCGGCTGGAGTTGCCGACGGCGTCAAAGCGCTTGCCGTTGGATTCCTCGATGGCCTTGTGGAACAGCTCGTCCAGGGTCATGGTCTGGGCCTGGGCGATGATTTCTTCTACGCTCTCAGCGGACGCAAAAGAGCATACGGACAGCAGCATCATAGCCGCCAGCATCAAAGCGAACAGTTTTTTCATAGAAAGAGACTTCCTTTCTGTATGAATCTGGTTGGCAAACCGCCAACTGCTCCATGTATTATAGCTTTTTTGGGCTGCGTTGTCAAGCTGTACGATAATAAAGTGGGGCGGATTCGAGGGAATAGGGACTAGGGATTAGGTAGGAGGGAGGAGGGAGAAGGTAGGAGGTTTAGATAGTGGGGAGCGAAAGCGAATGCTTAATTGTAATGTGTAATGCGCATTTTTGTGACGAAGGCCCGGGAAGCACAAGCGCCCCCGGGAGCGGAATCATTGCGCATTACGCATTAAGCATTACGCATTTGACACCCCCTCCCTGTAAAACTTCCTCCAATAGATTGACGAACAAATTGCCCGTGGTGTAAAATAGAAGAGATTTTTCTCTGAAAGAAAGGAAGGATCGTTTTGCGGTTGAACAAACGGGCCGTAACGGCTTTGATGTTGATGCTGTGCCTGACGCTGGCCCTGCCGGCGGGGGCGGAGGAAATTCGCAGTTATGACAAGGCCGCCGGAGGCTGGCAGTACGCTGTGATGGGGGTGTACCCCTACGAGGCGGACGGCGCGATGCGCGAGGTGCTGTGGCGGGTGCTGTCCGTGGAAAACGGGCAGGCCCTGATGCTGGCCGACCAGGTGCTGGACGCGCACCAGGTAATCAACGAGACGGACCAGGCCGTGATCAAGGCGCGGACCTACCGGCGTATTGATTCCTACACGGACAGCGACCTGTGCGCCTGGATGAATTCCGAGATGGTGGAAACCCTGTTCCCGGACGAAGCCTTCCGGGACGCGCTGGTGGAAGGGGAGTTCGGGAAGCTCTACTGCCTGACCACCGAGCAGTTCACCAACGCCAGCTTCGGCTTTAACCGCTCTATGTACGGCGAAAATTTCCCGGACCGGAAGGCGACCGGCACCCCCTATTATATCGAGCGGGGCGGCTATGTGGACCAGAGCACGAAGACGGCCCCCTACTGGGCCGCGACCATCCGCGGCAAGACGGGCTACCAGCTGCAGCTGGTCGGCTATAACGGCCACCTGAGCTGGGGCGCCTACACCCGCGTGAACGTGGGCGTCCGCCCGGCGCTGACGATCGACCTGAGCCAATGCCAGATCACCGGGGCCGGCACGAGGGCTGAGCCCTTCCTGATCACCGTGGCGGGCAAGGCTGAAACAGAAGCAGCGCCCATCGCGGAAGAGACGGAAGACGCCCCCGAAGCCCCTGACGACGACGCGGAGCAGGAGGAAGAGCCGGAAGACGAAGAACCGGCGGAAGATGAAAGCGAAGCGGAGCCCGAGCAGGAAGCTGAGCAGACGGAGGAATCCGAACAGTCTGACGAATCCGAGCAGACAGAAGAACCCGAGCAGCCGGAAGAAAGCGCCGCCCAGCCCGAGGCGGAAAAAGAGCCGCCCAAGGTGATGATCGGCGGAGTTGAGGTACTGCTGGGCACCCCCGCGCCGGACCTGTCCCTGGAAGGCCGGGAGACGGCGGAGCCGGTCCTGCCCTCCTTCCTGTTTACCCCCACGCCGGCCCCGGCGGTGACCGCCGAGGAAGCGGAGGAAGCCCCCGCCCAGGAAGAGGCGGAGGCCCCTGCGCAGGAAACGGCCGTGCCTGAAGCCGCCCACTCTTATACGGCGGACAGCATGGTGCTCTCCTTTCTGGGCGACCTGAGCATCGGCGACGCGAGCCAGTCCCGCACCCAGCCCACGTCCCTGACCAGCGTGATCGACGAAAACGGCTACGACTATCCCTTCTCCCTGCTGGACGACTATTTGAAGGAAGACGATTATACCTTCGCCAACCTTGAGGTGGTGCTGACCGAGCAAGTAGCGCTTAAATCCGACAAGAAGTACAACATGATCGGCAAGCCGGAGTTCGTCAGCGTGCTGACGGAGGGCGGGGTCGACGTGGTCAACACCGTAAACAACCACTGCATGGACTTTACCCTGACCGGCTATGAAGACACCCTGGCCGCCCTGGACGGGGCGGGGGTCAACCACTTCGGCTCCGTCTATCCTGGGACGGACCGCGGCTCGGACATCCTGGGCAAGGCGGAGGTCAACGGGGTCAAGATCGGCATGGTGGGCTATTCCTATCCCCAGGAGTACGACCTGACAAGGCTCAAGAAGCGTATGCAGCAGCTGCGCAGCGAGGGCTGCGAGCTGATCGTCTGCAGCCTGCACTGGGGCCAGGAGGAACACCTGACCAGCCAGTTCTGGCAGTACGGTTTCGCCCGGAGCCTGATCGACGCCGGGGCGGACATCATCTGGGGCCACCACCCCCACGTGATCCAGCCCATCATGTTCTACAAGGGGAAGCCGATTCTCTTCTCCACCGGCAATTTCATCTTCGGCACGATGAGCGACGTCGATCCCTCGACGGGCATCTTCCAGCTGACGTACGACCTGACCGGGGACAAGCCGGTGCTGTCGCTGCTGAACGTCGTCCCCTGCCAGACCGGCAAGCGCGGCGATTACCGCCCCTATGAGCTGACCGAAGAGGCCGACCGGAAAGCCTGCCTCAAAAAGCTGATTTCCAAGAAAAAGATCGCCAAGCTGGACAACCTGCCCGACAGCTTCGCCGACACTGGCAAGGTCATTGTGATGCCGGACGGGAAGCTTAAGGAATGGAGCGAGTAAGCACAGCCCTGGTTCAGGTAGGAGGGAGCAAGCGCAGCCGATGGCTGCTTAGGTAGGAGGGAGAAGGTAGGAGGGACCGCGGCTTTCAGCCGCTTAGGTTTAAAAGTGTTTTCTCATTCAGGAGAACGAGAGTATATCAAACCTCCTACCTACTACTTCCTACCTCCTACCTTCCTCCCCCTGCCTTTCATTAAAACTTTACTCTTTGGAGGAATCACCTATGAAGCGTACCATCGCGATGATCGTCACTGCCCTGCTGCTGATTTCCCTGCTGGTGCTGGCTCCGTCGGAGTCGGTGTTCGCGGCGGTGCTGCCGATCCCGCTGGAAAAGGACAAGATGGACAATCCGGACCCGGCCTTCTACATTTCCGATACGGAGTACAAGGATCCGAGCCTGCACATCACGATCGAAAAGGGTGTCTTTGAGGACTGCAATTACGTGGTCGCGCGGATCAACATCGCCGACCCGTCCCAGATCCGCACCCGCATGACCACCAACGACGGCAAGCAGCGGCTGAACCTGAACTGGTGGCGCAGCCATCTGAACCCCATCCTCGCCATCAACGGGGACAACTACGGCGACAACTTCACCGAGCTGGGCCGGCACATCGTCCGGCAGGGCATCCTGAAGCGCCACAACATCAGTGGCCGGCAGAAGGTGTTCCTGGACGCCCTGATCATCGACGACAAGGGCGATTTCCACATCATCCGGAACGCCACCGAGACGGACTTTGACATGTTTGAAGGCACGATCATCAACAGCTTCTCCTTCGGCCCCGCCCTGATCGTGGACGGCGAGGTCATCCAGGATTACGACGCGGACTATGGCAAGATGTACGCCGCCTACAAGGACGCCCGCCGTCTGTGCATCGCCCAGACCGGCCCGCTCTCCTACATGGTGGTGACCACCGAAGGCCCCGAAGACCCGGGCAACAAAAAGAGCCTGTATATCGACCGCTTCGCCTACCTGGTCAGCACCCTGGGCACCGTGTCCAACGCCTACAACCTGGACGGCGGCTCCTCCGCGACCCTCATGTTCCACGGGGAAAAGATCAACTCCGTGAACGCCAAGACCAGCCGCGCCTTGGCCGACATGATCTATTTCGCCAGCGCCTACGTCCCCGAAGGGGTGCCGGTGGCTGACTAAGGGATTAGGGAATAGGGATTAGGCATTAGGCATTAGGGTTCTGAGGGCCCGGAAATTGAGCCGGTGGCTCAATTTCACCGAAGAACGGGCCGGCAGGCCCTGGGCAAGGCATTAGGCACTAAACATTACGCATTAAGCATTACGCATTTGGCGTCTGCCTTTGTTTGGAGGTTGTTGGTTTCGATGGGTGAACCGTTGTTTTATCTGGGCGCGATGCCAGTGACGCCCTGGGCTCTGTGCGTGACGCTGGGCTCTCTGGCGGCCGCCGCGGTGATCTTTTTTCTGGGCGTCCGGCGGAAGATTTCCGACGGCGCGCTCTGTCTCTTTCTGCCGCTGACGGCGGCGCTGGGCATCTTCCTGGGCCACGGGCTGTTCGCCGTCGTGGCGGACCTGCTGGACCCCTATGTGGGCGAAAGCATGGGACTGACCCTGTTGGGCTACGTCTTCCGCCCCGACAAGGGCGGCTACATGAGCCTGGGCGTGCTGGGCGGTTTATTCCTGTCCGCGCTGATCGTGTCCAAGGCTAAGAAAGTCTCCTTTCAGGAGCTTTTGAAGATCGGCCTGCCGGGCGTCCTGCTGGCCATCGGCGTGGCCAAATGGGGCGAATGGCTCTGCGGCATGGGCACCGGGCCGGAAGCCTCCACCTGCTTTTTCCCCGTTTCGTTCACCCCCGAACCCGAATATCCCGAGTGGCGGGTGATCGCCGTGTTCTGGCTGGGCGGGCTGTACGCCCTCGGCCTGGCCCTCTGGGGAATCTTCGGGGCGCTCAAGAAGAACGGCGTACTCCCGGTCACCCTGCTGGTAATGTACCTGGCCGGCCAGGTGTTCTGGGACATGCTCCGGGAGGACAGCTACGTCCACTACCTGGCGATGAACTTCGTGCGCATGGACCAGCTCTTCTCCGTCCTCATCATGGCGGGGATCATGGTCTGGGCCACGATCAAGATCAAGCAAAACGGCGGCAGCGGCACCGTCCGCTGGTGGGTGCTGATGCTGGTGAGCGTCGGCCTGTGCGTCGGCCTCCAGTTCCTGTTTGACAAGCCCCTCCCCCTGCCCGGCGGCGTCCTGATCTACCCCCCGACCTGGCTGGTCTACACCCTGATCGGCCTCACGGCGGTGGGGATGGCGATAAGCACACTCAAATTGCTGGATAAAGCACGCAAAACAAGCAGGAAATAAAAGGGAAGAAGTAATTAGGTAGGAGGTAGGAAGTAGGAGGTAGGAGGTAGGAGGTTTATAGTTTCTCCGAAAATAAAAAACCCGTTTCTGTCTGAAACGGGCGAAGCATATCGGATCCAGCTTTGTTTTAAAACAATGATCCGGACAAAAAACCTCCTACCAAATACAAGGTAGGAAGTAAGAGGTAGGAGGTAGGAGGTTTATAGTTCCTCCGAATAAAAAAACCCGTTTCTGTCTGAAACGGGCGAAGCATATCGGATCCAGCTTTGATTAAATCAATGATCCGGACAAAAAACCTCCTACCTACTACCTCCTACCTACTACCTAATCTTCGGTGCTTTATTTGGTTTCTTCCTTCATTTTTGTCATTTCCGCAAGGAACGTTGAGAGATCTGCGAACTGTCGGTAGACGGAGGCGAAGCGGATGTAGGCGACCTCGTCCAGTTGGCGGAGCTCTTCCATGATCATCTCGCCGATTTTGCGGGTGGTCACTTCCTCCTGCATGCTGTTGTAGACGGCCTGGCTGACCTTGTTGACGATGGACTCGATGTCCGCCGCGGAGACGGGGCGCTTGTGGCAGGCGGCCAGGATGCCGCTGCGGACCTTGTTTTCGTCAAAGAGCTCGCGGGACTGGTCCTTCTTGACCACCAGGATGGTGGGCTTTTCGATCGTTTCGTAGGTGGTAAAGCGCTTGCCGCACTGGATACATTCGCGCTTGCGGCGGATGCTCGCCCCGCCGTTGACCGGCCGGGAGTCCAGTACCTTGCAGTCTTCAAAGCCGCATACGGGGCATTTCATCAGAGGGCCCCTCCTTTGCAGTAGCCCGGCAGAGCCAGGATCGTGGTGACCAGCTCGGTCAGGCCGACGACCCCGGGCTGAAAGCCGTGGGAATTATCGAAGTGGAAATCGGCCGCGTAGCGGTAATAGCCGATGCGGGCGTTGTACTGTTCGATGACGTCCTCGTGGGTGCCGCCGCGCAGGGTGGGCCGGCGGTCCATCTTGATGTCAGAGAGGATCTGGTCCAGCGGCCGGTCGATAAACAAAATGATGCCGTGGTTTTTCATGATGGTGATGTTTTCCTCCGTCAGCACCGTGCCTTCTCCCGTGGAGATCACGCAGGGCTGCACGCTGGCCATCTCCGCCAGCACGGCGGTTTCCGCGTTGCGGAAGAACTCCTCCCCCAGGGCGGTATAAATATCGTTGACCGTCATCCCCATGATCTCGGATACGCGCTGATCCGTATCCACAAAAGGAAGGCCCAGGGCCTGGGCGAGCCGCAGTCCCAAGGTGGACTTCCCGCAGCCGGCCATACCGACCAGGAAAATATGTTCGCGTACTGTCATTTTCCAGGACTTCCTTTCATCAAATCACGGCGATTGGCATAAACTGAATGTTACTATCTTTATACCATAAACCATTCGCTTTTGCAAGCGCCGCACCCTGCCGAATAAAGGAAAAAGATACATGAAATACAAGGTTTTCGCCTGTTTGCTGCTGATCCTCCTGCTGATTCCCCCCGTCTGTTTCGCGGCCGGGGAGCTTTCCTTTCCGGACAAATCGGTGACGATGTACGAGGGCGAGCAGATGCAGGCCCCGCTGGTCATCCAGGAAGGGCTCGAAGGGGAGGTCAGCTATACCTCCACCAACCGCAAGGTGGCCTATGTGGATGAAAACGGCATGCTGATCGCCGTCAGCAAGGGCCAGGTCACCATTTCCGCCGCGATGAAGGCGGAAAAGAGGACCTATGTGGCCAAGCTCAAGGTCAATGTCCTTCGGCCGGTGACGGGGATGAAGCTGAACGAACGGGGCCTGAACCTTCTGACGGCGGAGGACGGGCCGGCGTTTAACCATGTGAAAAACCTGATCGCCAACGACCTGTACGAAACCCTGCCGGAGGAAGAGCTGGAAGCCATCCACCGGGTGCTGCTGCTCAAAAAGGGCGCCTCCCTGGCCCTCAAAGTGACCATGGAGCCCTCCGGCGCTTCGGACCGGAGCTTCACGGTCTTCGCCGCCCAGACGGACATCCTCCGCGTCAGCAAGACCACCATCAAAGGCCTTGCCCCCGGGGCGGCCATGCTGCAGCTCACCAGCACCTCGAACCCCTCCGTGTCGATCCTCTTGCCCGTGCTGGTGGTGGAGCCGGTGACCAAGGTCCGGGTCAGCGCCGAAAAGACGACCCTGACCCTTGGGGAGCAGGCCCAGACCATCCTGACCTTCACCCCGGAGGACGCGACCCTGCAGGCGGTCAGCTACTCCAGCGACAATGAAAAGATCGCCACCGTCGACGAAAAGGGCCTGGTGACGGCCCACGCCAAAGGGCAGACGGCGATCCGCGTGATGACGATGGACGGCACCAAGCGCGTGTCCTATGTGAACATCCAGGTCGTCCAGCTGCCGGAGGCCGTGACCATTGAGGAAACGGCTCCCCTGATCCTGAACGTGGGCGACACCCACGGCCTCAAGGCCGTCATCACTCCGGACTCCGCCTCCGATAAAAAGGTGCTCTGGACCTCGTCGGACGAAAGCGTGGCCCAGGTGAACGCCTCCGGCCAGGTCACCGCCACGGGCCAGGGCCAGTGCGAGATCCTGTGCGTCAGCCAGGCCCGGGAGCAGGTGCGGACCACCCTGCCGGTGATCGTCGTGCAACTGGCGAAGGACCTTTCCTTTGTTTCCGAAAAGGCGACCCTTTTAGCCGGCCAGCGGGCCCTCCTGCGCTACGTCCTGGAGCCCCTGGACGTGACCAACGGGGAAGTCGCTTTTACCTCCTCCAACGAAGCCGTAGCCTTGGTCAATGAAAGCGGCATCGTGACCGCCCTGTCTGACGGGACGGCCTCCATCACCGTCGCCGCCCAGGACGGCAGCGGGAAGAAGGACAGTCTGGAACTCACCGTCGCCCGCAGGCCCGAAAAGGTGACGATTCATCAGCAGGGCCCCCTGACCCTGGCCACCGGCCGGAAAACCCAGGTGACCGCCGAGGTCTGGCCCCAGGACAGCGAGAACCGGAAGATCGCCTGGGCGTCCACGGACGAAACGGTCGCCACCGTCAGCGTGGAAGGGATCATCTCCGGCAAAACCGCCGGGGAGTGCGACATCGTCGCCGTCAGCCAAAGCGCCCTGGAGGTGATGGACGTGATCCACCTGGTCGTCCGGCAGCGGCTCAAATCCGTCCGCTTCTCCTCCGGGAAGGAAAGCGTCCGGGCCGGGGAAAGCATCCCCACCCAGGTCATCCTGGAGCCGGCGGACGTCCCGCCCACGGAGCTCATTTATTCCTCCCGGGACGAGGGGATCGCCCAGGTGGATCAAAACGGCGTCGTCACCGGCGTCGCCCCCGGCAGGACGATCATCCGCGCCCAGGCCCAGGACGGCTCCGGCCGCTACGGGCAGATGACGGTGACGGTGCTGGAAGCGCCCAAGTCCCTGATGTTGGATACGGACAGCCTCACCCTTTCCGTGGGCCAAAGTCACCAGATCGGGGTGACCGGCGTCAGCCAGACCCTTTGGGAGAGCACCAGCGGCCAGATCGCCACGGTAGATGAAAACGGGGTGGTCACGGCCGTTTCGACCGGGCGGTGCGTCGTCACCTGCACGGCCCAGGCCCAGCCGGACCTGAAGGCCTCCGTCACCGTCCGAGTCGTGCAGCAGGTGACAGACATCCAGGTCAGCCCGGAAACCCTGTCCCTGGAGGCTGGCCAGCAGGGCAAAATCAGCTGGACCGTCTTCCCCGGAGACGCGGACGACCCCACGGTGATCATGGAAAGCACCGACCCGGCCGTGGCCCAGGTGGACCAGAAGGGGATGGTCACCGCCCTTCAGGCGGGCGCCTGCGAGATCGTCCTGAGCGCCGCGGACGGCATGGGCCAGACGGCCCGCGTCTCCGTCACGGTGACGGAGCCTGAGCCGGACATCCGCGTCCAGCTGATCAGCCTGTCCAGTGAAAACGGGCAAACTGCCCTCACCCTGCGCAGCGACGGGGACACGGAGCTGGCTGGCCTGGAGCTGCAGGCGGAATGCTTCAACATCTTCGGCGAGGCCCTCCCCTGCGGGGCGGACGGGAAAAACACCCAGGCCGTGATCTGCGCCGGCACCCTGCTGCCGGGCGAGGCAAAAACCCTTTCCGCCCTGACCTGGGAAAAATCCCCGGATCAGCTTAAGGGTTTGGGCCGCATCTTGCTCCAGGTCAAAAAGGCCTGCCTGACGGACGGAAGGGTGGTGCGCCTGTCGCCGGACGCCGCCGGCCCGGCCCTGGAAATCCTGTACCCCGGGTACATCGGATACGTCCCGACGTTCCAGGAAGCAACCATGCCTGTGAAGGACGAATAATCGCATGGGGGTCTTGCGACCCCCCTACCGGAACCCCCCGACGGATTTGCCTCTCGCCCTTCCAGGGCTCCCGGGCGGCAAATCCGCAAGGAACGCATTTTTGCTCCGCAGAAGTGGAGAGGTCTTCACTTCCTAAGTATCATTCTGCTGCGCAAAAATACTCCTCGCGGCGTACATGCCGCCGCTGCGGATTACCATCAGGGGAAAGGATCCCCCTGATCACCCCCGCTGAGATAGTCATGAATCGTTGGCGTAGCCCTTGAATCGTCGGTCTTCCTTGACATTCTCCCTCTTTCCGTTTATACTTTTTTCAAACGAAATACATCCCGGGAGGAATGTACCATGGACGGTAACGCCGCATATTTTTCCCAATATCTGAACGCCTATACTCCCTACAAAAAGTCCTGGAACTACGAGGACAGCTGTGTGCTGGTGGGGGCGATCGACCTGTATGAAGCCACGGGGGAAGCGCAGTACAAGGACTTCGTCCTGTCCTACCTGTCCCGCTTCGTGATGCCGGACGGCTCCATCCCGAACTTTGACCTGAAGGCCTACTCCATCGACAACGTGGCCCCGGGCCGGGCCCTGTTTTTCGCCCTCAAAGAGACCGGGGACGAGCGGTATGAAAAGGCCATCCGCTTCCATGAGGACAGGCTTTCCACCCATCCCCGCTGCGCCTGCGGCAACTTCTGGCACAAGGAAATCTATCCTGACCAGGTCTGGCTGGACGGCCTGTACATGGCCCAGCCCTTCCGCGCCCTCTGGGCCGCGAAATACGGGGACAAGGCGGTGGCCGACGACGTCGTCCGGCAGTTTGAAAACGTGCGCAGGCTCCTGTACTGCGAGGAAAAGGGCCTGTACTACCACGCCTGTGACACCGCCAAGGTCCAGTTCTGGGCCGACCCGAAGACGGGCTGCTCGCCGAACTTCTGGCTGCGCTCCATGGGCTGGTATCTGATGGCCCTGGCGGACTGTGCCGATTTCCTGGGCGATCAGTTTTCCGCCCAGCGGGCCGCGCTTTCGGGCCTGCTCCGGGAGGCGGTCGACGGCATCCTCCGCTATCAGGACAAAGCAACCGGCCTGTTCTACCAGGTGATCGACCATCCGGAGGCGGAGGGGAACTATCTGGAGACCTCCGGCACCTCCATGGTCCTCTACGCCATCCTGAAGGGCTGCCGTCTGGGCCTGCTGGACGAGGCCCTCAAGCCCGGCGCCCTGGAAGCCATGAAGCAGCTCACTGCCCGCTACCTTCGCGTAGACGAAAACGGCCAGTACCACCTGGGCGGCATCTGCAAGGTGGCCGGCCTCGGCCCGGCCAGCAACCCCGTGCGGGACGGCTCCGTCCGCTACTACCTCTCCGAGCCCATCGTGGAGGACGACGCCAAGGGCACCGGCCCCTACATGATGGCCGTGTCCGAAACGCTCAGAGGGTGAACAAAGGACGGCGGGAATGAAACCGGATCACATCGGAGCCGTCCTGGTGGATTCTTCCCTTCCCGATTGACTTTTGGACGCATTTTTGCTATCATATAATGGAATCAAGGAATGGAGAAATCCGATGTACGAGATTGAATTTTACGAGACAGCGGATGGCGTATCCGAACTATGGAACTTCCTTGATGATTTGGAACAGAAGGCCGAGAAGAATAAAGACGCCAGAATCCAGCACAAACAGATTTCGTTTATATCCAGCTGCTGAAGGACCATGGAACAAGGCTGGGAGAGAATATAACGAAAAATCTGGAGGAAGATATCTGGGAACTCAGACCGGGCAGCAACCGGGTGCTCTACTTCTATTTCAAGGATAACAAATTCGTCCTGCTGAATCCATTCCGCAAGAAGACACAGAAGACTCCGCGCAGAGAGATCGAGAAGGCAAAAGCGGAACGGGATGATTGAGTATCAAGGAAGGGGTGATGTTATGGCAACCTGGGATGATTACAAGCGGCATGTCAGGGAAAAGAGCCCGGAGCTCGGAAAGGATATGGATGAAATCGAGGCCCTGTCCCAGATCGTCGGAACGATGATCGAGCGCCGGCATGAGCTGGAGCTTTCCCAAAGGGATCTGGCGGAGCTTTGCGGTATCCCACACTCGTCGGTGGCCCGAATCGAATCTGGCAGGAGTACGCCGAACCTGAACACCTTACTGAAGATATTTGATCAGCTGGGATTAACCTTCCGCATCGGGAAGGCGACCGCAGCAGGAGCAAAATAAGAACTGATATGATATGCCGTCAGCGCTCTGATCCGCCCTTGTCAAGTAGA
>DGRV01000039.1:0-7903 GCA_002391225.1 Christensenella sp. UBA4379
GAATCCCTCTCTCTCCGCCATTTTTCCTCTCTGATAAGCGCATGAACCGGCTGATGGAGAAGTACCCAAGAGGCCGAAGGGGCTCCCCTGCTAAGGGAGTAGTGTCAGAAATGGCAGCCCGGGTTCAAATCCCGGCTTCTCCGCCAAAATCCCCTGGAAATGGACGTTTCCGGGGGATTCTTCTTTGTGGCTCTTTGTCAAAAGTTGGGGTAAGCCAGATTCGCAGCGAGTAAAATGCGGACACTGAAATTGTGGAAATTCAAAAAAAGCAGATGAATACGTTTTTCATTATACGATACATATGGCAAAAAAGGTACCGATAAAGGAGCTTGTCCTCTGATCGGTACCTTTGCCTAGATGACAATGTCTCCCACCCTGTATCCTTCCGGCAGCGGGGCTTCTTCGACGAACGGCAGGCTGTCGTCGGTGAGCGCCGGGAGGAAGGCTTCGTAGGGCATGCGGTCGAATTCCGCTCCGTAGGAGCTGGCGCCGAACCAGCCGCCCTCCTTGGCCTTGAGGTTCAGGTCGCGGGCGAACTTGGTCATGTTGGAGCAGTCGTGAACGACGATCCCCCAGTGCTCCCGGGACGCCTGGGCCATCATTTTCAGGGAGATTTCCCGGCTCCAGACCGGGGAAACGTAGCCCATGTGGCAGGCGTAGAGGCTTTCGCCCCAGTAATTGACGAGGTTATTTTCGTTCAAGTGCAGCTCCGCGCAGTTGATAAAGTCCAGCCCGGTGGAAAGGATCTGGTCCTTTTTTTGCTGGAAAAGCTCGTAAAACTCCGGCGTCATCGGCGTTTCAATGCCGACCTGGGGGATGTATTTTTTCGCCAGGCGGATGTTTTCGATCACCCGGTCGGACACCTTGGAGGCGCCCAGGTTAAAGCGGATTTCGTCCAGCCCGCTCTCCCCCAGGCGGCGCAGGCTCTCTTCGTCCGCCCGAAGACCGTTGGTGTACAAGTGCTGGTGGACGTGATGCTCGCTGAAGGCCCGGACGACGCCGTAGTACTTTTCGATCTCCATGAAGGGCTCCAGGTAGACGTAGGCGATACCGGTGGGACGTTTTTGGATGTTCATCAGCATCGGGAGATCCTGCTCGTAAAACCTGGTCCCGCCGATTTCCCACAGCCCCTCCCCGATCGGGGGGATCTGGTCCAGCACACCGTAGTCATAGCAGAAGGGGCAGGCGGCGTCGCAGCGGTTCGTGCGGCGGACCGCACTCAGGCCGGTTCCCAGCAGGCAGGAGCGGCAGCCCTTTGGAAAGCGCTCGTCCGGGCCGACATACAGCGTCCGCCCCTCCAGGCTCTTGAGCCCCTCGATCTCCTTTTTCAGCCGGTCAAACCGGGCGTTCGCCGCGTCCTCCAGCTGCAGGAACACGGCGCTGGCCAGCTCCGCCTGGCGGGGCGAAAGCCCCTCTTCCTCGGGCAGCTGGCTGAAAAAGCGGAACCAGAGCAGGGCGTCCTGTTTTGAAATTCTGAGCACGGTCATTCCTCCTTGCGGGGTATCTTCCCGATCTATTATACACAGTGAGGCATTAAAAATCCACCCCTGGGCAAAAAGGTTTTTTGTTGCAGTAGCAACCTTTTTTCGCAAATCAATCGTAAAAGTTCACTTTAAGTGATTGAAAGCGGCGGCGTTTTTTGGTATAATATCTGATTGTTAAACCAAGCAACCAGGTCGAACCGTTTTTTTCGGAACGAGGTACATAGATGGGGAATTATAAGCTGACGCTTTCCTATGACGGCAGCCGCTACGCCGGCTGGCAGCGCCAGGGCAATACCGGCAGCACCATCCAGCGGAAGGTGGAGGAAACCCTCTCCCGGGTCCTAGACGAGGCCGTGCAGGTCAGTGGGTGCGGCCGGACGGACGCGGGCGTCCACGCAAGGATGCAGGTCTGCTCCTTTTACAGTTCCGCCTTATCCTCCCCGGAAAAGACGCTCACTCTGCTTCGCAGATACCTGCCGGAGGACATCGCGGCCGTCCGGCTGGAAGCGGCGCCGCCCCGTTTTCACGCCCGGCTTTCCTGCCGGGAAAAGACGTACCGCTACCGGGTCTGGCGGTCGGACTGTCCGAACGTGTTCGAGCGCAAATACCTGTATTCCTTCCCGGAGCCCCTTTCCCTGCCTGCCATGCGGGAAGCGGCAAGCGAGCTGACCGGCACCCACGACTTTGCCGCCTTTTCCAGCGGCCGGACCAACAAATCCACCGTCCGGACCGTCCGGGAGATCGTCCTGACCGAAAACGGGCCGGAGCTCACGATGAGCTTTACCGGCGACGGGTTTCTTTACCACATGGTGCGGATCATGGCGGGCACCCTGCTGGAAGCAGGCCAGGGCAAACGAACCGCCGAAGACGTCCGCCTCGCCCTTCAAAAAAAAGACCGGTCTCTGGCCGGCTTTACCGCCCCGGCCCAGGGCCTGACCCTGTGGGATATCCAATACTGAAAGATCCTTAAACGCCGTCCCGGCCGCAGGCCGGTACGGACGGAGCAGCCTATATCAAGGAGAGATCAATGACCGGATATAACAGAAGGTCAAAAAATATCAATCCCCTGTCCGTGCTTTCCTCCAACATCCTGAGGGAAAAAGAGCCGGTCCGGCTGGAAATCACGCTGACGCATATGAAGGATGGACTTTCCCTGTCCCTGCGCGCAGGGCAGGACAGGCTGTACGTGGTGCGCCAGATGCTCCGGTTTCTGCGGGACTGGCACCAGAAAGCGCCCACCGTGTTCAGCAACCGCTTTACCCTGGAACCATCCCGCATGGGCTTTGACGAAAAAATCGAGCAGCTGCTGGACTACCTGTATACCCTCTACTGTGAAAAGGAGACGCCGGACCATCCGCCCGTCCGGGGCGGCAAAACCCTGGCGCTGGACCGCTATGCCCATCTGGTGCTGGAAAAGCTGGAGCCCCTTCCCTTTCTGCTGGAAATCGGGGAGAACACGACCCCTCAGGAGGGCATCTCGGAAGAAGAGCTGCCGATCCTCTGCAGCCTGAGCGGCACCCTGCAGGAGCTCAGCGCCGTGATCCGGGTGCCCGGCCCCCTGTTCCGCCTGACGGAGGACTTCCGCTATGTTGCGTTCCGGGGCCAGGTGATCCGGGTCAACAGCAACCAGCGCCAGCTACTGGCCGCCATCCGGCGGGACCTTCGGGGCGGGGAAGTCACCTATTCCTTCGCCGGCCCGGACACGGCCGTCTTCCTGAACGAGACCCTTCCGGCCCTCTATGAAGCGATGGCCGTCGCCATTCAGGGGGACCTGGAGGACCGCCTGGTCCGCCTGCCCCTTCGGATCACCGTCTATCTGGACAAAATCGGCCGGGACGTATCCGCCCGGGTGCTCTTCTGCTACGGCAGTTACGAGATCAACCCCTTTTCCCGCGAGATACCTTCCGGCATCTTCCTCTACCGGGACGCCGCCCGGGAGGGGGAGGTCATGCACGTGCTCTCCAACGCGGGCTTTCACGTGCGGGAGGACATCGCCGTTCTGCACGGGACGGAGGCCATCTACCGCTTCATCACCGAAGGGACGCAGAAGCTGTCGACTTACGCCGAGGTCTTCTTCAGCAACGAGTTTAAGCAGATGGACCCGCGCAAGCCGCACCTGACCGCCCGGATGAACGTCCGGGGCTCCGGCATCGTGCTGACGCTGCTGGACGGCGACACCGAAATCGAGGAGCTCCGGCCCATCCTCCGGGCCCTCCAGGAAAAGCGGGACTATTTCCGTTTCCGCGACGGCACCTTCCTGGACCTGCGCGGCCTGGACGAATGGCAGAGCCTGGCCCAGGCCGTCAGCGAAGCGGACGAGGAGCCGCACCGCCAGGATGACCCCGAGGTCCGTCCCCTGGCCATGTACCGCGCCGCCTACCTGAACGCCCTGGTCGAAAAGAACCATCTGCCCGTCAGCGTCTCAGAGGAAGTGACGCAGGCCGCCTCCCTGCAGGCAGCCATCCCCAAGCTTCGCCTTTCCTCCCTGCGCCCCTACCAGGTGCGGGGATACAACTGGATCATGACCCTGGACGCCCTGCACATGGGCGGCGTCCTGGCCGACGACATGGGCCTGGGCAAAACCATCCAGACCATCGCGGCGGTCGAACGGGTGCACGACCTGCCGGACCGCCTGCCCAGCCTGATCGTCGCTCCCAGGTCGCTGATGTACAACTGGGTCAACGAGTTCAGCCGCTTTGCCCCCCAGCTTTCCGTCACCCTGGTGCAGGGCAGCCAGCCCGAGCGCGAGGTCCTGCTCAGCCAGGCCGCCGCGGACCCGCCGGACGCCCTGATCACCAGCTATCCGCTGATCCGGCGGGTCATCGACCAGCTGTCCCGCATCCCCTTCCATTTCGTCATCCTGGACGAGGCGCAGCAGATCAAAAACGCCCAGTCCGTCGCCGCCCGGGCCGTCAAGAAGCTCCAGGCGAGGACCCGCCTGGCCCTGACCGGCACACCGATGGAGAACCACGCGGGCGAGCTGTGGTCGCTGATGGATTTCTGCCTGCCCGGCTATCTGCCCTCCTACCCCCGCTTCCTCAAGCGCTACCAGGACGGCAACAGCTGGGACGACCTGCGGACCCGCGTCCGTCCCTTCCTGATGCGCCGCCTAAGGGAAGACGTGTTGGACGAGCTGCCCCCGCTGATGGAGCACACGATGTACTGCGAGCTGACGGAGGAGCAGAAAAAGGTCTACGACGCCGTCCTCTACCAGTGCCGCACGCGGGTGGACGACATCCTGCGTTCTCAGGGAATGAACCGGGGGCGGACGCAGATCCTCTCGGCGATCATGCAGCTGCGGCAGGTATGCTGTCATCCCTCCCTGTGCATGGAGGGCTACCTGGGCGGGTCCGGCAAAGAAGACATGCTGATGGACCTGGTGCCCCAGGCCATCCAGCAGAACCGGCGGATCCTGCTGTTTTCCCAGTTCACGACGATGCTGCGCCTGCTGGAAAAGCGGCTGCGCCGGGAGGGCATCGAAACCCTGTACCTGGACGGCCACACCCCCACCAAGGAGCGCCAGGACCTGACCGAACGCTTCAACGCGGGCCAGGGCAGCATCTTCCTGATTTCCCTCAAGGCGGGCGGCACCGGCCTCAACCTGACCGGGGCGGACATGGTGATCCATTACGACCCCTGGTGGAACCCCGCCGCCCAGGACCAGGCCACGGCCCGCGCCCACCGCATCGGCCAGACTCGGCCGGTCAACGTCTTTTCCCTGGTCACCCACAACACCATCGAGGAGCAGGTGGTCCGCATGAGCGAAAACAAGCGCCAGCTCTTCGACCAGCTGATCACCGCGGGCGAAATGCTCCCCACCCAGCTGACAGACGAGGACATCCTGTCCCTGTTCGACGAATAAGGGATAAAATAAGGTATAAAATACCCATCCCCCTGTCCGGGCCTTCCGCAAACGGTCCAAGACAGGGGGATGGGTTTATTTCATTTCGTTTGTTGGTCGAGCGGGTCTCCATCTCCGATCTTCATCGTCACGCCGAGGAGGCGGAAGAAGCCGAGCCAGTTCTGCATCATGCGGTCATAAGCCTCATGGGGCACCTGATTACCCGTGCCCAGCAGGGCATAGACGACCTCGCCCTCCCTGGTCCACTGGTTTAAGGGGACCAGGCCGTTTCGCTGATAAAAGCCCAGCCGCCTCACCCGCATCGGATAATTGTCCGCCTTTTTGTCCAGCGGCTCGATCGCCAGGAAAAAGGTCTTCCCCTCATACAGCCGGATCAGCTGGCAAAGGGCCTGACTTCCGATGCCCCGGCCGCGGAAGGCCTCGTCCACCGCGAAAAAGAACAGGTAGGCCAGATCCTCGTCCCGGATCACGTAGAAAAAGCCTGCGTTCTTCCCGCCGCTCTGAATCAGCCACCAGTCGGTATTTTGGCGGGCATTCAGCCGCATCACGAAAAAGGGGGGCCGCTCTTCCGGCGGAAAAGCGGAGAGGAAGAGGGCCTTGACCCACTTCCTCTCTTTCCGGCCGGAGGGCATTTTAGAAAGCCTTACATCCATGCCACCGCACCGTCGTCAGGCGAAGAATCCGGCCAGCTGACGGGCCATCCGTTCTTCCTCTTCCAGGGCCTTTTCCCGGTTTTCCGCGCTGACGGAGAGATAGACCTTGAGCTTGGGCTCCGTGCCGGAGGGACGCACCACCGCAGAGCAGTTGCCGACCAGCAGGAATTTGAGCACGTCCGACTTGGGCAGGCCGTCCAGACCCAAAGAATAATCGAGGGTCTTTTCCACCCGCTTTCCGCCGATCTCTTCGATCCCTTCCCGGAAGGAGCGCATGATGCGCTGCATCTTTTCAAACCCGGCCGAGCCCTCGAAGGTGTAGCTGTGCAGGGTGTTCAGGCAGTAGCCGTAAGTTTTGTACAGCTCCTCCAGCTTGTCCAACAGGCTCACGCCCTGCTGGCGGTACCAGGCGAACATTTCGCAGATCAGGAAGGAGGCGTTGACGGCGTCCTTGTCCCGCACGTAGGTGCCGGACAGGTAGCCGTAGCTCTCCTCAAAGCCGAAGATATAGCTGTCTTCCTTCCCCTGGGCTTCCAGGCGGGCGATGGTCTCGCCGATGAACTTAAAGCCCGTCAGCACGTTGACCGTCCTGACCCCGTAATGGGCGGCGATCCTGTCCGCCATGTCGATGGTGACGATGGTCTTGACCAGCACGGGGTCCTTGGGCATCCGGCCCAGGGCCAGGCGGCGGGAGCAGACATAGTCCAGCAGCAGCATGCCGGTCTCGTTGCCGGTCAGGAGGGTATAGTCTCCCTCTTTGTTTTTGACGGCGATGCCGCAACGGTCGCAGTCCGGGTCGGTAGCCAGCAGCAGGTCGGCGTTCTTTTCCTTCGCGGTGCGGATGCCCAGCTCCATCGCCTCCCGGATTTCCGGGTTGGGATACGGGCAGGTCGGGAAACGGCCGTCCGGCTGCTCCTGCTCGGGCACCACGGTGATATTGGTAAACCCGCTTTCCCGGAGGGTCCGGGTGACAGGCTTTAAGCCCGTGCCGTTCAGCGGAGTGTAGACGATGGCCACGTTCCGGTCCAGCTGGTCGTCCGGGCCCAGCATGGTCTGGGCCTTCACCTGCTGGACAAAGGAGGTGTACACCTCTTCCCCAATCCAGGAAATCTGCCCTTCGGCCAGGTGCCTGTCAAAATCGCCCAAGCGAACGTCCCGGAAGATGTCCAGCTTCTCGATTTCACCCAGGATCTTTTCCGCCGCCTCGGTGGTGATCTGGCAGCCGTCCGCCCCGTAGACCTTGTAGCCGTTGTACTTGGCCGGGTTGTGGGAGGCCGTTACCATGACGCCGGCGGAGCAATGAAGATACCGCACCGCATACGACAGGCAGGGCGTCGGCATCAGCTGGGGATAGAGGTAGACCCGGATGCCGTTTTCGGCGAACACGGCGGACGCCACGCGGGCGAAAACGTCCGACAGGATCCGGGAATCGTAGCTGACGGCGATCTTCCTTTCCCCTTCCGGGAAATGGCCGCACACATAGTCCGCCAGGCCCTGGGAGGCTTTTGCGACCGTATGCACGTTCATGCGGTTGGTGCCCGGCCCGATGACCCCGCGCAGGCCACCGGTACCGAAGGCCAGGTCGCGGTAAAAAGCGTCTTCCATGGCAGCCGGGTCCTTCGCCATGGCGGACAGGCTCTCCGTAAGGGACGCGTCAGCGTTTTTCAGCCACTGCTCGAACTTCTCCTGAATCGTCATTCAAACATCGCCTCCTAATTTGCTATTCCATTCTCCGACATTCTGCGTGCCAGAGGGGGTGATCAGGGGGATTCTTCCCCCTGATTACAATCCGCAGCGGCGGCATGTACGCCGCGAGGAGTATTTTTGCGCAGCAGAATCATCGTTGGGGAGTGAAAACGCCCCCCCACTTCTGCGGAGCAAAAATGCGTACCTTGCGGATTTGC
>DGRV01000039.1:7966-9349 GCA_002391225.1 Christensenella sp. UBA4379
GATTTGCCGCCCGGGAGCCCCTTTATGGGCGAGAGGCAAATCCGTAGGGGAAAGCGTGGGAAGGGGACGAAGTCCCCGTCCCATAAACAAAAACCCGCCAGGGCAGGCGGGATAGAGGGTGAAAAAAATTGCGATAGATAATAAATACGATTACTGGGCGGCAAGCTTCTTGCTCAGACGGGCCTTCTTGCGGTTCGCCACGTTCTTGTGGATAACGCCCTTGGAGACGGCCTTATCCAGCGCGGCAAAGGCGCCAGACAGCTTTTCCGCATTCACATCAGCTTCGTACTTCTTAACGGCGGTTTTGACGCCGGATTTGATCATACGGTTGCGCAGATTCTTCTTCTTGGAAACCTTCACGCGCTTGATGGCGGATTTGATGTTCGGCATGTTTTTCACCTCCCCGACAGGATTCAGTGCATCCCGGCGCGTGATACGGCCGCGCAGGTCAACAGCTGATATGATACCACGTTCAGGATGAATTGACAAGGGTTTTTAAAAATTTTATACGACGAATGAAAGCAGCAGGCAGATCACCGCCAGGGCGGCGTCCGCCGCCAGGACGCAGGCGTTCTGCCCGTCCTCGTCCAGGTCGTCGAAGGTGATGATGTCCTCGTCCAGATGGTCGGCGATGTCGCCGGTCAAAAAGGGCGGGTCCTTGCGCTTGATGCGGGGCAGCCTGAACTGCGGGATGCGCAGGCCCGTGATCCGCAGCCAGGCGACCCAGGTAAACAGGACGAACAGGGCCCCCGCCATCAGGGACAGGGAAGAAAAGCGGGCCAGCGGCCAGTCCGCCGGGAGGAAGAAGTGCAGCAGCTGTACGACAAAGAGCGTCAGCACGCCGCGCGTAAAGAACTTGTAGCACAGGGGCCGGAGCATTTCCGGCTGCCAGTGGGCCTTGAACCATCTGATCATCCGATCACCCGAGTTCCTTCCGGTAAGCCTCCAGCTCCGGCGCGTTGCCGTACACGAAGTGATCCGGTTTGATTTCCGTCCATACGGGCGGGTCATTCTCGTAGTGATGCTGCTCCGCGTCGTAGACCAGCAGCTTCTTGGTCTGCTCCACATAGGGGTTCGGGTTCGGCACGGCGGACAGCAGGGCCTTTGTGTACGGGTGCAGCGGATGGGCGAACAGCTCCTCCGCCTCCGCCAGCTCCACGATGCGGCCCTTGTGGATGACCGCGATGCGGTCGGAGATGAAGCGGACCACGCTCAGGTCGTGGGCGATGAACAGATAGGTCAGGCCCCTGCTCTTTTTGAGTTCGTTGAGCAGGTTCAGCACCTGGGCGCGGATCGACACGTCCAGTGCGGAGATCGGCTCGTCCGCCACGATGAATTCGGGCTGCATGATGAGGCTCCGCGCGATGCCGATGCGCTGGCGCT
>DGRV01000039.1:9400-36909 GCA_002391225.1 Christensenella sp. UBA4379
GCTGGCGCTGGCCGCCGGAAAACTCGTGCGGGAAGCGGCTGGAAAACTCGGGCAGAAGACCTACCTCCTGCAGGGCCTTCTGCACCTTGTCCTGGCGGTCCTTCTCGTTTTCATACAGGTGGAAGTTCTGCAGGCCCTCGGAGACGATGTAGTCAACCTTGGCCCGCTCGTTCAGGGAGGCCATCGGGTCCTGGAAGATCATCTGCATGGAGCGGATCACCTTGTAGTCCAGCTCTTTGCTGATTTTCCCGTTGATCTTTTCGCCGTGGAACAGCACTTCGCCGGCAGTGACGGGGTTGATGCGCACGATGGCCCGGCCGATGGTGGTCTTGCCGCTGCCGCTCTCCCCCACCAGGGCGAAGGTTTCACCCTTATAGATCGTAAAGTTCACATGGTCCACGGCCACGAACTTTTTCCGCCCGCTGCCGAAGGTCACCTGCAGGTCCCTGACCTCCACCAAAGGCTCGCGGTTCGGATCCAGATGGGGGTGATAGGCGTTCGGATCGGTCCCCTGATTGCCCTTCATTTCAGACAGGCGCTGAATGGCGCGGGGCTGCTCCACCCTGGGGGCGCGGGGATCCCGCAGCCAGGATTTGACCATGTGGGTCGCCGTCACTTCGTACATGGGCGGCTCTTCCAGATAATCGATGTTGAGGGCCTGGCGGTTGCGGGGGGCGAAGGCGTCGCCCTTGATCTGGTTAAAGAGGTTGGGCGGCGTTCCGTCGATGGCGGGGAGCTTTTCGCCCTTGACGCCCAGCTGGGGCAGGGCGGAAAGCAGGGCCCAGGTATAGGGGTGCAGGGGCTCGAAGAAAACCTCGTTGGCCATGCCGATCTCGATGATCTGGCCGGCGTACATCACCGCGACCCGATCCGCCACGTTGGCGACGACGCCCAGGTCGTGGGTGATGTAGATGATGGTCATGTTCTGCTCTTTTTGCAGCCTGCGGATCAGCTCCAGGATCTGGGCCTGGATGGTGACGTCCAGCGCGGTGGTCGGCTCGTCGCAGATGAGGATCTGGGGACGGCAGGCCACGGCGATGGCGATGACCACGCGCTGGCGCATGCCGCCGGAAAACTCGTGCGGGTACTGGCGGTAGCGGCGCTCCGGGTCCGAAATGCCGACGGCCTCCAGGATGCGGTAGACCTCCTTCCTGGCTTCGGCCCCCTTCAAACCCTGGTGCAGCTCCACGCTCTCCTGGATCTGGTAGCCGATGGTTTTAAGGGGGTTCAGGCTGGTCATCGGGTCCTGGGTGACCATGGCGATCTTTTTGCCGCGTACCCCGAGCCATTCCTTTTCCGTAAACTTGGCCAGGTCGTGGCCGTCGTACTCGATGGAGCCGTTCGTGATGGCGCCGTTTTTGTCCAGCATGCCGACGAAGCACTTGGTGAACACGCTTTTTCCGCTGCCGCTTTCGCCGACGATGGCCAGGGTTTCGCCCTCGTACAGGTCCAGGGAGGTGCGGCGGATGGCGGTCAGCTTATTGCCGCGCAGGGAGAAGGTGACTTCCACGTCCCGCGCGGAAAGCAGGGGCTCGCTGGCCAGGATCTTTTTGGCCCGCTCTTCGAAATCCACCTGCTGTCCAATGGTCTGATTGCTCATAAGCGCGCCTCCTTACACATGGTTCCGCGGATCGCAGGCGTCAGAGAACGCGTTGCCAACCAGGTAGAAAGTGATGGTGATGACCGACACGATGGCCGCCGGGAACCACAGGGTAAACGCGGCCCTGGGGAAAACGGCGCGGGCCGCCGCCAGCAGGTTGCCCAGGGACGGCAGCATGATGTCCATCAGGCCCAGGTAGGTCAGCGTCGTCTCATAGGCGATCGTGCCCGGGATGGCCAGGGCCAGGCGCAGGATGATGACGCTGATCAGGTAGGGGAAGATGTTCCGAAACAGGATCCTCGACAGCTTTGTGCCCAGGCAGCGGGAGGCCAGGTTGTACTCCCGGTCGCGGTACATGAAGACCAGGTTGCGCACGTTGCGGGCGGTGGCCAGCCAGCCAAAGCCGATCATGGCGATGCCCATGGTCACCATGGATTTGCCGACCATCAGGGCGATCAGGGTCATGTAGATGATGGTGGGGATGTTGTCGATCAGATTATACAGCTCCGTAAAGAAGAAGTCCAGCCTGCGCACATAGCCCCAGATCAGGCCGATGATCACGCCCAGGGTGATCTGTCCGATGGACACCAGCACCGCCAGCAGGATGGACGCCCGGGTCGCGTACCAGACCTGAGCCCAGTAGTCCTGGCCGATGCCGTTGGTGCCGAACCAGAATTCGGCGTTGGGGGAAATATAGGCGCGGTTCAGCGGGTCCGGCGCCATGTGGATGTCATACTTGCCGATGGCGCTGGCCACGAAGGTGAAGATGAACAGGCAGATAAAGATGACGCTCATCACCACGGCGGACTTCTTTTTCAGGAAGTTCGCCCACACGCTCTTCCAGTAGGAATAGTTGGAATAGCCGATCCTTTCGGCGTCCTGGGCGTGGTACTCCGCAAACTCAAAGAGCTGCTTTTCCGGCATCTGGCTGCGGGATTTAGGATATTCGCGGCCCATCGGCCGGACCGCGTGCGGGTCAGTATCCACCTGAGAGTAGTCGATGGACAGGTCGACCACCGGGGCTTCCATTTCCTGCACGGTCTTGCGGCTGTTTTTCTGGTTCTTCATCAGCGCACACCCTCCTTCCCGGTCAGCTTGATGCGGGGATCAATGATGGTCATCAGCAGGTCCCCCAGGAACACGCCAAAGATGCCCATCGTGGCGTACAGCAGCACGATGCCCTGCACGAGGTTCAGGTCATACCGGCTGATGGCATTGGTCAGCTCCGGCCCCATGCCGGGCACGGCGAAGAAGCGCTCCACCAGCAAAGAGCCGCCCACCGTCAGCAAAATCGAATAGGGCAGGTACTGGGCCAGCGGCACGAAGGCGTTTTTGAGCACGTGGCGGAACATGACCTTCCGGTCGCTCAGGCCCTTGAGCTTGGCCAGGCGGATGTAGTCCTTGTTGAGCTCGTCCACCATGTAGCGGCGGGTCCAGAGCATGTAGCCGGCCGTGGAGCCGATGGAAAGACAAACGATGGGCAGCACCATGGTCTTCCACGGCTCTGCCGCCGTGGCGTCATAGCGCATGGGCAGGCTGAAGATGGCCGCGCCGCCGATCATGATGATGGTGTAGATGACCAGATGGGGCACCGCGTTCACCAGCACCGTGTAGCCGGTGCCGATGTGGTCGAAAATACCGTCCTTGTAGCGAGCCTGCAGCACGCCCAGCACGACGCCCAGGATCAGCGAGATGATCAGCGACACCAGGCCGATGGACATGGAAACCCCCATCTTGTTGGCAATGACGTCCGTCACATACTGTCCCTTTTCCAGGCGGATGCTCTTGCCCAGGTTGAAGGCCAGTTTGACCTGGTAGCCGTCCTTGAGCTTGCCCTCAAAGACCTTGGTGTCCCCCAGGTACTTCCACAGGTTCACCGGGTCGATCGTCTTGATTTCTTTCCCCTTGGCGTTGTAGACCCGCATTTCAAACAGGTTGTAGAAGAAATCGCCCAGCTGGGAGAAAATCGAACGGTCCACGTAGCCGGTGCCGACGCTGGTCGTGGAATGGGCCATGCAGGTCTGACACGCCTCGCCGGAATCCAGCTTGCCGCTGCCGTGGCAGTCAGGGCAGATGCTCATGACGCCCAGGCGCTCGAGCTTGGCGTATTTCTGCTGATCGGTGAACTTCATCAGCTCGTCTTCGGTAAAAAAGTAATCCGTCGGCATCAGCCGCATCAGGAAAAAGACGATGCAGACCACCAGAAGAATCGTCACCACAGACCGAAACAGCCGTTTCAGAATGTATTTGACCATCCGATCAACTCCTTTGACATACGAAAATGAACGAAACCGTCCCCGCAGGGCCAGTGCGCAGCCTCCGCCGCGCGGAAGCTGGGCGCTGGCTCTCCGGAACTGAAAACGGGGCAGCCCCCGAAGAGACTGCCCCGGTCCAGTTCACTGAAAGTTCAGCCTTACTCAGCGGCATAGGCGGCAGCCAGGGCAGCCATCTGCTCGGTGGTGTAGGGCTCGGTGCTGGTTTCCCAGTCAACATAGCGGTAGGCCTGCATGCCGTACATGCTGTAAACCTTGCTGTAGTTGTTGACCTTGGTCAGCTCCCAGGAAACTTCATAGCTGCACGGAATGACCAGCGCATGGTTCAGCATGCAGGCTTCGGCCTTGGCGAAGGCGGCATAGCGGGCGTCCATATCGTCGGTAATGGCCTTGGCGGCGACCACCAGATCAGTGAACTCCTGATACGCGGCGATCAGGTCGGGATCGTCATTCTCGTTGCAGATGGAGTAGTTGTTGGAATAGTAGGCCTGCGGATCGTTGTAGGTCTCCTGGCCCAGGAAGTTGATGGGATCGGCGAAGTCAGCGCCCCAGCCGTTGATGAAGAAGGAAGCCTTGCGGGGCTTGCGGACTTCGTTGGCCAGGTTGGTGTAGGTCTTGGTGACCAGCTGGACATAATCGTCGCCCAGGCAGTCGCGGAAGATGTTCTCCAGGACCTTCGCGGTCTCGGCGGCCACGGTGGAAGCGCCGGAGATGTAGTATTCAACCTGCACGGGGAAGGTGACGCCCTTGGCGGTCAGCTCTTCCATGGCCTTGGCCTTGTATTCGGCGGCGGCTTCCGCGTTCAGGCGGGCATACTTCTCGCTGTCATACTGCAGGCCCAGTTCGTTGCGGACCAGCTGGGTGTAGTCGGTGCCGTCAGACAGGAAGGAAACGCCGTTGCCGGTGTAGCAGAAGTTCTGGCAGGACAGGGGGTTGATGGAGTTGGTGCGGGCAAAGTAGTTGGTCAGGTCCAGGCCGTAGTACAGGCTCTTGCGGAAGTTCTCGTTGGCCACGGCGGTGTTCCAGTTGACGTCCGGGGTCACGCCGTCGTCCAGGTTCTTGGCATACACCAGGTGCATCTGGTAGCTGTACTTGGTGGGACGGGCTTCGACCAGGTTGGGCTTGTATTCAGCGTCCGCGGTGCCGTTGTAGATGTCCTGCAGGGTGGCCTGGTCCAGGCTGATGTGGTCCAGCTGGCCTTCCTTGAACAGCTGATAGCCGGTGGCGACAGACTCGACCATCTTCACGGTGACCTTGTCAAAGCGCTTGCAGTTGGCGTCGTTCCAGTAGTTGGGGCTCTTGGTGAACACCTTCTGGTTCTGGTATTCATAGTAGGAGATGGTGTAAGCACCGGAATACCACATGTCTTCCCAGGTGATGTCGCGGTAGCCGTCCACGCCGATTTCGTCGATCATGTCAGCGGACAGAGGATACAGGCAGTTGTAGGTGGCCACGGAGGGGAAGTAGGGCAGAGAATCCACCAGGGAGTAAGTGATCGTGCCGGCGGCGTCGTCCACGGTGATGCCGACCTTGGCGAATTCCTCGTTGCTGGTGTCCAGGGCCTTGGCGGCTTCCGCGCCTTCGGTCTCGGTCAGGTTCTTGGTGTACTCATAGTAGTCGTTGGCGCCGACGATCATTTCGGCGGGCATGGACACGTTGTAGCTGTCGTTCTTGGCGTAGTTCAGCACCCATTCAAGGCCGGTGGCCCAGTCGGAAGCCTTCACATCAGCCATGACTTCGCCTTCCTTGTCAAACCAGGTCATACCTTCGTTGATGGTGAAGATCCAGGTCTTGCCGCCGTCGGGAGATTCATAGCTCTTGGCAGCGTTCAGCTTGAGGTTGCCGTGGTTATCGTTGGTCAGCAGACCGTCGATCAGGTTGCACAGCACGTTCAGGTCCGCCGCGGCCTGGGAATAATGGATATTCCAGGTTTCCAGCTCACGGGCCTGGGTCTCGTAGGTGTTCAGTTCCTTCAGTTCTTCCGCGCCGGCGGGAACAGCGGCCAGACCGGCCAGCATCACCAGAGCGAGAGCCAGGGATAACAGCTTCTTCATGCAAACATCCTCCTAAAGTATTTTACTGCCGCTCAAAGACGGCTATGACAAACGGCTTTCGCCATTGCCTGCGGTTTCATCAGGGCCTGCGCATCCTTCCCGCCCAGGGGGATGGACAGCGGCACCGTCGGTTAATAAAAAAATTTTACCGTAAAAAAGCTCAATTTTCAAGTCTTTTTTGCTTTAATGTGTAAAAATCCCGAAAAAAAACAGCTTAAATCCATCAGGAACGCCCGCCGCGGTGCTGTTCCTTCCACGCCTTGATCTGGCTGAGCCGCTCTTTGAAGCGGGGCTCCAGGCCCTGATCGCCGGGCTGGTAGTATTCGCGGTCCTTGAGGCTGTCGGGCAGGCACTGCATGGCGGTCATCTTTTCCGCGTAGTCGTGGGCGTACTGGTAGCCCTTGCCGTATTCCAGCTCCTTCATCAGGGCGGTCGGGGCGTTGCGGATCTGGAGCGGCACCGGCTCGTCCAGCTGTTTTGCCGCGTCCTCCCGGGCGGCGTTGTAGGCTGTCTCCATGGCGTTGGACTTGGGGGCCAGGGACAGATAAATCACCGCCTCCGTCAAATGGACGGTACATTCGGGCATGCCGATCAGGTGGCAGGCCTGGCTGACGGAAACCGCCAGCTCCACCGCCCTGGGGTCGGCCAGGCCGACGTCCTCGGCGGCAAAGCGGACTACACGGCGGGCGATGTACATCGGGTCCTCCCCCGCCTCCAGCATGCGGGCCAGCCAGTAGACCGCGGCGTCCGGATCCGAATTGCGCATGGATTTGTGAAGGGCGGAAATGAGGTTGTAGTGCTCCTCCCCCTGCTTGTCATAAAGGAAGGACTTCCTGCTGGTCACCTGCTCCAAAGTCTCCCGGTTCACGACGACGCGGTTGCCCGAAAGCTCGCCGTTTAAGACCGCCATTTCCAGGGTGGACAGGGCGGTTCGGGCGTCCCCATTGGAAAAGCGGGCGATCTGCTCGAGCATCCCGTCCTCCAGGACGACCTCCCGGTCCCCAAAGCCCTTTTCATCCGTGATCGCCCGGCGCAGGAGCACCGTGATCTCCTCCGGCTCCAGGGCCTTGAGCACGAACACCTTGCACCGGGACAGAAGGGCGCTGTTGACCTCGAAAGAGGGGTTTTCCGTCGTCGCGCCGATCAGGATGATGCTGCCCTTTTCCACATAGGGCAAAAAGGCGTCCTGCTGGGCCTTGTTGAAGCGGTGGATTTCGTCCACAAAGAGGATCGTCTTTTCGCCGAAGCGGCGGGCCTGGTCCGCCTCCTCCATCACCGCGCGGATTTCCTTGATGCCGCTGGTGACGGCGGAAAAATCGACGAAGCGGGCCTTCGTCCTGCCCGCGATGATCCTCGCCAGGGTCGTCTTGCCCACGCCCGGCGGCCCCCAGAAGATCATCGAGGAAATGCTGTCCCCCTCGATGAGCCTGCGCAGCACCTTGCCCTCCCCCAGGAGGTGTTTTTGTCCGATATATTCCTCCAGCGTCCGGGGCCTGAGCCTCGCGGCCAGGGGTTCCGGAACGCTCCGGTCAAAGAATGTCGCCTGTTCCATGTCTCTCCCTTTTCTCCTGTCTCCGGTTCGTCTGATCCGTCCCCATTATATCCGCCGGATCCGGTTTTGTAAATGTTGAATCATTATTACAAAAACCATTTCTAAAAATTAAGAAATTATTAAATACTCCGTAATAAATAAGCGGTGGGAATTGGATATAATTGATCATGGTAATGTAGGGTTATTATAAGGATATTTATATAACCCGCGAAAGGATGCGTACTGTCATGAAAAATCGTCTGATCATTCTGTGCGTTGCTCTGGTCATCTGCCTGATTGGCGCGGGAGTGCTGGGTTATCTGCTGCACCAGGAAAAGCAGCACAGCCAGACCATCACCCAGCAGCTGAACGACGTCACCACACAGAACAGCCGTCTGCAGACGGACAAAGAGAACCTGACCGCGGACCTGACGGCCCAGACCGCCGCGAAGGAAGACGCCCTGACGAAAAACGCGTCCCTGACCGAGGATCTGAACCAGACCGCCGCCGCCCTGAAAGCGGAAACGGATCTGAAAAACCAGGCGCTGAGTGAAAACGAGGCCCTGAACAAGACTCTGGACGAAACCCGCCAGGCCCTGGCGGACGAACAGGCCGAAAAGGAAAGCGCCCTGGCCCGGGTCACTGAGCTGACCGGCAGCCTGACCGAAATGACCGAGCAGCGCGCCCAGCTGGACGGCAAGGTGCAGGAAATGGAAACCGCCCTCCAGGCCGTTTCCCAGGCCCGGGACGCCGCCGAGCAGCAGGCCGAAAGCCTGAACGGGAAGCTCACTGAAGTCACCGGCCAGGTGCAGGAGCTCACCGGACGGCTGTCCGGCATGAGCGCGACCAGCGAAGGCCTCACCCGCCAGGTGAGCGAGCTGACCGAAACCCTGGCCGCCGCCACCAGCGAAGACCCCACGCAGACCCGGAACCTCTTCTTTTCTGATGAACGGCTTCAAAGCCTGGTCAGCGAAAACGAGCAGCTGACCGCCCAGCTGGCGGCCGCCCAGACGGAGCTGACCGGGCTCAACGACAGCCTGATCCAAATCGCAGGCGAGCGGGACACGCTGAACGGGCAGGTCCAGGCCCTGCGCGAAAACCTGGGGCTGACGGACGGCCAGTTAAGCGTCCTTTTGACCGACCGGAACGCCCTCAATGAAAAGATCGACGCGGTCACCGCGAAGCTCCAGAGCGCCGAAAACGCCGCCGAACAGAGCGAAGAAGAAAAATCCGAGCTTCAAAAGCAGCTGGATGCCCTCAAGCAGGAGCTGGCGGGGATGAACGCCGCCGTGGAAAACGTCCAGGGAGAGCACGGCGACCTAAACGGCCAGCTGACCGCCATGGAAACGGCCCTGAGCACCGCCGCCGAACAGCTGAATCAGCTGACCCAGGAGCGGGATCACCTGGCTGACACGATGAAGACCCTCGAAACCAGCCTGGAGCAGACCGGCAAGGAGCTTTCCGCCCAGCAGCAGGTAAACCAAGCCGCCCAGGCCCTGAACGACGAGCTGACCCAGAACCTGGAGCAGACCCGCCAGGCCCTGGCCGACGAGCAGGCCGAAAAGCAGGGCGCCCTCGCCCAGGTCACCGAGCTGAGCGGACAGCTGACGGAAATGGCCGGGGAGAAGGACGCCCTGGACGAAACCGTCCGGCAGCTGACCGAATCCCTGGAGACCATGTCCCAGGCCAAGGACGCCGCCGTGCAGCAGGCCGAAAACCTGACCACTCAGCTGTCCAACGTCACCGGCCAGGTGCAGGCCCTCACCGAGCAGGTATCCGCAATCACCGCGACCAGCGAAACCCTGTCCACCCAGGTAGCTGAACTGGAACAGGAGCTGGCCGCCGCCACGCAGAACAATTCCGAGCTGACCGAGCAGGTCGCCATCACCAGCGCCAGCAACGAAGAGCTGACGCAGAAGCTTTCCTCCATGAACGATCAGGTGAAAAAGCTGCTCAGCGAAAACGAGGAGCTTTCCCATCAGCTGGAGACCGCGCATCAGCAGCTGGCCTCTCTGAACGAAAGCCTGACGGCCCTGACCGAGGAGAGAGACAGGCTGAGCGCCCAGGTGCAGACCCTGCGGGACACCCTGACCGACACCGATTCCCGCCTGGCCGCCCTGACGACCGAAAAGACCGCCCTGACCGACCGGATCAACGACCTGAGCAGCCAGCTGGAGCACGCCGAAACCAAATCCACCGCCAGCGAAAACGAAAAGGCGGAGCTCAAGACCCAGCTGGACAGCCTGAACCAGGAGCTGGCCGGCCTCAACGGCACCCTGGCCACCGTACAGGGAGAGCATGACAGCCTGACCACCCAGATCACCGGGATGGAGGACGCGCTGAGCGCCGCCACCGACAACCTGACCAAGCTGACCGGCGAAAGGGACCAGCTGACCGAGCAGATGCTCTCCCTGGAGACCAGCCTGGCCAACACCGGCAAAGAGCTGGCCGCCCAGCAGGAGGCCAACGACGCCGTCAAGGCCCTCAACGAAGAACTGACCAAGAACCTGGCCGACACGGAGGCCGCCCTCGCCGCAGAAACGGCTGAAAAGGAGCAGGTCCAGGCCCAGAACGCCGAACTCACCAAGAACCTGACTGATACCGAGGCCGCCCTCGCCGCGGAAACCGCTGAAAAGGAACAGGTTCAGGCCCAGAACGCCGAGCTCACCAAGAACCTGAACGACACCGAAGCCGCCCTCGCCGCAGAAACGGCTGAAAAGGAACAGGTCCAGGCCCAGAACGCCGAGCTCACCAAGAACCTGAGCGACACCGAGGCCGCTCTCGCCGCCGAAACCGCTGAAAAGGAACAGGTCCAGAAGAACCTGAGCGAGACCGAGGCCGCTCTCGCCGCGGAAACGGCTGAAAAGGAACAGGTCCAAAAGAACCTGAGCGACACCGAGGCCGCCCTCGCCGCCGAAACGGCTGAAAAGGAACAGGTCCAGGCCCAGAACGCCGAGCTGACCGAAAACAACCAGTACCTCGAGCAGCGGGCGGCGGACCTGGCCGAGCAGACGGAGCTGGCTGCCCGCCAGTTCCAGCAGAAGCCCGTCCCCTACGCCACCAGCGGCAAGCCGATGCTCAGCTGGTTCCGTACCCGCCTGGCAGACGACGGCAACCCGCAGCTGTGGCTCAACATGGCAGACCGCGCCGGCCTGCGCTCCGTCACCATCGTGCGGACCTGGCAGGACCAAGACGGCCAGGAGCATGAGACCGTCGAAGAGGAAATGAACCTGGGCGGCGCCTTTGAAGCCCTCCGCTACCGGACGATGCTGCGCCTGGGCGAATACCGGGTCATGATCATGAACGTGAACAACGAGCGCTATTTCAGCGACGTGCTGGTGCTGATCGAGGACGTCGACGGCAACGGCATTCCGGACACGATGACCAACGCCGACGGCCAGGTGACCTTCTTAGAATACGAAAATGCGTTTAGCGGCAAATAACAAAGAAAACCTCATGATGCAGCCGGCCCCGGCGGGAAAATCCGCCGGGGCCGGTATCTGTTTCGCTCTGAACCAGTGGAAATCAGTTCTCATTTATGGTACAATAAAATCCACCAGAAATGATGACGAACACGTTTCACAGGAGGAATCATCCGATGATCAAGTTTTATCAGATCCGAAGCCCGCTGACCCAGGTGACCGAGGAGCATATCGACCGGTATATCGGCGCATTATCCGACGCTTTGGGCGAGACCCTCGTCCGCAGCTCTCTGGACGAATACCTGGCGGAGGAGTTCGCCCTTTTGTACGTGGCCTCCGGCGGCAGCGAAGGATATTTCCTCCAGGTGTTTGAGCGGCTGAAGGCCCGGCGCTGCTACATCCTCACCAGCGGGGAATCCAATTCCCTGGCGGCGTCCATGGAAATCCTGAGCTATCTGCGCAAGCACGGCGGCGAGGGCGAGATCCTCCACGGCGATATCGGCCAGGTGGCCGATCAGATCCGCCTGCTCCTTCATGCCCACCGGGCGCTGGCCGCCCTGCGGGGAAAGAAGCTGGGCTGCATCGGGAAGCCGTCCGACTGGCTGATCGCCAGCGATTACGACAGCGAGGCGGTACAAAAGCGCCTGGGCCTTTCCCTCGTGACCATCCCGATGGAAGAGCTGCTGGCCGAAATCCCGCTTAACGCCTATGAAGCGAACGAATACACCGAAGCCTTCCTGCGCCAGAAATTTGACCGCAGGGAGGTGGAAAAGGCCCTGTACGTCTACGGAGCCTTCCAGCGTATCGTGGCGCGGTACGGCCTAAGCGGCCTCACGGTCCGCTGCTTTGACCTGCTGGACACAGTGCACACCACGGGCTGCCTGGGCCTTTCCATCCTCAACAGCCAGGGCGTCTGGGGCGGGTGCGAGGGCGACCTGCCCTCCCTGCTGTCCATGGCGGTCTTGGGCAGCGTGACGGGCGAGCCCCTGTTCATGTGCAACCCCAGCCGTTTCGACACCAAGGCGGGCGTCGCCACCTTCGCCCACTGCACCATCCCTACGGCAATGGTGCGGGATTACTGCCTGAACACGCACTTTGAATCCGGCATCGGGGCGGCCATACAGGCCACGTTCGACCTGGGCGACTGCACCCTGTTCAAGTGCGAGGGAGACCTGTCCCGCTACTTTGTCAAGGAAGGCAAAATCCTCGACACCCCCTTCAGCGACATGCTCTGCCGCACCCAGATCCGCGTCGGGCTGGACGATTTTTCCTACTTCCTGACCCGGCCCATCAACAACCACCACATCCTCTGCCGCGGCCGCCACGCCGATCAGGTCGACGCCTTCTTCAGGCTCGTACAGCAGGGATAAACCGGAAAGAGAAGGAAGCACGGGATCATGAAAAAACCGCTGTCCATCATTTTAGCGTTGGCGTTTTTCTTCTGCGCCGCGGCGGCAGCCCAGGCCGAGGTGTTCATCCGGGTGGACCGGGATGACCCGGAGGCCTGGCGCGGGGAGCTGGACAACGTCCGCTTCCTGCCGGAGGAAAGGATGTCCGGCAGCGCGCAGTTTTCCCAGGAGCAGTTCACCGCCCTGGCCGCCCAACTTCAAAGTCTGGGCCGGGACGTATGGATCGTGGACTGCCGGATGGAGACTCATGGGTTGATCAACGGCATCGCCGTCTCCTGGTGCGGTGGAAGCAACGACGCAAACCTCGGCCGCTCCGTCGCGGAAATTGAGGCGGAGGAGGCGGGCCTTTCCAGCCTGGTCGGCACGGAGGTCACGGCCTATACAGCCGTCAACGATCAGCCGGCGGACCGATTGGACCTGAAGGTCGACACCTGGGAGACGGAGCGCGAGCTGGTGGAAAACAGCGGCTTTCACTATCTCCGCCTGGCCTGCCCCGACCATTGCTGGCCGCCCGCCGACGTGATCGACGCCTTTATTTCCTTCGCCCGTGAGCTTCCGGCCGACGCCTGGCTCCATTTCCACTGCCAGGCCGGGTCCGGGCGGACCGGGGCCTTCATGACCATCTGGGAGATGATGGGAAAACCGGATGTCTCTGTGGAGGACATCCTGCGGCACCAGGCGGAAACCGGCAGCGGGAACCTGCTGGACATCTCCGCCCCGGAAAAGAGCCCCGCTCAAAAGGAGCGGTGCGTCCTGGCCCGGGCCATGTATCTCTATATCCAGGAAAACCGGGCGGACCATTTCGCCCTGTCCTGGAGCGAGTGGCTGAAGGCCCACTCCCGGACCGTGACGATGAAACCGGGCGACCGTTTGGACGGGGAGGGCTTCAGCTCCGACCCCCTGGTGGTGACCAACGCCCTGCAGGCGGAGGCGTCCGGCCGGGCCACGGTGCTTTCCAGAGACACGCTTTTATTCATTACTGTTGATTGAACATCAAATGAACTGAGCCGGCAGATTCTGCCGGCCTTCTTTTTTTGCTGACGGCACATCATCGTCCCGCAAGACAAAACGCTCCGCCTCCGAAGAGGCGAAGCGCAGGACTAAAGATAGTTTCGTTTTATCTGACGACGGAAGAATGGCTGTAAATGTAGAACTCTTCCTGGCTGGGCATCCACTTCTTTTCCCTGGGCGGGAAGGAGGCGTCAAAGGCCTCGACGGCTTCGGTGTCATCGCAGCAATCCGCCGCCATGCTCGGGATATACATCCATTTTCTGCCGTCCAGCGCGCCGGGCATCAGCTCGCGGACCAGCAGCGCCGTCGGATAGTTTCCGTCCACCGCAAAACAGACATTCTTCTTTTTGCAGCTGACGAAACCGCTGCTCACATAATTCCCCGGGTTGCCAAGGTTGATGTTCACGTCAAAGCCGAGCCTTCGGCCCTCCTCAAAGGAGCGCTCGATCAGGCGTTTGCCGATCTTCTGCCGCTGGAATTCCACGGCGACGCAAAGCGGGCCAAAGGAAAGGATTTCCTTTCGTTTGCCCTCCTCATCCTCCAGCCAGGCTTTGGTATACATGATACTGCCGACGATCCTGCCGTCCGCTTCGGCCACGAAGGCCAGTTCAGGAAGAAAGTCGGGATGGCTCCTCATCTGATGCACAAAATAGTGTTCATCTGCTCCCGGCTTATAGACGTTCCAAAAGGCTTCCCGGGTCAGCTCTTCCACAGCGCGGTAGTCTTTTTCCGTTTCCCGCCGGATGATCATAGAATTCATGTTCTTCCTCCTGTTCTCTGTCTTCATATTCTTCTTTATCAGACATGAACGGGGATCAGGGAATGCGGTCCGGCAGAAGGACAAAACAAAAAGTGTCCGGCGACTGTCCGAACCGCGCCATGGCATCAGCAAACAAGCGGTCATGCCACCGCCGTTTTTTCAGCCATGTTCCCTGTTACAGAACAGTCTCCAAACACTACCTCCGCAGGATGGCCCGGTTCTTCCGGGATCTCTGCTGAATATATGGTAAAACAGATGCGCCGCTTTGTCAAGGGCCAGAAAGCAGACGCCGGCATATCACAGCTGGCATCTTCAATGAACCTTTTTCTGTCAAAAAAACACCTTGTCAAGCTGCTTTTCCAGGGTGCCTGCCTTGGCGTACCGTTTCATACATGATCCTTTCTCCCAATCGTCAAGATTCTTCAACCAAAACGCCAAATCGTATAAGTATCTTATACCTTTTTAGATAAAATGGTCAAGTATCTTGTTCAAAAAATCAGATGAAAGTCGAAATATATTATACTTTTCACGGGTGAGAAGTATGATCGGAGAACGCTTAAAGGATGTACGGAAAGATCACGGCGATACTCAGACTGATTTGGCTAAAAAGCTGAATGTTTCCTTAAGCACTGTTAAATCCTGGGAAAGAGGAAACAGCGCCCCCAGCCATGAATTACTGGTGGCGATCTGCAAGCTGTATCAGGTATCCTCTGATTTTCTCTTAGGATTGAATAATGACGACCCTCTGTTATCTTCAAACGTTCAGGAAAAACTGTCTCCGCAAAACAGAGCCCTTGTCCGTCTGTTTGAAGAATTCATCCTCTATAAGCAGCAAAAAGAAGCAAAAAAATAAAACCGCCGGCCAGCGTTCGTCTCTGGCGCGGCGGTTCATTCATTTCAATGAGACACCGGTTCTTTTATCTGCCTGTCTACGGCGGTCAGAAGGGGCTAAAACTAAACGAAAGTCGTCCTGATTTCATCTGCTATTTCGCTTCTTTGCATCCATTGTTCAGAGAATCCATTTACCCGGCGGGCCTTCCCCTATTCCACCGCGGCGGGCGTTTTCTGGTCCAGAGTGGCCAGCAGCTTTTGATCGCACTTTCGGTAGAAGGCCAGGCACAGGACCAGGGCCACGGCTTCCGCGATGGGGAAGCACCACCAGACGGCATAGACGCTGCCGGTCAGGCGGGCGATGAGCCAGGCCACGGGCAGCAGCACCACCAGCTGGCGGCAGATGCTGACGATCATGCTGTAGGAGCCGCGGCCCACCGCCTGGAAGACCGTGGACAGGGTGATGCCGACGGCGGCGAAGAGGAAGCTCAGGCTGATCGTCCGCATCGCGACAACGCCGATCTCCGTCATGCGCGCGGTCAGCTCGCTCTCCGCTTCAGACTCGAAGATGGCCATCAGCTGGGCGGGGAAGATCAGGAACACCAGCATCCCCACCAGCATGATCGAGCAGGCCCAGATCAGGGCCACCCGGATGCACTGATACACCCGCTGGCGGTTATGCGCGCCGAAATTGTAGCCGATGATGGCGATGATGCCGTTGGACAGGCCGAAGACCGGCATAAAGATGAAGGACTGGAGCTTAAAATACACCGCCAGCACGTTGAGGGCGGCGTTGCTCTCGGCAAAGCCGGACAGGATCCCGTTCATGCCGATGTTCATCACCGAGCCGATGGACGCCATGACGGTGCTGGGGAAGCCCACCGCCACAATGGCGGAAAGGTCTCCGCGGTTGATGCGGAAGTCCTTCCGGTTCAGGCGCAGCTCCGGGTTTTTCTTCTGATTTAAGATCAGCCCGACGACCGCGGAGACCCACTGCCCGACCACCGTGGCGATGGCAGCGCCGGAGACGCCCATCTGCGGGAAGCCCAGGTAACCGAAAATCATGATCGGGTCCAGGATGATGTTCGTCAGCGCGCCGGACAGCTGGGACAGCATGGAGGCCGGGGTATTGCCGGTGGACTGCAGCATGCGCTCAAAAAAGATGGCCACAAAAAGCCCAGAGCTGAACATGGTCACGATGGACAGGTAGTCCGTGCCCATGGACAGGATGCGGTCCGCGTTGGCGAGGTTGGGCGATACCACCGACCGCATCACCGCCCCCGCCGCGAACAGGCCGCCCAGCACAAACAAAAGGCTTCCCAGCACCTCGATCAGCAGGCCGTTCCAGGAGGCGCGGCGCGCTCCGTTCGGGTCTCCCCCGCCCAGGCGGCGGCTGACCAGGCTGTTGATGCCCGTGCCCATGCCGGTCGACAGGGCGATCATCAGCATCTGAAACGGCATGGCCAGGGACACGGCGGTCAGGCCGTTGGGGTCGAAGCGGGACACGAAGATGCTGTCCACCACATTATAGAGGGCCTGCACGAGCATCGACACCATGATCGGCATGCTCACCTTGGGCACCAGTTTGCCCATGGGCATCTCTCCCAGCATCCGGGAGCGGTCATTTTGCTGCATGAATTTCATTCCTTTTCCTGATACTCATTTCAAGACAGGGCCGGAAGCCCCGGACCTGTCTTCTGTTTCAACCTTCGCCGCCGCGCGGCCGCAAAAGGCCGGACCATTATAGCAGAACAACCGATCCTTGGCAATGCCGCAGCCTGCCGAATGTAAATTTATGTCAAAATTTAAATATATAGTGAACTATTTATTAAAAAATTATTAAGAAATTGTTGCATTTCTTCTCATCTTTTGTTATAATTTCCACATGAGAGCGGGAGATTTTCTCCACACCGGCAATTCGTGTCCTGAAAGCGGGACATGATCGTTCCACTTAAGAAGATCTTCGCCCAACTCCCCGAGCCGCCGCTGTTCCCTCTGAATCTCCGGGCCGCAGCGCGGACATCCCTGCTTTTGTTGAGTCAAACGGAGGTTTGTTATGAAACGATCCCTGAGAATGATGGCCGCGATTTCACTGGCGGTCCTGCTGCTTCCTCTCCTCTCCTGGACGGCCTTTGCCGCGGAGCTGGAAACCTTCAGCGCCCAGGAACTGGAAGAAAGGAAAATGACCATTTCGGTCTCCCAGGCGCAGCTGCGGGATGACCCGGTGGGCGGAAACGTCCTGACCACGCTGAAGAAAAAAACGACCGTTTACTTCATCGCCTCGGCTCACAGCGGCCTTTGGTATCGCGTTGCCACCAAGAACGGGCTGACCGGCTACATTTTCTGGGACGAGGCCAAATTCGTCCATAACCCCACTTCCCCGGAAATCAAGGAGCTGCTCTTCGACGAAGAAGAAATGAAGCAGCGGGTCATGAAGGTCACCGACAATTACGTCAACATGCGCGCCGGGATCGCCGGCACCAAGGGCCACAAGGAGATCGTGAACTATCACAGCGGCCTGATGAACAACGAGACCGTCTACTGCATCGATCACAAAAAGAACTGGTACCTAGTCGTCCGGGCCAAGAAATCCAAGGACGACGGCCACCTGGTCGGCTGGGTGTACGGAGACTTCCTGGACAACTACTCCACCGACAAATGGAAGAAATACATCGGCGGCATCCCCGCCGACAAGGAAACCATCCGCAAGCTCCAATCCGACAAAACCGCCGCCAAAGTCATCCGGACCCTGGAAAACAGGTAAAAACATATCAGTTTCAAAAAACCAGCCCCTTCCGTTCTGAACGAGCGGAAGGGGCTGGTTTTTTAGTTTTTGACAGTTCGCCTGAACCAACCGGTTCAAGGCTCAAAGCTAAATGCTGATCATGCAACCACCTGGGCTTGGCCTCCAATCACGGTAATGCACCCGCGGGGGCAGACCTTGGCGCACTCGCCGCAGCGGGTGCACTTGGCGGTATCGATGCTGGCAAAGCCGTTGGCCACGTGGATGGCGTCGTACTGGCAGGTCTTTTCGCAGCGCTTGCAGGCGATGCAGGCCTTCATGCAGGCCTCGACGGCAACACGGCCGGTGTCGCTGTTCTGGCAGCGGACCAGGACGGTGGCGTCCTTGGGCACGACCGCGATGGCGTGGCGCGGGCAGGTCTTTTCGCACATGCCGCAGGCGACGCACTTGTTTTCATCGAACACGGCGATGCCGTTCTCGATCTTAATGGCGTCGAACTTGCAGACGTCCATGCAGTCGCCCAGGCCGACGCAGGAATAAGAGCACATCTTGGGGCCGCCCACCATCTGGCTGGCCATCTGGCAGGAGCGGTAGCCGTCATAGTGATAGCGTTCCTTGGCGACGCCGTGCGCGCCCTGGCAGAGCAGACGGGCGACCTTGGGCTCGCTGGCTTCGGCGGTCACGCCCATGATTTCCGCGATGGCGTTCGCGGTCTTCGCCCCGCCGGCGGTGCAGCCGTTGACCGGGGCCGTGCCCGCGACGACGGCGGCGGCAAAGCCGTCGCAGCCGGGATAGCCGCAGGCGCCGCAGTTGGCGCCGGCGCAGGCCGCGCGGACCTTGACGACCCGCTCGTCCTGCTCCACGGCGAACTTCTTGTCCGCGATGTCCAGGATCAGGCCGAAGATCGCTCCGACCCCGCCCAGCGCCAGCAAAGCGTAAAGCACATGAATCCACTGAATTGTCATCTGTACGCTTCCTCCTTTACTTGACCAGGCCCTGGAAGCCCATGAAGGCGATGGACATGAGACCGGCGGTGATCAGGCTGGACGGGAATCCCTTGAAGCTCTTGGGAATGTCGGAGGTTTCCAGGCGCTCGCGCACGCCCGCCATCAGGACGATGGCCAGCATGAAGCCCAGCGCGCCGAACACGCCGTTGCAGACGGATTCAAAGAGGTTGTAGTGGTTTTCCACGTTCATGATGGTAACGGCCAGCACCGCGCAATTGGTGGTGATCAGGGGCAGATAGATGCCCAGCGCGGAGTACAGGGACGGCATCGACTTTTTCATGAACATTTCCACGAACTGCACCAGGGCCGCGATGACCAGGATGAAGGCGATGGTCTGGAGGTATTCCAGCCCCAGCGCCACCAGCAGCAGGTTCACGAAATAGGTGACCAGGGAGGCGATGCCCATGACGAAGGTGACCGCCAGGCCCATGCCGGTGGCCGTCTGCACCTTGCTGGAAACGCCCAGGAAGGGGCAGCAGCCCAGGAAACGGGAGAAAATGAAGTTATTGCAGAGGATGCAGTTGACCATGAACAGGAAGAAGGAGCCGACGTCGGTAATCCTCATGACTTATTCCTCCTTTCCGGCCTTGGCCTGACGGCGGGCGGTGATGGCGTTGATGATGCCCAGCACCAAGCCGTAGGTGATGAAGCCGCCGGGAGCCAGGACGAACAGCAGCATCGGCTGATAGGAAGCGCCCAGCAGGGAGATGCCGAAGACCGTGCCGTTGCCGATCAGCTCGCGGATGATGCCGATCAGGGTGATCGAGCAAGTGAAGCCCAGGCCCATGCCCAGGCCGTCCACCGCGGAGATCACCGGGCCGTTCTTGCTGGCGAAGGCTTCCGCCCGGGCCAGGATGATGCAGTTGACCACGATCAGGGGGATAAACAGGCCCAGCGCGTCGTACAGGGAGGGCAGGAAGGCCTGCATGACCATCTGCACGATGGTAACGAAGGTGGCGATGATGACAATGAAAGCGGGGATACGGGCCTTGTCCGGAATGAGCTTGCGGACGCAGGACACCACGAAGTTGGAGCAGACCAGCACGAAGGTGGCTGCCAGCCCCATGCCGATGCCGTTGATGGCCGAGGTCGTGACCGCGAGGGTCGGACAGGTGCCCAGCACCAGGCGGAAGGTCGGGTTCTCGTTGAGGACGCCGTTGATAAACACGCCGCGCATGGTCGGCTTATTGGATTCAGCCATTCTGTTTCACCTCCCCATAAACCTTGCGTTTGAGTGAACGGTCCAGAAGCGGGGTCACGATGTTCATGATCAGGATCGCGTAGGTCACGCCCTCGGGATAGTTGCCGTAGTTGCGGATCAGCACCACGAGGATACCCGCGCCCACGCCGAAGATGGCCTGGCCGACCTTCAGCATCGGGGTGGTGACATAGTCCGTGGCCATGAAGACAGTGCCGAAGAGGACGCCGCCAGACAGGACGGCCGTCAGCGGATCCTTGCCCAGGATCCAGCTCATCAGGGCGACGGTGCCCAGCATGCAGACCGGGATCTGCCAGCGGATCACGCCGCGGATCAGGAGATAGATCAGGCCCAGCAAAACCGCGATCTTGCAGGTTTCGCCGATGGCGCCGGCGATGTTGCCCATCAGGAGGTTGCGGATGTCAGCCACCGGGGCCACCAGGGGGGTGGCCGAGGTAATGGCGTCCACGCTGGATTCAAACAGGCCGAAGGTCAGCGTCCGTTCGGGTACCAGGGCCTTGGTCATGTAAGAGGGCCAGCTGGTCAGCAGGACCGCGCGGGCGGCCAGGGCCGGGTTCAGGAAGTTGTGGCCGATGCCGCCGAAGAGCTGCTTGACGATGATAATGGCGAACACGCTGCCGATGGCCGGCACCCAGACCGGCACGGTGGCCGGCATATTGAGGCCGATCAGCAGGCCTGTGACCGCCGCGGAAAAGTCGTTCAGGCGGATCGGCTTTTTCATCAGCCGCTGCCAGACATACTCGCTCAACACCGCGCAGGCGGTCGATACCAGCAGGATCCACAGCGCCTTGAGGCCGTAGAAATACAGGGAAGCCGCGACAGCCGGGCAGAGCGCGATGAGCACGTCCCGCATCAGGCTCGGCGTATCCTGTCTGCTTCTGAGATGAGGACCGGTGGAAATATGAAGCGCCATCCCTTACACCCCCTTCTTCTGCTGCGCGATGATCTGTTCACGCGCGTTCTTGATGGAAGACATGATCCAGCGCCTGGAGGGGCAGATGTAGGAACAGCTGGAGCAGAGAATGCAGTCCATGATGTGGTTTGCCTGAGCCGCCTTCAGGTCGTTCATGTCACACAGGTTCTTGAGCTTGAAGGGATTCAGGTGCATCGGGCAGACCTCCACGCAGCGGCTGCAGCGGATGCAGGGGCTTTCCTCCATGGAGGTGGCTTCCTTCTGGGACAGCACGACGATGCCGCCGGTGGTCTTGGTGACGGAAACCGTCTCGCTGGGGGCGGCGATGCCGGTCATGGTGCCGCCGGAGATGATCTTGCCGGGCTCCTCGACGGTGTAGCCGCCGCAGGCGCCGATGGCGTCCAGGAAGATGGTGCCGATCCTAAGCAGCAGGTTCGAGGGCTCCCGCACCCGGCCGGTGACGGTCGTGATGCGCTCCACCAGGGGACGGCCGTCGATCACGGCGTCCGCCACGGCGGCGGCTGTGCCGACGTTCATCACGATGCACCCGGCGTCCGCCGGAAGCTTGCCGGAGGGAACCTCCCGCCCGGTAATCGCCTTGATGATCTGCTTTTCAGCGCCCTGGGGGTATTTGGCCCGGAGCGCCACGACGTGGACGCCCTTGCGGCCGGCGGCGGCCTTCGAGATGGCGGCGATCGCGTCCCGCTTGTTGTCCTCGATGGCGATGTAGCCGGTCTCCACGTTGGCGGCCCGCATGGCGGCGCGCAGTCCGTCCACCACCTTGCCGGGATATTCCAGCATCAGCCGGTGGTCGGCGTTCAGGAAGGTCTCGCACTCCGCGCCGTTCAGGATCACCGTGTCCACCTTTTTGTCCGGCGGGACGGAGAGCTTGAAGTGGGTGGGAAAGCCGGCGCCGCCCATGCCGCAGATGCCGGCGGCCTGGATGGCGGGGAGGATGGCGGCGGGGTCGCAGGTCTCGACGTTGCCCAGACCCTTGAGCTCCACCCATTCATCCTGGAAGTCGTTCTCAATCGTGATGCAGGGAGAGGTGCGGGCGCCCAGCTGCTGGACATTTCCCACTTCCTTGACCGTGCCGGACACGGAGGCGTGGACCGGAACGCCGCGGGGGCCAACCCCTTCAGCGATGACCTGGCCCATCAGCACCCGGTCGCCCTTCTTGACCACGGGGGTGGAGGGCGGCGCGGCAATATGCATGTTCAGCGGGATGCAGACCGTCTCAGACACATAAGGCTTGACAGGCTTATTGTCAGTCAGCGGCTTTCCCTGATGGAGACCGGGCAGCGGATGAACACCGCCCCGAAACGTTTTGCTCATAGCTGTTACCACCTTTCCGCTTACTGAGCCTGTGCCAAGGCTTCGTTCACCGCGGCCACGATCGCATTGCTGCTCGTCGTCGCGCCGGTCACGGCGTCGATCCCCTCGACCGGGGCGGCCTTGCCGGCGAACTGGTTCAGGAAATCTTCGTTATTGACCATGGCCAGGAAGGGCTTATCGTTTTCGCTGTCGCTCTCCCCCAGGGTCACCGCCTTTACCGTGCCTTCCTCGTTCAGCGTGACCGTCACCGGGAAGGAGCCCGTCAGGCCCTTTGCCGATACCGTAATGCCTTCGGCGGCGGGAGCTTCCTCCGCCGGGGCTTCTTTTTCTTCTTCTTTAGATGCTTCCGCAGCGGGGGCGGCGGCTTCGTTCACCGCAGCCACGATGGCGTTGCTGCTCGTCGTCGCGCCGGTCACGGCGTCGATCCCTTCGACCGGGGCGGCCTTGCCGGCGAACTGGCCCAGGAAGGCCTCGTTATTGACCATGGCCAGGAAGGCCTTGTCATTTTCACTGTCGCTCTCCCCCAGGGTCACGGCCTTCACCGTGCCGTCCTCGTTCAGCGCGACTGTCACCGGGAAGGAGCCCGTCAGACCCTTCGCCGATACCGTAATCCCTTCGGCGGCGGGAGCTTCCTCCGCCGGGGCTTCTTTTTCTTCTTCTTTGGGTGCTTCCGCAGCGGGAGCGGCGGAGGCGGCGGCTTCGTTCACCGCGGCAACGATGGCGTTGCTGCTCGTCGTCGCGCCAGTCACGGCGTCGATCCCTTCGACCGGGGCGGCCTGACCGGCGAACTGACCCAGGAAGGCCTCGTTGTTGACCATGGCCAGGAAGGCCTTGTCGTTCTCGCTGTCGCTCTCCCCCAGGGTCACGGCCTTCACCGTACCGTCGTCGTTCAGCGCGACCGTCACCGGGAAGGAACCCGTCAGGCCCTTCGCCGACACCGTAACACCTTCGGCGGCGGGAGCTTCCTCCGCCGGGGCTTCTTTTTCTTCTTCTTTGGGTGCTTCGGCCGCGGGAGCGGCAGAGGCGGCGGCTTCGTTCACCGCGGCTACGATCGCGTTGCTGCTCGTCGTCGCGCCGGTTACGGCGTCGATCCCCTCGACCGGGGCGGCCTTGCCGGCGAACTGGTTCAGGAAAACCTCGTTATTGACCATGGCCAGGAAGGGCTTGTCGTTCTCGCTGTCGCTCTCCCCCAGGGTCACGGCTTTCACCGTGCCGTCGTCGTTCAGTACGACCGTCACCGGGAAGGAGCCCGTCAGGCCCTTCGCCGACACCGTAATCCCTTCGGCGGCGGGAGCCGCTTCAGCGGGGGCGGATGCTTCCGCAGCAGGGGCTTCAGTCGGAGCTTCGGTCGCCGCGGGGGCTTCCGTAGCGGGAATCTCGGTCGCCTCAGGGGCTTCCGCCGCTTCGGGCTGGTCCGCTGGAGCGGCGGCTGCGCCGGACAGCTTCTCCGCGCCCTTGTTGATCGCGTTCACGATCGCCGTCTTGGTGATGGTCGCGCCGGCAAGCACGTCCACGTCCGCCACAGCCAGCGGCGGGGTCAGGCCGACGAAGGCCTGGGCCACTTCGGGCTCCAGCGCTTTGGCGCCGATGCCCTCGGTCTCGGCAAACTCGTCGTCGCCAATATTCAGCGCCGCGATCTTTCCTTCCTCGTCCAGCGTCAGCACGACGGCCACCAGACCGCCGAAGCCCTGCTCGGACACCTTGACGGAAGGCGTGCCGGCGGCGTCCTTCACCATCTGGGCGGCCTTGTTGACCGCTTCCACCAGGGCCGTCTTGGTCACCGTCGCCCCAGCCAGGATGTCCACGTCAGCCACGGCCAGCGGCGGGGTCAGGCCCACCAGGGCCTGGGCCACCTCGGGCTCCAGGGCCTTGGCACCGATGCCCTCGGTCTCGGCAAACTCGTCGTCGCCGATGGTGATTTCGCTGATCTTGTCCTGATCATCCAGCGTGAGCTCGACCGCCACCAGGCCGCCGAAGCCCTGCGCGCTCGCCTTCGCGGTGCGGGAGCCGGCCACCACGGTCTCTTCCTCTCCGCCGATGCCCAGGACGGTTTTGACATATTCGCCCGCCGTATTGACCGCGTTGGTCACGGCGGTGGAGGTGCGGGTCGCCGCGGTGATGGCGTCCACGGTGTTGTCTCCCTTTTCGCCGTCCGCCTTGATCAGTTTCAGCCGGGGCGTTTTGCCCTGGAACTGATCCGTGAAGGCTGGGTCCTTGGTTTTGGCGCCCAGGCCCGGCGTTTCGGCGAAGTTGGCGCCGCCGACGGAAATGCCCGTCAGCGCGGCTTCCTTGTTGAAGCCCGCGGTGACCTCCACCTCGCCGCCGAAGCCCTGGGTCAGGACCGTGGCGACCAGGCCGATGGTTTCACCGTTCTTCTTCGCCTCGTACAGGCTGTCCAGCCCGCTGCCTTCTTCCAGCTCCAGCTGCTCAAAGCTGTCCGCTTCCGGCTGGAGCGCCTGACGGGACGCCTCTGCCCGGGCTACCTGCTGCTCGGCAATGGTGTCCTTGGTGACCTCGTTGGTCAGGCCCAGCAGAAAGCTGGCGACCAAAGCGATGGCCAGAAGGACCGCCCAGGCTGCATACGATTTTTTCATCTGGCTTTCCCTACCTCTCTTGGCTTTTCCGCATGTCTTGGACCGGCCGGCCCAGCATTTCCTCCGCGCGGGACAGATCCCCCTGCCGGAGCGCCTGACGGATCGCGGAGCTGGAGATCACCGTCCCATCCGGCAGCTTCACCCGGGGAACCACGGACAGGAGCACCCCCGCGCTTTGGCACAGGGCGCTCAGCTCCCGGACCCCGGTGTCGCCCCGGAAGCCGAAACGATGATCGTCTCCCGTGATGACGGCCCCGGCGTTCAGGCGGCCCAGCAGAATCTCCTCAAAAAAGACCTTGCCGGGCATGGCCCGCATCCGTTCGTCAAAGACGCTGACCGCCAGGATTTCACAGCCGTTCGCTGCGAAAATGGCGGCCTTCTCCGACGGGCTGGTCAGCTGTTCGACCGGCTGATCAGGGCGCAGGACGGAAGCGGGAGGAACGTCGAACGTATGCACCGCGACGGTCAGGCCCTCCCGGCGGGCGATGTCCTGCGCTTCCTTTAGCAGGGCCAGATGGCCTCGGTGCACCCCGTCGAAATATCCCAGGCACACCGCTGTGCGCTGACTTAGCTTTTCCATCGTCTCCGTGTGGCAGATGATCATCCGGTCCATGCTCCCGGTACTCTCCAATTCCCGTAAATCCCGGCCTTGCGGCCGCGTCCCTGAACAGCTGCCCTGCCTTTGAGCCTGACAGGCAATGAAAAAAGGAAATCCCGGGCAGAATGACTTCCTGCACACCAGGTCGGTTTTGCAGGCGCCAAAGGTGCTGAACAGCCGGGCTTCCCTCTTTTCTTTTGCTTCGTCTGGCATCGGGCAAAGCATTCCCAATTATCAGAATAAATGTATCACATCCGCTTCCTTTTTGTCAATAAGAAAACAGCGTGAGCAGCGCAATTGAAGAACATGGGAAATCACAAAAAAACCGCCGCGGAACGCATGTCTGCGGCGGGCTTAAAATCCAGGTTTTTATTGGTTTTTCTGATCGGCGTCGCTCTGGCCGAAGTCCACGAAGCCGGCGTTGACGTTGACCGCGTTGATGTAGCCCTCGATCTTTTCCTCGGTCTGCGGGTCGGTATAGATCACGTAGTACCAGGGGTTGCCGTCGTAATCGAAGAACCAGCATTTGACATTCAGCTTGTCCCCGTTGTGCAGCAGGCGGATGATGGTATTTTTATCCGTCCGGTCCATATTGGTGCGGAGGTTGCCCCCGTTGGGGCCGACGGTACCTTCGCGCTCCACCGCGTGGCCGCCGAAGATCCAGTATTCACCCTTCATGATGGACACCGGGCGGATGCTGAAGGCGTAGCTGAAATTGCCGTCGTACAGGGCGTTCGTTTCGCCCGAGCGGAAGCGGGTGATGCCCAGGTAGCCGGTATTTTTCGGCGGCAGATAGGCATCGCTGTAGGAATTGCTTTCCCTGAAGGCAGTGATTTCCACGTAGTTGGCGGCCACGTAGCCCACGTATTCCAGATAGCGGACCAGGTACCAGCCGCCGACGACGCTCAGCACCTCCATCGTGCTGCCGGAATGTACTTTGATAATCAGATTGTCGTCGTTCCCCGCTTCCGGGCTGGAGCGCAGTTTGCAGCCGCGGGCCCCCGCCGTCACCCTGTCCGGGATCTGATCCGCCAGCGATCCCGCCGCGCACAGCAGGACCGAAGCGCAAAGAAGAAGGGAAATCAACGTCTTCCAAAGCCGATGTTTCACTTTCGACAGCCTCCAAACCCATTCACGCGCCGCCGCTATATATCAGCGCGGCGGCAGACAGCCTTTTAATAAAACAGGGGAGGGCAGACGCCTCCCCCTGAACGTCAGCCGTTCAGCCGATCAGAAATCATCCTCTTCATCTTCGGGAGACGGAGGCTCAAAGCCCTCGACTTCCACGTTGTCCGCGTGGACATAGCCTTCCATGCCCGCGACCTCGACATAGTACCAGACGCCGCCGGTGCTGTCAAAGAAATAGCACTTGACGTCCAGACGGGTGCGGCGCGGCAGGTTCTGATAGATCACGTTCTTGACGTCGTAGGCTTCCATCTTGGAGCGCAGGTTCGCGCCCTTGTTGACGACGGTGCCGGCCGCTTCCAGGGCGTGGCCGCCGTAGCGCCAGTACGCGCCTTCCATGAGGCTGACGTCCCGGCCGCCGAAGGTCTTGTTGTAGTTGCCGTCAAACAGGAACGTATCGCCGTGCAGGTCGATCACGGAAGACCACATCTGCTGGTCGGCGTAGTATTCCTGGGGAACTTCCTTGCCGGTGTCCCGGTCGGTCGTGCCGGTGATGAACACCACGCCCTCGGCCACATAACCCCTGCGGCCGTTGTAGCGGACCCTGTACCAGCCCTCGTCATAGCTGACCACGTCCAGCTCCACATAGGCGCCGAGGTTGAAAATCACGTTATCGCCGTAGGCGGTGGGCTGGGAACGCATCCTGGCGCCGTTTTCCAGCGTCATGACCTGGCCGACAAACTCCAGCTTCTGCTCCTCCGCAACCGCACCGACGCAGCCGGAGAGCAGGATCAGGCAAAGGACCAGAGATATGGTGGAATTCCAAATACGCTTTTTCATGTTGAATGATCCTCCTGTTTTGAAATACGGGCTACACCGCTGAGACGGTGCTGTGTGTATTCTGATTTATTATAAACTGAAAACGACAAATTGGCAAGAATAAATCATGTAAATTGTGAAAAAATTGTGAAATTTATCTGCCCCGCCCAGGAGGACTTCCGGCGGGCACTCCCGCGGCACATGGAAAAGCCCTCGAAAGACTGCAGCTTTCAAGGGCTTTTTGGTGCGCCATCAGGGACTCGAA
>DGRV01000017.1:0-6048 GCA_002391225.1 Christensenella sp. UBA4379
CAGTTGGAAGAAGACAAACTAGGAGAGCAAATGACAATGTTGGGAAAAGCCAACAATAACCCGTTTACGGGTAGCAAGTAACAGCCTACGCAATTGGCAGACCGTATAAGCGCCTGCGAGGGCGCGGCTAGTAGTCTAGGGCAATGCCCGCATGTGAAAAGCCACCGGCTATGCCGGTGGATGGTTACTCTTTGGCTTCTTATTGCAGGTCCGTGCGGATGATGTAGACGGTGGTGGCCTTCATTCCTTCGGGGCGGAGGTCGTAGCCGTTCTTCGTCAGGCTGTCGCGGGTTGCTTCATAGATTTGCAGAGCGTCGGTCAGCTTGCCCTCCGCCAGGGGGAGCAGGGTTCCGGCGGCCATTTTTTCAGCGCCGAGGAGGCTGACTTTCAGCTTCTTGGTGCCGGCGTTCAGTTGGGCGGCACCGCCGGATACCTGGGCCGCGCCTTCCGAAAGGCTCAAGACTCCGGTGTTCAGCGTGGCCGCTCCGTCCGACAGGGCGGCGGCCCCGGCGTTCAGCTGGGTCAGTCCGGCGTGAAGGGCGGAAGCCCCGGCCGCGGCCTGGGCGGCCCCGGCGGTGTAGGCCTGCAGGCCCTCGACAAAGGCATGGGTCTGGTCCAGCTGTTCTTTTAAGGCGGACAGGCTCTCCAAAGCGGCTTGCGCCTGGGCCAGATGAGCGGCGGCGGTCCGGTCCGCGGCTTCATGGCTGTCCGCGCTTTGCTGGAGCAGCTGGCTGAGCTGCGTTGTTGCGCCCTCCAGGACGGCCCCGTAGTTATCGGCGGTCAGTTCGGGCAGGGTGAGCCCGGCCTTGTCCAGGCCGGCGGCGGCCAACTGGCGGTTGGCGGTGTCCAGCACGGCGGCGAACAAGGCTTCCGCCCCGGCGTTCAGCGCCTGGCTGTTGGCGGTCAGGGCAGTCAGGCCCTCGTCCAGGGCGGCGGCCCCGCTTTGGGCGTCCGCCGTGCCGGAGGAGAGGCTCAGAGCACCATCCGCCAGCGCAGCCGCCCCGTCCTTGAGCTCCGACGCGCCGGAGGACAGCTGGACCGTCCCGTCGGCCAGGGAGGCCGCGCCGTCATTCAGCTGGGTCAGTCCGTCGTTCAGCTCGTTGATCTTGGCGGCGATCAGCTTCATGATTCCGGCAGTTTCCGGCAGGGGCTCCCCGTTTTTCAGCGCCGTCAGCAGCAGCTTGGTTTCGTCCAGACCGGAGCGCATGTCAAAGCGGACGTTTTTTTCCAGTTCGCCGAAGGCGGTTTCCACCGGGTCGGACGTGGCCAGGGTCATCATCCAGCTCAGATCAGCGTGGTCCGCGCGGAAGGAGGCCGTGAAGGACGCGGGCAGGCCCAGGGCTTCGTCCGCGCCGGGCACGGCCCACCCAACCAGCAGCTGGCGGCCCATTTCGCTGATCAGCGAGGCGTTTTCAAGCTTCAGCTCGGTGACGCCTTTTTCAGGCAGCGGGATCACCGTCACGGCCAGGACGGGCAGCTGCTCCTGCTGGGGGTAGGAAACGGTCAAAACGGCGTCCCCGGTTTTGTTTTTGAGGTCCGCAAAGGATATTTTCTCTCCGTCCAGCGTCAGCTCGGCCGCGGGCAGGAGGGCCGGCGTCCGGTCGGACGTGCCCTGGTAGACGATGTCCTTTCCTTTGGCCTGCCAGGTCAGGGTTTCGCCGTCCAGGATGAAGGCTTCCTCGCCGCCCACGTTCTGGATGGCGGAAAGGCGGGTCTGATCCCTGATTTCATCCAGGTGATCGGCGTTTTCCAGCCGCACGCTGTCGGTGATGCTTTGGACGGTCCCGTCGGCGGCGGTGACGACGTAGACCCTTTCGTGCTTGGCGTTTTCCGCCATGGCGGGCAGACAGCCCAGCGCCATGGTCAACGCCGCCAGCAAAGCGATTGTTTTCTTCATAAAAACTCCCTCACTTTCTTACGGATTTCATATCGAAGGTGGTATGGACGATGATCCGGTCCAGGAGCAGCAGCACGGCGGGCAGGAGGAACAGCACCACCGCCACGGAGAGTAGCGCGCCCCGGGCGATCAGGCGGCACATGGAGGAAATGATGTCCACGTTGGCGTACAGGCCTACGCCGTAGGTGGCGGCGAAGAAGCCGAAGCCGCTGACCAGAATGCTCTGGGCGGAGGAGGCGACGGCCTTTTCCACGGCTTCCTTGCGGTCCATGCCGGACAGGCGGTTCTGTTTGTAGCGGGTGGTCATCAGGATGGCGTAGTCCACGGTCGCGCCCAGCTGGATGGTGGAGATCAGGACGGGGCCCACGAAGGGCAGCTCGGTGCCGGTATAATAGGGGATGCAGAGGTTGGCGGCGATGGCCAGCTCGATCACGGCCACCAGCAGCACCGGCAGGGAGAGGGACTTTTGCACCAGCAGGATGATGACGAAGATGGCGATGATGGAAATCAGGCTGACGACGGTGAAGTCGTGGTCCGTGCAGGCGATCAGGTCCTTGGTGCAGGGGGCTTCGCCGATCAGCATGCCGCCCTGATCGTACTTTTTCAGGATCTCGTTCAGCCGGTCGATCTGGGCGTTTACTTCGTCCGAGGAAATCACATAGGAGGAATTGATCAGCATCAGCTGATACCGCTCGCCCTTGACCAGGCGCAGGGTCTCCGGCGGCAGGATGGATTCGGGGATGCCTGCGCCCAGCAGGCTGTCGATGCCGATGACGCTCTGTACGCCGTCCACCTGCCGCATCTCCTCCGTCATGTCCCGCACGTCCTTCTGGGATACGCCGCTGTCCACCAGCAGCAGGTGGGCGGTGGCCATGTCGAAGGTGCTTTCCAGCTTCTTGTTGGCGATGACGGAGGGCAGCTCCGGGGGCATGACCTTGCTCATGTCATAATAGACGCGCACGTGCTGGTAGCCGTAAAACGCCGGGACGATCATCAGCACCAGGACGACGCAGAGCACCTTGTAGTGGTGTCTGACGAACCGGCCGATGCCGCTCACGTCGGGCAATAGCGGCTTGTGGGACGTTTTCTCGATAGCTTTGTCCAGCAGGCGGATCACGCAGGGCAGCAGGATCAGCGTGCCCAGCAGGCCCATCACGACGCCCTTGCTCATCACCACGCCCAGGTCCTTGCCCAGGGTAAAGCTCATAAAGCAGATGGAGACAAAGCCAGCCACCGTGGTCAGGCTGGAGCCCAGGATGGAGGTGAAGGTCAGGCGGATGGCCTGGGCCATGGCCTCGTCCCGGTCCTCCGTCAGGGCCTTCTGCTCCCGGTAGCTGTGCCACAGGAAGATAGAGTAATCGAGGGTCACGCCCAGCTGCAGCACGGCGGCCACGGCCTTGGTGATGTAGCTGATCTCCCCCAGGAAGTAGTTGGTGCCCATGTTCCACAGGACGGAGACGCCGATGCAGAACAGGAAGATCAGCGGCAGGAGGAAGCTGTCCATGGTGATCGTCAGCACGGCCGCGCACAGGGCTACGGCGATGCCGATGTAGATGGCCTCCTGGTCCTCGACCAGCTGCTTGGTGTCCGTTACCACGGCGCTCAGGCCGGAGACGAAGCACTTTTTCCCGGCCGTCTGCCGCACCCTGCCGATGGCCTCCATGGTCTCTTCGGACGAGGAGCCCTCGTCAAAGAACACGGCGGACAGCATGCAGTCCCCCCGCTGGAACATCTCCCGGATGTTCTGAGGGATGATTTCCAGGGGAAGCATGCCCTTGGTGGCGGAAGCGTAGCCGATCACGCTTTCCACGTGGGGAATTTCTTTCAAGGCGTTTTCCATGTCCGCCTGTTCCTGAAGGGTCATGCCCTCCGTCACCAGCAGGGAAAAAGCGCCCTTGCCGAAATCCTTCAGCAGGATTTCCTGCCCCTGCACCGTTTCCAGGTCCTGGGGCAGATAATACAGCAGGTCATATTTTGTCTTGGTGGCCGCCATGCCCAGCACGGAGGGCACCAGCAGCGCCAGGCAAAGCAGGATGACCGGTACCCTGTGCCGGACCATCCATTTGATGAAGCCTTTCACACTTTCAACCTCCCAACGTTCGGCCGTGTTAAGAACACGGTGTTGACTTTCTCAACGGAACGAATTATAATCGCTTCGATGATTGATTTCAATCATCAATATGATGATTAAACGTTCGTTAATAAACAGCCGGGCGGAGGAAAAAGCGTTACCCGACAGAAAACCCGAAACTGTTGAGAAAGAAGGCCTTGGACAAGATGACGGAGCTGAAGGATTCCGCGGCGAAAAAAGAAGACCGCCGGGTGCGGCGGACAAAGAAGCTTTTGACCCAGGCGCTGATGGAGCTGCTTGAGGAAAAGCAGATCAACGAAATTACCGTCAAGGAGCTGACGGACCTGGCGGACATGAACCGGGGCACCTTTTACCTGTATTACAAGGACATCTTCGACATGCTGGAAAAGATCGAGGACGGCCTGTTCGCCGCCCTGGACGACATCGTTTCCCTGCATGAAAAAGACGACGTCAGCCGCCAGCCCAAGCCGATCCTCCTGGACCTGTTCCGCTTCATCGGGGAAAACCGGGAGATATGCAGTGTGCTGTTGAGCCCCCACGGAGACATGAACTTTCTGCACCGGCTCAACGACGTGGTGAGGGAAAAGTGCCTTCAAATGTGGCCCAATGAGAAAGAAAAGGAAAGCGCCGGGTTTGAGTATCATTACAGCTTTGTCGTCTACGGCTGCGTCGGGGTCTTCCGGGCGTGGCTGAGCGGGAAATGCCGGGAGACCGCCGAAGAGATGGCGGAAATGGCGGACGTCATGATCCGGAGGGGAAGTATACCTGGAATTCAGTCCGTTTGATTGACAAAAACAGGCAAAAGGCTTAAGATAAGATCGGATTCAAAGGAAAATCCAATTTCAATTATTTTCAGGAGGAAGTTGCGTATGCAATACGGATATTTTGACGACGCAAAGCGTGAGTTTGTCATCACCCGGCCGGATACTCCGTACCCCTGGATCAACTACCTGGGCAGCGAGGACTTTTTCTCCCTGTTCAGCAATACCTCGGGCGGCTACACGTTCTATAAGGACGCCAGGCTTCTGCGCCTGACCCGCTACCGCTACAACAACGTGCCGACCGACGCGGGCGGAAAATACTTTTACATCAATGACGGCGGCGTCATCTGGAACCCCGGCTGGCAGCCGGTCAAGACCCCGCTGGATGAATATACCTGCCGCCACGGCCTGGGCTATTCCGTGATCACCGGCAAGAAGAACGGCCTCAAGGCCGAGCAGACCACCATGGTGCCCCGCGGCGCGAGGGCCGAGGTCACGAAGCTGACGCTGACCAACGAGTCGGACGCCGAAAAGAAAGTCAGCCTGTACAGCTTCGTGGAGTTCTGCCTGTGGAACGCCCAGGACGACAGCACCAACTTCCAGCGCAACTACGCCCTGGCCGAGATGGAGTTTGAAAAGGGCGGCTCCGTCATCTACCACAAGACCGAATACCGCGAGCGCCGCAACCATTACGCGGTGTACGCCGTCAACGCCCCCGTGGACGGCTACGATACCGACCGGGAGAGCTTCATCGGCCTGTACAACGGCTTTGACCGCCCCGACGCCGTCGTGGAGGACAAGCCCCGCAACACCAACGCCCGGGGCTGGGCGCCCATCGCCAGCCACTGCCTGCGCAAGGCGCTGAAGCCCGGCGAATCCGTTTCCTACGTGTTCGTCCTGGGCTACTGCGAGAGCCCGGAGGATCATAAGTTTATCGCCCCGAACGTCATCAACAAGGACGACGCTCACCAGCTGCTCCAGCAGTTTGAGACCACCGAGCAGTTTGATGCCCGGCTCCAGGAGCTCAAAGAATACTGGCTGGGCCTTCTGTCTCACTTCATCATCCGGACGGACGACGAAAAGCTCAACCGTCAGGTGAACATCTGGAACCAGTACCAGTGCATGGTCACCTTCAACATGAGCCGGTCCGCCTCCTACTTTGAGTCCGGCATCGGCCGCGGCATGGGCTTCCGCGATTGCAGCCAGGACCTTCTGGGCTTCGTCCACCTGATTCCGGACCGGGCCCGCGCCCGCATCCTGGACATCGCCGCCACCCAGTTCCCGGACGGCAGCGCCTA
>DGRV01000017.1:6104-6357 GCA_002391225.1 Christensenella sp. UBA4379
GCCTATCACCAGTATCAGCCGCTCACCAAGCGCGGCAACATGGGCGTCGGCTCCGGCTTTAACGACGACCCCCTGTGGCTGATCTTCGCCGTCAACGCCTACATCAAGGAATCCGGCGATATGACGATCCTGTCCGAACAGGTCGACTTTGACAACGATCCGGCCCTGGCCGCCCCGCTGATGGAGCACCTGCGCCGTTCCTTCCACTACATCGTGGACCACCGCGGCCCCCACGGCCTGCCGCTGATCGGCC
>DGRV01000017.1:6433-25352 GCA_002391225.1 Christensenella sp. UBA4379
GACTGCCTGAACCTGAACTGCTTCTCCAAGGAGCCCGGCGAGAGCTTCCAGACCGTCACCAACAACGACACCGGCATTGCCGAGAGCGTCTTTATCGCCGGCATGTTCGTCTGCGTGGCGGACGACTACGCCGAGCTGTGCGAGCTGGCCGGGGACAGGGACGAGGCCGCTTTCGTCCGCCGCGAAAAGGCGGAGATGGTGAAGGCCGTCGAAACCGCCGGCTGGGACGGCGAATGGTTCCTGCGCGCCTACGACGCCTACGGCCAGAAGGTCGGCTCCGCCGAGTGCGACGAGGGCAAGATCTTCATCGAGCCCCAGGGCATGTGCGTCATGGCCGGCATCGGCAAGGACAACGGCCTGGCCCAGAAGTCCATGGACGCCACGCAGAAATACCTGGAGTTCGAGCACGGCATCATGCTGAACTGGCCCAGCTACACCACCTACCGGCTGAACCTGGGCGAAATTTCCTCCTATCCTCCGGGATACAAGGAAAACGGCTCCGTCTTCTGCCACAACAATCCTTGGGTGATCATCGGCGAAACGGTGCTGGGCCACGGCGACCGGGCCTTCGACCTCTACAGCCGCATCGCCCCGGCCTACATCAAAGACCAGAAGCTCCACCGGGTGGAGCCCTACGTCTACGCCCAGACCATCAACGGCCGCGATTCCGCCACCCCCGGCGAAGCCCGCAACAGCTGGCTGACCGGCACCTCCGCCTGGAACTTCTACGCCATTTCCCAGGCGATCCTGGGCGTGAAGCCCGCCTTCGACGGCCTGACGCTCGACCCCTGCCTGCCCGCCGGCATCAAGGACCTGTCCATCCATCGCGAGTTCCGCGGCAACACCTTCGAGATCCACGTGAAGAACCTGGCCGGCGGTGAGAAGGGCAAGATCTCCGTCTGCGTGGACGGCCAGCCCATCGACGGACAGACGGTCCGGGTAAACGGCACGGGCAAGACCTATCAGGTAGAAGTCGAGGTTCATTAATCAGAAAATTGTGCAGCTCCCCGGTTTCTATGAGGAAAGACGCTTCGCGGAGGGGGTGATCAGGGGGAAACTTCCCCCTGATTCCAATCCGCAGCGGGTTGCGAAGGCCCGGAAAACTGTCCGGTGGACAGTTTTCACTGAGCAACGGGCTGGCAAGCCCTGGACAATGTACGCCGCGAGGAGTATTTTTGCGGAGCAGAATGTACCTTGGGAAGGGAAGATTTCCCTCACTTCTGCGGAGCGAAATACATACCTTGCGGATTTGCCGCCCGGGAGTCCCGTCAGGGACGAGAGGCAAATCCGTTCGGGGGGTTCCGTAGGGGGGTCGCAAGACCCCCATGCGGTAACTGTTCAATCGCAGATTGAACAGTTACGACTAAAGGAAGTGAACTGTTTGAACTGGCAGATCATTACGGATTCCAGCTGCGACCTGAAATCATGGGACAAAGAGATTCCCTTTGATTCCGTTCCCTTCGTGATCCGGGTGGACGATACGGACTATGTCGACACCCCGGATCTGGATGTGGAAACCCTGGTCTCGGCGATGGAAAAAAGCACCGTTTCCCGTACCTCCTGTCCTTCGCCGGAGGCTTGGTACCAGGTCTTCCTGCGCTCGGAAAAGACCATCGCGCTGACGATCTCGGCGAACCTCTCCGGTTCCTACAACAGCGCGGTGACCGCCCGGGAGATGGTGCTGGAAAAATATCCCGAAAAGCAGATCGAGATCATCGATTCTCTGTCGACCGGTCCGAAGCTGATCATGCTTGCCCAGCAGGCGGCCGCCTTGATTCAGGAAAAGCTGCCGGTGGACCGGATCGCGGAAAAGCTCCGCCAGATGGCGGGTGGCGTCCATACCCTGTTTACGCTGTGCTCCTTCCGAAACCTCGTCAACAACGGCCGTGTCAGCCGTCTGGCGGGCTTCCTGGCGGGGATGCTCAACATCCGCGCCATCGGCGCGGGCAGCCCGGACGGGATCATCGAGGTCCGGGAAAAGCTCCGCGGCGAAGGAAAGACGCTGAAAGCCATGGTGGAAATCATGGCCAAGGAGGGCTTCCGGGGCACGGAGGTGGTCATCAGCCACTGCCTGAACGAGGGCCTGGCGGAGACCTTCCGCAAGCTCGTCCTGGAACGCTGGCCCCACGCCCCCATCCAGATCTTCCCCACCCGCGGGCTGGACAGTTACTATGCGGAGCGGAGCGGACTGATCGTGTGCTATTAAACGCGTAACGCTTCGATGGGGGGACACGTCCCCCCATCGGGCCCCCCCTCGCCTTTGCCTCTCGCCCCTATCGCCTTCCAGGGCCTGCCGGCCCGTTCTCGCTGAAAACAGGCCACTGGCCTGTTTTCCGGGCGCTGCGAACCCCAGGCGGCAAAGGCGCAAGGAAAGAATTTTTGCTCTCGCGGGGCAAGCTCCGCTTCGCAAAAATTCTTGCCCAGGGCCTACCGGCCCGTTCTTCGCTGAAAATGTGCCACCGGCACATTTTCCGGGCGCTCAGAACCCCGCACCGTACATGCCGCCGCTGCGGATTTATAATGGAGGGGTTGCGAGGGCCCGGAGGAAGAGCCAGTGGCTCTTCCTCACCGAGCAACGGGCCGGCAGGCCCTGGTCAAGGTCCCTCCAAACCTCCCTGGGGTTTCTGGTTCCCTAAAGAGGAAATCATTATCATCCTGTGAAAAAAGAAGTTTGACGACAGAAAATGGGTTGTTGCAGAGAAAACAACTGCAACAGCCCCTTTTACTTGAATGAAAGAGGTTTCCCCCGCGTATCTGGGGATGGGAGGAAGTATGAAATTGGAGACGGAGCGGTTGGTTCTGCGGCGGTGGGAAGAGGGGGACGCGGAGAACCTGTACCGGTATGCCAGCGACCCGGAGTTGGGGCCGATTGCAGGCTGGCCGCCGCACCGGAGCCTGGAGGAGAGCCGGGAGGTCATCCGGAAGGTGCTGAACGGTCCGGAGGCCTATGCCGTCTGCCTCAAAGAGGACGGCCAGGCCATCGGCGCCATCGAGCTGAAGCTGAACGGCCATACGGACATGACGGAACGGGACGACGAGTGCGAGATGGGCTACTGGCTGGGAAAGCCGTTCTGGGGCCGGGGCATCATGCCGGAGGCGGTGCGGGCAATGCTCCGCCATGCCTTCCAGGACTGCGGGATGCAGAAGGTCTGGATCGGTTATTATGAGGGCAACGACAAATCCAGGCGGGTCCAGGAAAAATGCGGCTTCCGGTTTCAGTGGAAATCGGAGCAGGTGGACGTGCCGCTGATGGGCGAACAGCGCACCGGCTATGTGAGCGTGATGACGAAGGAAGACTGGCTGAAACGGGAAGCCGGGGAATGAAGATGGAGCAGATATTCAAGCAATTTCATGAAAAGCTGCTCAAGCAGCTGTCGCTGGATCTGAACTGCAGCCCGGCGGACTTTGGCGCGCAGGAGAACGTGATCACGGAATCCGCCCTGAATGAGGGCAGAAGGAGCTACAGCCCCGGCAAACCCTTTTTGGAAATGGCGACGCTGGGAGGGAACACGGTCATCACGGCGAATGCGCGTCTGCACGCCTTCCTGCGTCAGTGGAGCCGAAATACAGACGGGCACCGCCTTTTTGAACTGGATCACCTGATCCAGCTGAACGGGATGCTGAAAGCATACGGCTACAAAATGGCTCCGACCCATCACATGTTCCTCCCCTGCCGGGAGGTCCAGGCGGAGGAGCTCTGCCGGGTCCGATGGCTTTACGAGGAAGAAATCACCCCTTTTTACGGAGACCCGCGGTTCCCAAACGCCATCGCCTACCCAAAGCCCTGCCCGGTTCGGCCGGACAGGATTGCCGTTATCGCGCTGGACGGGGACCGAATCATGGGGATGGCGGGCTGCTCGGAGGACGCGCCAAGGTTCCAGCAGATCGGTATCGACGTTCTGCCGGAATACCGCTCCCGGGGAATCGGCGCCTATCTGGTGACGCTGCTCAAAAACAGAATCATTGAAATGGGGGATACCCCTTTTTACGGCACCGCTGCCGCGAATCTCCGTTCGCAGAATATCGCCGTCAAAAGCGGCTTTCGGCCCGCCTGGGTGGAAACCGAGGCGGTCAGGCTGGAGGACGAAAACTGACAAGGGGCCGCCGCAGTCAACGCGCCAGCCCGTTTGGCTTAAAATGAAAAGGTTCCGAAAATCTCCGTTCGCAGAATATCACCGTCAAAAGCGGCTTTCAGCCCGCCCAGGCGGAAACCGAGGCGGTCAGGCTTTTACGGTCCCCTCAGGTCCCGTGGGGAAGAGACAGGTAGCCACCAGCAGCACGGCGGCCAGGCTGGAAAGGATGGCGACAACCGGGTTTTCCCACCACCGGCGCATGTAAACGGCACACAGGAACACCAGGAAAATGACAGCCGTGTCCGCCGCCAGCAGCGCCCGGAACACGGCCCGTTTCCGCTCGGGCTGCAGCTGATACAGGCGCAGGAGGTTTTTGGGAAAGAGCCGTTTCATCTCCGGGACGGTGCCCGACCAGATCACCCCAACTCGGCAGTCCGAACGCATCACGATGAACAGCGGGAGGCCGAAGCAGACGGAAAAACCGAAGTTGTTGGTAAAAATCTGCAGGATGATCAATTCATAATACTCATGGAAGAAATAGGCCAGACAGACACCCAGCAGGCAGGCGCAGTACATGGAGCCCAGCGCGGCCGCCCACAGGTACAGCAGGATCCGCCGCCAGGTGTGCACGTTATACTCCCTGGGGGAGATGACGCGCCAGACCTTGTAGGGAAGATAGGCCATGATGAAGTTCGCGATGAAGCCGATGATCCGGACGGAATCAAAATCGCTGAAGAAGTCCCCGATCAGGTTGCCGATGGCGCAGGCCAGGGCCCCGAGCGGCCCCAGCATCAGCCCGGCCGGGACCGTGAGGCAGTGTTCGGGCCGCAGGTTCGTATAGCCGTCCGCCATATCCATCACGTCGATCGACACCCCCAGCGCGGCGAACAGCAGCGTGATGCCGATAAAGGACATGACCATGATCTTCCGCCTGGTGACCGCGGACAATATTTTTGGAACCGGCGCTTCCGGGGCGGGGGCCGCTTCCGGCGCTTCCGCGGCAGCCGGTTGTTTCTTTTTGGACAGGAAATCTGTCCCCGCGACGATGACCCCAATGGTGATGATCAGCGCGCCGAGCAGGGAGCGGAAAGAAAAGATCTCCGACCCGCCCGAGACGGGGATGATGACGGCCATCAGCAGGGTGACGACAGGGTCCAGCGCGGCGATCACGGTCACGCCTCCCGCTGACGGATCCCCGGAAGGCCTGGACACGGCCCATCGGGATCCGGATTGGTCTTTGCGCTCGGCCCGACTGCGCGCGTCTGTTCTAAGGTGAACGTTTTCCGGCGCTTTTTCAGCATCATTGAATGCTCAGGCCCAGGTCCTCCCCGTGGGTTCAAGGCCCTCGTCCTCCGTCACCCAGTAGCTGGTCAGCTTTTCCATGTCCGGGGTGGGGAGGAAGCGCTCGGGCGGGACGTGCAGGCCGATCTTGCCCCGGTTCAGGATCAGGCGGACGTAGTCGTGGATGGTTTCCAGCGGCTGCTCCAGGCTGACGCCGAAGAGCTGGTCGACCGATTCGATTTTGGAGGAATCGTGGTTGTCCGAGCCGGCGGTCATCACCAGGCCGAACTCCTTGGCGTATCCGTAGGCGTAGACGTCGTTTACCGGAAAGTTGCCGGCGTTGGCGACCTCCGCCCCGTCGCAGAAGCGGGGGGCGACGCGGATATAGGTCATGTACCCCCGCATCCGGAAGGGATGGGCCTGGATGACGCAGCCGCCGCCCTCGTGGGCCAGTTCCAGCTGGCGGCGGCGGGAGCAGTGCTCGATTTCCGGGTGGGCCAGCAGCCAGTTTTTGTCCAGACCGTAGACCAGGTACTCGTCGTCCCCGTAGCCCTGCTCCCAGCCGAAAAAGACGGGGAAGCCGATCTTGAGGCCCTCGTTCAGGGCGTCCTCATAGCCGGAGCAGAACTGCTTGATCTTTTCCTCCCAGGGGAGGGACCGGTCCACCGCACAGTTGCCGCCGAAAAAATGGTCGGTGATGATGATGCCGGCAAAGCCCAGGTCGCGGTATCTCCGCACGTGCTCCCGGCCGGTGGATCTGCCGCACTTGCTGGCCAGGCAGGTGTGCATGTGGGTTTCATAAAGATATGGCATAGCGGATACCCCTTTAACAGTAGATGAATATGGGATTCAAGTACGCGGAAATTGACATTTTTCCGCTGTTAAGCTATAATAAAAACAGAGAAACCGGAAGGGGGTTTGCCCGATGAACCTGCAGGAAGCATCCAGAATTATTCTGGGTCTGCGCGCCGCCGGCTGGGATGAAAAATCCATCAACGATTTTATCCTTTGGGTAGAAACCGGGGAAGAACAGTATAAACCTGCCGGCAAGGTTGAAAAACAGGAATGATCATACAGATACCGGACGAAAGAGGGCTGCGGCCCTCTTTTTTATTCGGAAAAAAGCGTTCTCGCGGTTACAGCACAAACATCGCCGCCCGGAGCACGTTCATGTAGTCCGAAGTGGTCAGGCGGATCGTATCGTCCGAGATCATTTTAAAACCGGGATAGAAGGAATATTTGACGGCGTGCTTGGTTTCCTTGTAGGTGATGTCAAAGACGAAGCGCCGGGGCAGCTCGATTTTGGCCTTGCTTAAATCCTGGCGGAGGGCCTGTTCGGCCGCCTTTTTAATGGTCTTTTCCACCCAGACGGGGGATTTGCAGCGGGTGAGGCCGCCCAGCCCGTCCTTGACCGCCACCGTCACCAAACCAGGATGGAGGGGCTGGGAAAGCTCCGCCAGCCGCCGGTCCCCGGTCAGCAGCACGCTGGGCACCCCGCGCATGGCGCAGGCCCAGCTGTACAATAGGAACTCCGAGCAGGGCAGGCCGTTCAGCGTGACCCGGGCGGGCTTGCCGCTCATGGTGTGGGAAAGGGGATTGTTGCACATCCCCGCCGGGGAATGCCAGCCCACGAAAAAGGCGGCGTCAAAGCTCTCGTCGATCCCTTCCGCCATGCCCATGGGGCTGCCAGACCAGCCGCGGATCAGCTCGACGTTTTCCGGCATCCGAAAGGGGTCCAGGTTGATGCCGAAGTCGTGGGCGTCATTGACCAGGATCTCGTCCGCCCCGGCGGCGAGGGCCCCCTCGATGGCCGCGCAGACCTCCCGCGTCATTTCCTCCGCCGCCCGGGCGTAGGTGCCCTTGTCCTTTTCGGTTTCTTCCCAGTAGGTGGTAAAAGCGGTCCCTTCAATGTCCGCGCTGATAAAAACCTTCAAGTTCATTCCTCCATTTAACGTATTTAGATAACGTGTCAATTCCCAACAATTGAAAATAGCATGGCGCTCGTCAGAGGGGGTGATCAGGGGGATCCCTCCCCCTGATGACAATCCGCAGCGGTGGCATGTACGCCGCGAGGAGTATTTTTGCGCAGCAGAATGATACTTGGAAAAACGAAGCCCACTTCACTTCTGCGGAGCAAAAATACATTCTTTGCGGATTTGCCGCCCGGGAGCGTCGCAGACGCGAGAGGCAAATCCGTCTGGGGGGTTCCGTAGGGGGGTCGCAAGACCCCCATGCGATCAATACAGTTCAGCGTATAAATCGCCGTTTTTTTCAACCCGGAGAACGCTGAACCGCCCGTCGCAGGCGGCCCCCGGGTTCAGGTACAGGCGGCCGGCGTCGTATTCGTTATGGGGCGCATGGGTGTGGCCGAAGAGGGCGCAGTCCGCCTCGGCCTCGCAGGCCCGGCTTTTGAGCAGGCTCAGCGTCGTTTTGACGTGGTAAGCGTGGCCGTGGGTCAGGAAAAACCGCTTTCCGAACAGCGGGACCAGCTCTTCCTTTTCGCCCCCGAAAAAGTCGCAGTTGCCTCCGACCCGGAACAACAGAGGAAACTCCGTGAGGAAGCCGTCCATGTCCCGGTACCCGTCCCCCAGGTGAAACACCGCGTCGATCCTGCCCAGGCTTTCCGCCTTCATCAATAGATTGTTCAGCGGATACCCGTGGGAATCGGACAGGACGAGGATGCGTTTTGCCTCTCTCATGGGTTACAGCCCCCGGATCACGGGCAGGATCTTTTCCATCGCCCTGGCCCGGTGGGAAACGCGGTTCTTGTCCTCCTGGGCGATCTCGGCGAAGGTCTGGCCCAGCTCCTCGTAGAGGAAGTGGGGGTCGTAGCCAAAGCCGCCGGTGCCCCGGGCCTCCTCGATGATGAGGCCGGGACATTCGCCCCGGACCACCCATTCCTTCCCTCCGGGCAGGACCAGGGCCACGGCGCAGACAAAGCGGGCTGTCCAGGGCTTGGAAATGCCCCGCATCTTTTCGATGAGCTTTTTGTTGTTGGCCGCGTCGTCCCCGTGGACGCCGGCGTAGCGGGCGGACAGGACACCCGGCTCGCCCGACAGGGCGTCCACCGAAAGGCCGCTGTCGTCCGCCAGGGCGGCCAGGCCCGTGGCCTTCACCACCGCCCGGGCCTTGATCAGGGCGTTTTCCTCAAAGGTCCGGCCGTTTTCGTCGATGTCCTCTTCAAATCCGGCCTCCCGCATGGAAAGGACGCGCATGCTGTCCCCGATCATTTCGCGCAGCTCGTTTAGCTTATGGTCGTTGTTGGAGGCCAGAACCAGGGTGTGGGGGCCGTCCGGCAGCAGGCTTTCCCGGCCCAGGGCTTTCCGCTGGAGGGCCATCAGCTCCCCGCAGCCTTTTTGGCCCAGGGCGCACAGGGCGGAAAGCTCGTCCCCCGTGAATGCCCGGCCCTCGCCGGTCCCCTGGAGCTCGATATATTCGCCCCGTTCGTTCATGATGAAGTTCATGTCCACCTGGGCGGAGGAATCCTCCGTGTAGCACAGGTCCAGGCAGGGAGTGTTTTCCACCACCCCGGCGCTGACCGCGGCGATCTGGTGGACGATGGGGGATTCCCGGAGCTTCCCGTCCCGGATCAGCCGGTCCACCGCCTGGCACAGGGCCACGAAGCCCCCGGTGATGGCGGCCGTCCTGGTGCCGCCGTCGGCGGTCAGCACGTCGCAGTCGATGGTGATCGTCCTTTCACCCAGCCACCGGCGGTCTACCGCCTGGCGCAGAGCCCGGCCGATCAGCCGGCTGATTTCGACGCCCCGGCCGTCCTTTTTGACGCCGTCCCGGGCCTTGCGCCGGCCGGTGGAGGCGGGCAGCATGGCGTATTCCGCCGTCAGCCAGCCCTCTCCCTTTCCTTTTAAAAAGGGCGGCACGCCCTCTTCCACCGAGGCGGTGCAGATGACCCGGGTGTCCCCGGTGCGGATCAGGCAGCTTCCCGCCGCCGTGGGCACAAAGTCTGTGATCATTTCATGGGCGCGCAGCTGATCGGCGGCCCGGCCGTCTTTTCTTTCCATGTCTGTTTCTCCTGATGGGTCCGCTTTGATGACAGAATAACCAGAACTTATTTCCCCGGGCGGGTCTGATTTTCCTGCCGGATGGGAAAAATTATTTCGGCCAACAGGAAAGCTGTAACATTTCGTAACAGAATTGTAAATTTTTTCAAAGAAAATTCATTTTTCGGATTGTAATTCCCGTTGTTTTATGATATTCTAACCATGTATAACTGGAGGGAAACGGATGGATCAGCGACTGCAGGAAAAAGACATTGTGGTATTCGACGTGGGCAACGTCCTGCTCAGGTTCGACCCAAAGAGCATTGCAAAGGAATTTGGCCTGTCTCCCCGGCTGGAGGAAGCCGTTTTCGGCACGGGCCTGTGGGCCTGGATCGACACGGGGCTGATCACAAACGGCGAGGTGGCGCGGCTGATGTGCCAGGCCGTCCGGACGGAGAGCCGGGAGGACTTGATCCGGGTCTGCGCGGTGCTGGACGAGTTTATCGGGTGTTTAACGCCCCTCACCCCGGCCCGCTGGCTGCCGGAATTGAAAGCCGCCGGCAAAAAGCTCTATTATCTGACCAATTTCTCTTCTCCCGCCTTTGAAAGAACGCTGGAGCGGTTTCCCTTTTTTGAAGCCTTTGACGGCGGCGTCGTTTCGTCTCATGAGCGCATCGTCAAGCCCATGCCCGCCATCTACAGGCTTTTGTGCAGGCGTTACGGTTTTTCCCCCAAGGACGCCCTGTTTATCGACGACAATCCGGAGAACACCAAAGCCGCCCAGCAGGAAGGTTTTGCGGTCTGGACCCTCCGGGGGGAGGATATTGAGTAATCCGCCGGCAGACGCGGATCGTATGGAAGGAATGAACGCGACATGAAGAAAGGCAGTCAGAAAAAAATCTCTCTGGTGGTTTTGCTGACGGTGATCGCCCTGACGCTGAGCGGCTGCTATACCGAGCCCATCAGCGTAACCAGCGGTACCGACACCTCTTCCGGCAATTCCGTGCCTTACCCGGTCTATTCCGTGGAGCCGGAGCCGACGAAGGACACCCGCGTGGTGGAGCTGAACACGCCAGAGGTGGTCCAGACGCCTTATACCATTATCCAGCTGCCGGGCGGCAACGCCACCCCGCTGATCAGCGGCGTGACGCCGACCCCCGCGCCGGACAATAGCGGCAACGTCATGATCTACCTGAACACGGGCACGCCCATTCCCCAGACCAACACGCCCCGCCCGACGGCCACGCCCGCCGCGACGCCTACCGTGCTGCGCTTTGGCTCCCAGGGCAAGGCTGTGCGCGAGCTGCAGACGGCGCTTAAAAAGCTGGGCTATTATACCGGCCTGGTGGACGGCGACTTCGGCGAATCCACCAAGCGCGCCGTGACCGCCTTCCAGCGGGCCAACGGCCTGACCGCCGACGGCATCGCCGGCAAGGCCACGCTGGACATGCTCAACGGCTCCGTCGCCACCGCCAAGCCCACCGCCACCCCCAGGCCCAAGGCGACCGCCACCCCGAAGCTGGCCACCAGCGTGTCTTTGAAGCGGGGCAGCAGGGGCTCCGAGGTCGCCCGGATGCAGACCCGCCTGATCTCCCTGGGCTACCTGGACGGCAAGTCCACCGGCACCTATGACGCCATCACCGAGCTGGCGGTTACGTCCTACCAGAACCGCGCCGGCCTGACCGCGGACGGCGTGGCGGGCTTTACCACCCTGAACTCCATGTACAGCGCCCGGGCCACCAAGGCCACCACCTCTTCCGGCATCATCGGCATCACGCTCAAAACGGGCTCCACGGATGAAAACGCCATCCGCACCCTGCAGCGCAAGCTCAAATCCCTGGGATATTACAACAGCACCATCAACGGCACCTACGGGGCCAACACCCAGGAAGCCGTCAGCAATTTCCAGAAGCAGAACGGCATGAAGTCCGACGGCGTCGCCGGCACGTCCACCTTTGTCAAGCTCTTTACCGGCACGCCCAACCGCTACAGCGCCACCGCCACCCCGAGGCGGACGGCGACGCCCAGAGGCCAGACGAACGCCGCCACCCCGACCCCGAGAAGGAGCGGCAACCAGAACACCGCGGATGAAAGCACGCCGCGGGTTACCAACCCGCCCTCCTACACCACCGTGACCGAAGCGCCGAACGGCAATTACGTTACCCTGCAGATGGGCGACGGCGGCGCGCTGGTGGGCGACGTGCAGCGGGCCCTCAAGAAGCTGGGCTATTATTCCGGCAACATCTCGAACCACTACGCGGCCACCACCTACCGCGGCATCATGGACTTCCAGGGGGACAACGGCCTCAAGGCCACCGGGATCGCCGACGCCGCCACCCAGAAGAAGCTCTTTGCCTCGGCGGACAGCACCCCGGTGCCGAAGAAGCGGGCCACCCCGACGCCTACGCCCAGGGTCACCAACCCGCCCGAGTATACCACCGTCACCGCCGCCCCCAACGGCAAGCGGGTGCCCCTCAAAATGGGCGACGGCGGCACCCTGGTGGGCGAGCTCCAGCGCGCCCTCAAGGAATTGGGCTATTATTCCGGCAACATTTCCAGCCATTACGCCGCCACCACCTTCCGGGGAATCAGCGCCTTTCAGAAGGACTACGGCCTCAAGCAAACAGGCATCGCCGACGTGAATACCCAGAACCGTCTGTTCGCCGCCATCTCCCGCACGTCGACTCCGAAGCCGGCGGCGACCAATCCGCCCGTCTACCGCACCGTCACCAACCCGCCCGTGGGCTCTACCTATGTGACCCTGCGCGTGGGCGACAGCGGCGACCCCGTCAAGGCCCTTCAGCAAGCTCTCAAAAAGGCCGGCTACTATAAGGGCACGGCGGACGGAAAATACGGCGAGACCACCTATGAAGCCGTCCTCGCCTTCCAGAAGGCCAACGGCCTGAACCAGACCGGCGTCGCCAACAATGCCACCCAGAAGATGCTCTTCGGCGTGACGCCCACGGCCTCTCCGTCGCCTGTTCCGGTCACCAATCCGCCCAGCTACCGCACCGTCACCAACCCGCCCGTGGGCTCCAATTACGTCACCCTGCGCATGGGCGATTCCGGCGCGCCGGTGGAGCTTTTGCAGCGCGCGCTTCGCAACGGCGGCTATTTCAAGGGCACCGTGGACGGCCGCTTCGGCGGGGATACCTACCAGGCCGTGATCCGCTTCCAGGCCAACAACGGCCTCAAGCAGACGGGCAACGCCAACGCGGAAACCCAGGAGCTGCTCTTCGGTGGCCGGTATAACCGTACGCCGACCCCGACCGTCCGCCCGACGGCCACCCCCACCCCGAAGCCGACCCCGACGCCCACCAGGACGCCGACCCCGACCCCGCTGGGCAACGGGGCGACCAAGCCCCCCGCCTACCGCACCGTGACCAACCGGCCCGACGGCGGCTACGTCTCCCTGAAGATGGGCGACAGCGGCCAGCCGGTGGTCCGGCTCCAGAGCGCTCTGCGCCGCGCCGGCTACTATAAGGGCAATTCGGACGGTAACTTCGGCACGTCCACTTATCAGGCGGTCCTGGCTTATCAGAAGGACCACAAGATGCAGACCAACGGCATCGCCTCCGTCAACATGCAGCAGGACCTGTTCACCCAGGCCCCGAAGGCCGCGCCCACCAGGACGCCCAAGCCTTCGCCCACGCCCACCAAGAGGCCCACAGCGACCCCGCGCGTGACCAATCCGCCTTCCTACCGGACGGTCACCGAGGCCCCGCCGGACAGCAATTACATTACCCTGCAGATGGGCGACCAGGGTGTCCCGGTGCAGATGATGCAGGAGATTCTCAAGAACCGCGGCTATTACAAGGGCACCGTCAACGGTCATTTCGACCTGGCGACCTATAACGCCGTCATCGCCTTCCAGCAGGCCAAGGGCCTGAAAGCCACCGGCGTGGCCAACGCCGCAACCCAGATCATTCTCTATCAGGGCGATTTCCCGGACGAATCCTGACCGGTCCGGACCACCCCGAAACCTCTCCTTTCCGGCTTCCTCTTGATAAAAGAGGAAGCCGGTTTTTGTATGCGCCCGGTGGCGTAGGTGAAACCCCATACGAAGGTTACATATGGGTTACATAAGAGGTTACACGGGGGGAGAACGAAAGCTGAACAGAAAAGAATAGCCCTGCCGGATGGAATCAATCTGACAGGGCTCGCTGCCGTGCGCTGGAGGTGATGGCCAGGAAGAATGGACGTGGTATCCAATAGAACAGATATTGAAGAGCGTTTCTTCCTTTTTTCAGGGAAGAGACGCTCTTTGACTTGCGGCACACTCATTGGAGACTGCACCCAATGAAAACGCACCCAGGCTGTTTTCACTGCAAGCCTGGGTGCGTCGTGTGTTTGGATTCGTTGCTTGATAGGATGGTGGGGAAGCCGCTGAACCTGCCGCGGAGAGAAACCGCTCCTTTACTTTTCCATCGTGTCCAGAAGGCTGCGGTAGACCGCCGGGTCCAGGCGGATCACCAGGGGGTCAATGGGCTTTAACTCGTCCATCACCTCGTGGGTTTCCGGGTTGCGGCCGTTTTTCATGGTGTTGGAGTTCTTGCTCATGTACCAGCGCACGTCGTTGAGCAGGCGTCCGGCGTCCTCAAAGGCTTGTTCCTGCACGGCGTTGCAATAATCGGTGATGTACCGGGCGGCGGCCTCGCGGTCCGTCATGGCGGCGGCGGTTGTCAGCACCGCGCTCATGCCCTCCCGCATGGCGGCTTCCGCCTCGTGCCAGTAGGAACGCACGGGAACGCCGTAGATGGGGCAGCAGTTCTTTTCCACGCAGAGGGTGTTCAGCTCCTTGAAGCGGTAATAAGGGTAGAGGGCGGTGTCGAACTCCATGGCCGCTTCCGCCGGCTGGTTGCGGCCGTAGGCCTCGCTGACGCTCAGGGCGGCGTTGGACACCGGCACGAAGACGCCGTACACGGCAGGGCCGGTGCTCTCCCAGGTCAGGCAGGCCATTTCGGCGGGCAGCTCGGGGTAAATCTGGGCGATATGGACGCTGAGCGCCGTATCCGTGCCGATGACGCGCATGTCGGTCCTGCCGGTAAAGTCGGGGCTGTATTCGGTCCCTTCAAAGCGGTTGCGGATGAGCTCCATGACGTCCTCGAGGGATACCTTCCGGTCCGGCGCAAAGCACAGGGGATAAAGAGCGCTCTTATCGTACTCCCGGGCGGAGGAAGGGGCCAGCAGGCTGTGGCCGATCCACGTCCTCATGTGGGAATAATCCGTCACGGTTTCTTCCCCGGAGTAGGTGGTCAGCAGGTTCAATTCTCCTTCATGGACGTCTGTCCCATAAACGGCGAAGCCGCCTTCTTTGGCCAGGCTTTCCAGGTTGGGGGAGCAGATCGTTTCCGCGTAGTCGGACAGGTATTCCAGGCTAAACTCGTTGCCGAACACGCAGACCTTGTCCTCCGGCAGGCGGACCGCCGCGTACTGATGGCCGTTGTACATCTCGATGTACCAGGCTTCCTTCTGATCCGCGATCATGGCGATGTTGACTTCGCTGCTTCCATAGCGGTCCAGCAGGGCGGCGAGGGTCTGGACGCCCTCCCGGGCCGTGGCGCTCTGGCAGGTGACCAGGTCGACCGCGGTAAGCTCCGTCAGCCCCGTTTTGACCAGGGGATCGGCCTCCAGGGCCGCGCGGTTGGAAAACGCGGTGATGGACATGACCATGGCGACGCCGTACTCGTTCGTGCAGACGGTGGCGTCCCGGGGCAGGCCGCTCAGGGCCATGGCGCTGTCCATCCAGGGGGTGGCGGTGTAGCGGTAGGTCGTGGCCGGCAGCTCGGCAAACACGGTGGAGCCGCTGTCCACGGGCATCGTCCTGCCCGGGACGTTCTCGACCCGCTCGGTGACGGTGATATAGTTGGCCCAGACGTCCTGGTGGTCGTTGGACTTGGCCAGGAGGACGGAGCCGTCGGCGCTGACGGCCCGGCCGACGTAGACAGCCGTACAGGCGGAGGCGCCGGCGGCGTGGACGGCGAGCATCAGGCAGACAGCGGCGCAGAGCAGGGCTTTTGTGGACTTGCTGGTTTTTTTCATGGGTGAGAACCGCCTTTCGTTTATCATTGAATTGGGTCGGTAATATGAGCTCTGATCGTTGATACGTTCCCGGTCCGGCAGTTGGCAGTGAAAACGAGAAAAAAACCGTTCAAAAACAGACAAGGAAAACCCTTCGCCCGCTCTTGTGCTTTTTGGCAAAATCCATTATAATAAAACCATTGATTCAGACTTTTTCCTGAAAGCGAAGGAGGTTTTTTCACATGGATTATCGGCAGGAATATCAGAAGTGGCTGACGATGTTCGCGGACGACGAGGCCACCGTGCGGGAACTCAAAGCCATTGAAAAAGACGACAAGGAAGTGGAGGACCGTTTTTACACCGAGCTGTCCTTCGGGACCGCCGGCATGCGCGGCGTGATCGGCGCGGGCCTCAACCGCATGAACGTATACAACGTCCGCCGGGCCACCAAGGGCCTGGCCATGTACCTGAAAAACGCCGGTACGGCGGACCGCGGCGTGGCCATCGCCTATGACAGCCGTCATTTCAGCGACGTTTTCGCCAAGCAGACGGCCCTGGTGCTGGCGGCCAACGGCGTGAAGGCCTTCCTGTTCGATTCGCTGCGGCCGGTGCCCGTCCTGTCCTACGCGGTGCGTCACCTGAACGCCGCCGCCGGCGTCGTCGTCACCGCCAGCCATAACCCGCCCCAGTACAACGGCTACAAGGTCTACGCCGAGGACGGCGCCCAGCTGGGCCCGGAAGCCGCGGGCGAAGTGACCAAATACATCCGCTCCCTGGACTTCCCGGAGTGCGCCCCGATGGACGAAAAGGAAGCCCTCGAAAAGGGCCTGCTGAACATCATCGGCGACAAGGAAGTAGACAGCGACTACATCGCGATGATCAAGAGTCTTGCCCTGCGGCCGGAGCTGCTGGCCAAGGAAGGGCCGAACCTCAAAATCGTCTACACCCCCCTGCACGGCTCGGGCAACGTCCCGGTCCGCCGGATGCTCAAGGAGCTGGGCGTGACCCACGTGTCCGTGGTGAAGGAGCAGGAGCTGCCCAACGGCGATTTCCCCACCGTCACCGCACCCAACCCGGAAGACCCCGCCGCCTTCAAGCTGGCGATCCCGCTGGCCGAGCAGGTCGGCGCGACCGTCGTCTTCGGCACCGACCCAGACTGCGACCGCATGGGCGTCGCCGTCAAGGATAAGGAAGGCGTCTTCCATACCCTGACCGGCAACCAGATCGGCTGCCTGCTGCTGAGCCATGTGCTGGAAAGCCGCAGGCTCAAGGGTATTTTGCCAGAAAACGCGGCGGTGGTCAAGTCCATCGTGTCCACGGAAATGGCCCGCGCCATCGCCGAGGACTACGGCTGCACGGTCTTTGACGTGCTCACGGGCTTTAAATTCATCGGCGAAAAGATCCAGCAGTTCAGCGAAACCGGCGCTCATACCTTCGTGTTTGGCTTTGAGGAGAGCTTCGGCTTCCTGTCCGGCACCCAGGTGCGCGACAAGGACGGCGTCAACGCCTCCCTGCTGCTGACCGAATCTGCCTGCACGGCCATGTCCGAAGGCACCACCCTGTACGACAAGCTGCAGGAGCTCTACAAAAAGTACGGCTATTACACCGAAAAGGTGATTTCCGTCACCCTGCCCGGCAAGGACGGCGTCCAGAGGATGAAGGACATCATGGCCGGCCTGCGGGCGAACCCGCCGAAAGCGCTGGCTGGCCTGAAGGTCACCGCTGTGCGCGACTACCAGTCCGGCTGCCGCACCGCCTGCGACGGCGCCCAGACCAGGCTGGACACCCCGCCCTCCAACGTCCTGTACTTCGAGCTGGAAAACAGCAACTGGGTCTGCATCCGCCCCAGCGGCACCGAGCCCAAGATCAAGCTGTACGTGAACACCAAAGAAACCACCGCCGAAGCCTCCGCCGAGCTCAACGAGAAGCTGGGAGAAGCCGCGCAGGCCTTAATGGCCTGATGATTCAGGTAGGAGGTAGAAGGTAGGAGGTAGGAGGTAAATACTCAAACAAACAGCCCGGAGCGCTGCTCCGGGCTGATCTTTGTATCTTCATGCGCATACTGCGTAGTCAATTCCTTACTCCTCACTCCTCACTCCTCATTCCTCACTAATCACCTCCTACCTCCTACCTCCTACTTCCTACCTCCTACCTCATTCTCAGCCGTTTCCGCCTGGCTCAAAAAACGCCAGTATGTCTCCCGTTATGGCGTCTACCTGCACAAACAGCGAATCCAGTGCCAGGGTCAGCCATTCGTCGGCGTAGAAGTGGATCTGCCAGCAGTGGGGCGGGTTCTCGGTTTCGTTGTCGGCGGTCACGAAGGCGGCTACCTTCAGGCCGTCCAGGAAGCTCTCGGTGACGGGGGCGGGGGCGATGCCGTTGACTTCATAATATTGAGGGCTTACGGTCTGCACGTACTGCAGGATGAAGGCCCGGGCGGCGGCGATGGCTTCCTCCTTGGTCAGCCGGCCGGGGCCCGCGTCCTCGGAGACGGGAGCGCTGTAGCCCAGCTGCTGATGGAAGTCGTTGATCTCGTCTACCCGCCAGGTGATCCACATGCCCTCTTCGGCGATGCGGTCGTCCAGCTGGGTGGGCCAGGGCTCGCCCTCGGCCAAAGCGGCGCAGGCGCCAAGCGTCAGGCACAGGCACAGCAAAAGCGCGGTTCCTTTATACAGATGTTTCTTCATAAACAGCCACCATTCCTTATCTAATGTAGGCCGGCGTTCCAGCCGGTTAAACTGATTGTATGCCAGATGGGCCCGGGTGTCAATGAGGCGGAGGGGTTTTTACAAATGAAACAAAAGAGCCGGGGAGGGAAAGGAGAGTTGGAAGAGAAAGAGATTTACGAACAAAGCGGCTTCAAAAAATGGCGAATGTTCGGTATAATCACGAATGGAAAAGGGTCTGTTTGGGGAGGAAGTAACAAATACGCGAAACCCTGAAAAAAAGATAAAAAAGGTGTTGACAAGTAGGGGAGGTAAGTGATAAGATACACAAGCGCTCGTGAGGAGCTGGTCCTGAAAAGGCCTGATCCAAGAGAGCACGGTGGACCTTGAAAACGATACAGAAGAGTAAGAAAGAAGAACGACAGTCAATTTGAAATGAGTTTTAACTTGGTCTGCGGTAGGAGCTTCGTGAGAGGCTTCGACACCAGAGAACAAGTTGAAGGATTAAACACAAGAGTTTGATCCTGGCTCAGGACGAACGCTGGCGGCGTGCTTAACACATGCAAGTCGAACGAGACGATTTTAAGCTTGCTTAGATGAGTCGAGTGGCAAACGGGTGAGTAACGCGTAGACAACCTGCCGCAAAGATGGGGACAACAGTCCGAAAGGACTGCTAATACCGAATGTTGTCAAGTTTCCGCATGGGAGCTTGATTAAAGATGGCCTCTACTTGTAAGCTATCGCTTTGCGATGGGTCTGCGTCTGATTAGCTAGTTGGTGGGGTAACGGCCTACCAAGGCGACGATCAGTAGCCGGTCTGAGAGGATGAACGGCCACATTGGAACTGAGACACGGTCCAGACTCCTACGGGAGGCAGCAG
>DGRV01000062.1:0-15704 GCA_002391225.1 Christensenella sp. UBA4379
CATGGTGGAGACCATCAACAAGCTGATCCGGGTGTCCCGTCAGCTCCTCCAGGAGCTGGGCCGGGAGCCCTCTCCGGAGGAGATCGCCAAGGCCATGGGCATCAGCGAGAACAAAGTCCGGGAGATCATCAAGATCGCCCAGGAGCCTGTGTCCCTGGAAACGCCCATCGGCGAGGAGGAAGACAGCCACCTGGGAGACTTCATTCAGGACGACGACGCCCCCGCCCCGGCGGAAGCCGCCAGCCACGCCCTGATGAAGGAGCAGCTGGCCGAGGTGCTGGACACCCTGACTGACCGCGAGCAGAAGGTGCTCCGCCTGCGCTTCGGCTTGGACGACGGGCACCAGCGCACCCTGGAGGAGGTTGGCAAGGAGTTCAACGTCACCCGCGAGCGCATCCGCCAGATCGAGGCGAAGGCCTTGCGCAAGCTGCGCCACCCCAGCCGCTCCAAGAAACTCAAGGATTATCTGGACTGATGAGAGAAAGGCAGCTCGACGCCCGGCTGGAAACGGCCATCCGCCTGTTTCCCCGGGTGCGTACAGGCGCTGATATCGGGGCCGACCACGGCTACCTGACCCTTGCCCTGCTGACCCGGGGCATCGCCGACAGGATGTGGACGACGGATATCAGCGCCTCCTCCCTGCAAAAGGCCAAAAACCTGATGGAGAAAAACGGCCTGTCCGCCCGCGTCCGCTTTGGCGTAGGAGATGGGTTTAAGGCAGTGGGGGAGCAGGTAGAGGCGGCCGCCGTCTTGGGGATGGGCGGCGTCAACATCAAAAACATGTTGCTGGAGCAGGGCCATCTTCTTTGCGGCTGCGCCCTGGTGCTTTCCGCCAACACGGAAATGCCCTCCGTCCGGCGGACGCTGATGGACCTGGGCTATCAAATCGAAGACGAGGCCCTGACGGAGGCCGGTGGGCATTTTTACCCGGTCCTCCTGGCCAAGCCCGGACTGACACAGGCCTATTCCGAAAAGGAGCTGACCTTCGGGCCCGTGCTCCTGCGCCGCCCGGCGGACGATGTGTACCGCCGGTATCTTCAAAAAAAGGCCCGGGACTGGGAAAGCGAGCGCGGCCCCGCCGCGGAAATGAAACGACAATGGATCAGGGAGGAATGGGAACGTGTCCAAGCCGACGGTCGAGCAGATTTGTGAAATGATCAACGCCTTCGCGCCCTTTGAGACGGCGGAGGAATATGACAACGTCGGCCTCCTGGTCGGCGACCCCAAACAGGAGGTTTCCAACATCCTCTGCTCCCTGGACGTCACGATGGACACCGTGCTGGAGGCGGACCGCTTACAGGCGGAGCTGATCGTCTCCCACCACCCGCTGATGTTCCACGGGATCAAAAGGCTGGTCAAGGGCCAGCCGGAGGCCGAGGTCCTGTGCGAGCTGGTCCGGCGCGGGATCAGCCTGATCAGCGCCCATACCAACTGGGACCAGTCGGTGTTAAGCGGCAGCGCTTGCGTGGCCCGGGCCATGGGCCTGAATGACCTCGCGCAGACCGGCTACCTGTTTACCGGCCGTTTTGAAAAGCCACTGACCGCCTCCGAGGCGGCCCAGCTCCTCAAAGACGCCGTGCATGCGCCCCTGCGCGTCTACGGCGACCTGAACCAAAGGATTTCCGTCATGTCCTTTGCCGGCGGGGCTTACGGGGAGGGCTATCTGGAGGCCATCCAGGCCGGTGCCCAGGCTTATCTCACCGGCGAAATCCGCCACCACGAGATCACGGACGCCGCCGCCCGGGGGATTGTCATTTTTGAAGCCGGCCATTATGCCAGCGAAGCGCCGATGATTCCGGCGCTGGTTTCTTTCCTGGAGGAGGGCATACAGAAAAACGGCCTTTCCTGCCAGGTCAAGCAGACGTCATGTGTGCCGTTTCCCGGCGCGCTGGAACGATAAGGAGGTACCCCATGAACCAAATGGAATTGCTGTGGGACTATCAGCAGACGGACATTCAGGCCGAAGCGGTCGCCAAGGAGATCAAAGGCTCCCCGGAGCGGCAGAAGCTGGTGAAATACCGTGACTATCTGCTGGAGCAGCAGAACACCATCAAGCGGATCGAGGAGGAAGTCCTGACCATGCAGGACCGCCTGGAGGTCCTGGAGGACGCCGTGAAACTGGTGGAGGATCAGCTGAACAGCCTGCAGAAGAAAATCGAAGCCAACGAGCCGCAGGACGTGGAACAGACCGAGCGCTACCTGAATGACGCGCAGCGCATGATGAGCAACCTGAGCGAATACGAAGCGGAAATCAAGCGCATCCGCAAGGACGCTGCCGACCGCGACCGCCTGCAGTATGACGTCAAGGTCCGCGCCGCCCGCGCCAAGGCCGAGTTTGACAAGCTGAAGGCTTCCTACGACGAGGAATATAAAAAGAAAAACGAGGAGCTGACGGCCCTCAAAAACGTGCTGGCCGAAAAGGCGAAAGCCATCCAGCCCAACTGGATCGAGCGGTACAACACCATCCGCCGCCACGCCTTCCCGCCGCTTGCCCGCCTGAACGGCAGCCAGTGTACCGGCTGCAACATGTCCCTCCCCAGCGGAGTGGTGAAGGACGTACAGTCGGGCAAAGACGTGGAATGCGAGACGTGCGGACGGCTATTGATTGTATAATGCGTAATGCGTAATGCCTAATGCGTAATTTTTTCTTCTGCGCAGAAGCGCGACCGTAAGAAAAACGGAGCTGGAGAAGGATTACATTACGCATTACGCATGAAGAATTACGCATTTGAATCCAAGAATTATTTTTCAATTTTCTGGAGGCTTATGCTCAAACATTATCTGATTTCATTTCTGATTTCCATGGTGCCCCTGATTGAACTCAGGGGCGCTCTGCCGTATGCCCTGGCCAACGGGATCCCGACCCTGCCGGCCTATATCATCTGCGTGGTCGGCAACATGCTGCCGGTGCCCGTCATCTTTTTCTTTGCCAGGAAGGTACTGGAGTGGGGTAAGGACAAACGCTTCATCGGCCCCTTCTTTACCTGGTGCCTGGAAAAGGGACACATGGCCGGGGAAAAGCTCAAGCAGAAGGCCAGCAAAAAGGGCCTCTTCCTGGCCCTGCTGCTGTTTGTGGGCATCCCCATCCCCGGCACCGGCGCGTGGACAGGCACCCTGGCCGCCAGCATCCTGGACATGGACTTCAAGTCCTCCGTCTGCGCCGTCATGCTGGGCGTACTTCTGGCAGCAGTGATTATGGGAGTCGGGAGCCTGACGGTGCTGCACTTCGTATAATGGGTTACGTCAAATGCGTAATGCCTAATACATAATTTCTACTCTCTGCTATCTATTGCCTAATGCCTACTGCCTAATGCCTAACCCCTTGTCCAGGGCCTGCCGGCCCGCTGGTCGGTGAAAACAGCACACTGTGCTGTTTTCCGGGCCCTCCCAGCCCTAATGCCTATTGCCTAATCCCTAATGCCTGCAAAGCATTACGAATTCTCAGGAGGAAAATATGGAAAAGAACAACAATAAAACTCTCGTTTCTTGGCTTTTGGACATCCTTCGCGGGTCTGTGATCGGGATCTCGAATGACATTCCCGGGGTGTCCGGGGGGACGATGGCGGTCACCATGGGCATCTATGACCGGATCATCTACGATGTGAACAACTTCCGCAAGAACTGGCGCAAGGCCCTCATGGACCTGCTGCCCATCCTGGTGGGCGTGCTGGTGGGCATCTTCGGCTTTGCCCGGATTTTAAAACCCTTGATCGGCGACGAGGGCCAGGTGCCCCCGCCCATCACCCTGATGCCCACGATCTTTGCCTTCATCGGCCTGATCCTGGGCGGGCTGCCGATCATCTGGAAGAACGTGGACTTCAAGAAAACTACCTGGAAGGGCAGCCTCCTCTTCGTGCTGTTCTTTGCGCTGGTGGTCGTCCTGCCCCTTCTGCAGGCCGGCGCGGACAAGACCATCACTCATTCCTTTGGCGACATCCTGCTGCTGATCCCGCTGGGCATGCTGGCCTCGGCGACGATGGTGATCCCCGGCGTCTCCGGCTCCATGATCCTGCTGATCCTGGGCTACTATCATTCGATCATCGGCGCCCTGCACAGCTTTGACATGGGCGTGCTGCTGCCCTACGCGCTGGGCCTGCTGATCGGCATCGTCTTTATCGCCAAGCTGATGAACTTCCTGTTAAAGAAGCACAGCGCCCTCACCTTCTCGGCGATCCTGGGCCTGGTGGTGGCTTCGCCCATCGCCCTGCTGTACCAGAACCGCGCCTGCTTTGACGTGGCGACCCCCGGCAACTGGGTGGCCTCTATCGTGTGCCTGCTGGTTGGCTGCGCGGTGGCGTACCTGCTGAGCCGGCTTGGAAAGGAAGAAGGCTAAGATGTATCCGGATCTTGAAAAAAGGCTGGATGAAATCATCGAAGCCTTGGACAGCCTGGAGAGCGAGCTGGAGGAGAGGGCCGAAGGCTTTCAGCCTCCCCGCTTCCTGATGAAGGAAGATGATCTGGAAGAAGTCCGGGACTCGTGGGACGAGGCGTGCGACAGTCTGGAAAATGCCCATGACTGCCTGGCTATAGTGCTGAACCGGCTCAGAAAGCTGCCGTCAGAACGCTGAACGGAAAAATCGACTGGACGGAGGCGGAAAATATGAGTAAAAAGATGCTTCTGATAATCCTTGTGCTCCTCCTATGTTGCTGCGCCTCCCTGGCGGAGGAAGCTCCGCTGCGCATTCAGTTTGAGGAAGGCGCACTGGCCGGCGGTGCCCGGGTGGACGAAATGGGCTCAAGGGCCTGGGTGGTCCTGGCTGTCCCCGGGGAAGACAGCGTAACGCTGACTGTCGAAGTGCCCAAAGATGGCCTTTATGACCTGACCGTCTGCTCCGCCGGAGTCGACGGGCGGAAGGAAAGCCAGCTTCTCCTGGACGGTGTACCGGCAGAGAACACTGTGGCGGAAGGTGCCCAGTTCGGCCGGCACACCATTTCCCGTGTGTTCATGAGCGAAGGGAAGCACGAGATCACCGTCACCGCCTCCTGGGGCAGGGTCAGCCTGGACTTTATCGAGATTGTTCCGGCAGAGGAAGTACCGGAGGATATGTACGATGTCCCGGCGGTCCTGAGCAACCCATCTCCTTCCAAAGAGGCCCAGGCCCTGATGGACTGGCTGTGCGGGGTCTATGGCGAAAAGATGATCTCCGGCCAGTATCTGGACGAAGGACAGCGCGGCAACGAGATCGAGGCGATTGCCGGAGTGACCGGCGGCCTGCGCCCGGCTCTTCTGGGGCTGGATATGCTCAACTATTCCCCGACATCCGTCAGCCTGGGCACCCGTCCCACATCGGTTGACCAGGCCATCGACTACTGGAACAAGGGCTATATCATCACCATGTGCTGGCACTGGGTCGCGCCCAAACCCTATGTCAATACGAAAGACAACAGCTGGTGGGGCGGTTTCTACACCGACAGGACCACCTTTGACCTGGGTAAGGCCATGAGTGGGGAAGACCCGGCGGGCTACGACCTCCTGGTCAGCGATATGGACGCCATCGCCGAGCAGCTGAAGCGCCTGCGCGACGCGGGCGTGCCGGTCCTCTGGCGTCCCCTGCACGAGGCCAGCGGCGGCTGGTTCTGGTGGGGCGCTTCCGGGGCAGAGCCCTACATTCAGCTCTACCGGCTCATGTACGACCGCTTTGTGAACGTCCACGGCCTCAACAACCTGATCTGGGTGTGGAACGGGCAGAACGCCGCCTGGTATCCGGGCGACGACGTGGTGGACGTCATCGGCGAGGACCTGTACCCGGGCAACCACATCCACAGCTCCCAGAGCGAGGCCTTCCTGCGCTGCAGGACCTATACCGAGGCCAAGAAGCTGATCCTGCTTACCGAGTGCGGCTGCGTGCCGTCCCCGGAAGCTTGCGCGCGCGACGGGGCAATGTGGAGCTCCTGGGCGGTGTGGTGTTATGAGTTCGTCCTCAAAAACGGACAGTACAGCGAGGATTACACCAGCGCGGAGGACTTAAAGGCGTTCTACCAGATGGACAACGTCGTGACCCTCCGGGATGTGCCCGACTTTGGCCGGAAGGCCGCCGAGGAAGAAAAGGAAGCCGAGCGTCAAAGCTCCCTTACCTGGTCCTTCGCCGAGAGCGCTGTGCTCTCCGGCAACGCCCGCAAGAGCGGGGACACAGTCGAGCTCTGGGGCAACGAGGAAAACGATAAGGTTTCTCTTACGGTCACCGTACCGGAGGACGGCGATTATCACCTGGTCATCGTCCAGGCCGGCATCGGCGGGGGCAAGGAAAACTATCTCTACATCGACGGGGAGCTTAAGGGCAACACGGTCGTCTCCGGCGAAGCGGAGGAAGCCTGCGACTTTGGCACCGTTTCTCTCACCAAGGGCGAGCACGAGATCGTGATCGGCGCGTTCTGGGGCTGGGTGCGGCTGAACAGCCTGGCCCTCCTGCCGGAAAACGCCGGGGCCGGCGAAACCCGCTACGAGTTTGAGGACGGGGTCCTGCTGGGCCAGGTCAAGGTCGGCGGGTTCGGCCAGGATTCTTACGTGGAGCTGGCCTCCAACGACGAAAACGACGGCGTCTCCGTCACCGTCACCGTCCCGGCGGACGGGTATTACGACCTGACGATCCTGCAGAACGGCATCGGCGGCTACAAGGAAAACTATTTGGCCGTCGACGGCGAAAGGATCGGCAACACCATCGTTCAGGGCACGGAAAAGGAAGCCTGCGTGACCGGCCCCGTCTTCCTGACTGCTGGAGAGCACACCATTACCGTCACCTGCTTCTGGGGCTGGGCAGATCTGGACGCCCTGATCGTAGCGCCCGACGTAAGCGAATAAACAAGAAAATTTTCCTCCCATCGGCCAAGCCGGTGGAACCGGGGGCCGCTATCGACGCGGCCTCCTTTTGCTTTGGACAATTTCCTCACTTTTCTTTTTCGCAAACGATTGCGCTAACGAAAATTGTCTGTTATAATGTGGTCAGAAACGTTTCTCCCTGATATTTTGTACCCGCAAAGAAAGGAAGAACCACATGAAGAAAATGATCATGACGCTGCTGCTGGCCGCGCTGGCCCTGGCGCTCTGTCTGTCTGCCTGCGCCGAAGAAACGGACAAAACGGCGGTCGAAACCGCCCCGCTGATGGGCCTGGGCACGAACCTGGGCAACACCTTTGAGGCCTGCGACGCCAACCAGGGCAACACCGGGGCCGAACCGACCCGCTACGAAACCCTGTGGGGCCAGCCCGTAACCACCCGGGAAATGATCCACGGCATGCGCGAGGCGGGCTTTTCCACCATCCGCGTTCCCGTGGCCTGGATGACCAACGCCTCCCACCTGTCCAAGGGCGACTACACCCTGGACCAGGCGTACATCGACCGCGTGGCCGAGGTGGTCCGCTGGGCGCTGGACGAAGGCATGTACGTGATCCTCAACGACCACTGGGACGGCGGCTGGTACGGCATGTTCGGCTCCGAGTCCAAGGAGACCCGGGACCTGGCGATGGAAGCCTATCGGGGCATGTGGTCCCAGCTGGCGGAATACTTCAAAGAGGAAGGCGATTACCTGATCTTTGAAGGGGCAAACGAGGAAATCGGCGCCCGCTTTGACGAAAACTCCACCCTGTACTGCAATGACTCCGTGAACTCCTACCTGACCGACGACGAGCGCTACGCCCTGGCCAACCAGGTCAACCAGGCCTTCGTCGACACCGTCCGCGCCGCCGGCGGGAACAACGCTACCCGTTTCCTGCTGATTCCCGGCTACGGCACAAACATTGACCAGACCTGCGACAGCCGCTTCGTCATGCCCAAGGACAGCGCGGAGGGCAAGCTCTTTGTTTCCGTCCATTACTATGATCCCTGGAGCTACTGCGGCGAAAACGCCAGCGCCGCTTCCGCGACCCGCTGGGGCACAAAGAAGGACCTGCAGGCCATGAGCGAGTCCCTTGCCAAGATGGACAAGTTCACCAAGGCCGGCTACGGCGTGATCATCGGCGAATACGGTGCTCTGCCGGCCGCCGACGGCGTGTCCAAGGAAAACAGCGCCCTGTATCACCAAAGCTTCCTCAACCTGTGCACGGTGCACGGCTTCGTGTCCTGCCTGTGGGATACCAGCGGCTTCTACGTCCGCAGGAACCTTTCCTTCGCTGACCCGGCGATGGCCGAGGTCTACGCCCGCTTCTCCGCCGGAAGGACAAAGGAAGAGGCCCAGGCCGCTTTCGACGCCGCCGTGGAAAGCGCCCCGGCGACCTTCAGCGCCGACGCCATTCAGCTGACGGACGAAAAGGCGGCTGCCTGGATCATGTGGAACGACGGCGGCTGGGCGATCTCCTACAGCGTGGGCGACACCTATAACCCCGACGCCAAGACCCCCGGCCTCAAGGTAACCGACGTGGAAATCACCGGCGAGGGCACCTACACCGTCGGCATCGACTTTACCGGCACCGAGCAGGGCTATTCCGCCGGCGTCGCCTTCGCCGCCCTGGCCATCGGCAACGGCGAGGACCTCTTCCCCGGCTACTGCATCCACATCCAGGAGTGCCTGATCAACGGCGAAAAGTACGCCCTCAAGGGCCGCCCCTACACCACCTCGGACGACGGCCACTGCACCCGCGCCAATCTGTTCAACGAATGGGTCACAAAGGTCCCGCGGGACAAGGCCCGCGTCCTCTACGGCGATCTGACGGGCGTCTCCCCGACCCTGATCAACCGCAACGACCCCGTCATTTCCCACATTGAAAGCATCTATATCACCTTTGTGTACGCGCCCAGAAAATAAACACCGGCGCAAGGCCTTCAGGGCTGCCCGTGAACGGGCGGCCCTGTTCTGCTGAAAGGAAAGGATACTGCGATGAAGAGAAGCATTTCCCTGAACGGCGAATGGCGCATGAAGCCCCTGGGGGAGGACGAATGGCTGAACGCCCGGGTGCCCGGCTCTGTTTACACGGACCTCCTGGCGGCGGGCCGGATGGAGGACCCTTTTTACCGGGACAATGAGTACGCGGCCTTTGACCTGATGGAAAAGGATTATGTGTATGAAAAGACCTTTCACCTTTCCGAGGAGGAAAGCCGCTCGCCCTCCCTGGACCTGGTCTTTGCCGGCCTGGATACGGTGGCGGAAGTAACTCTGAACAGGCGGCTGCTGTTTCGGGCGGACAATATGCACCGCACCTGGCGGACGGACATCCGCCCCTTTGTAAAGGCCGGGGAAAACGTCCTTCGGGTCCTTTTCTATTCTCCCAACCGGGCGGCCCGGGAGGCGTTTGAGAAAAATCATGTCGCCGGCTCGTCCGACGCCCTGGACGGCTTTACCTCCATCCGCAAGGCGCACTGCATGTATGGCTGGGACTGGGGTCCCCGTCTGCCGGACGCCGGCATCTGGCGGGACGTGAAGCTCGAAATCACCGATAGGGCCCGGCTGGAGAGCGTGATGGTGCGCCAGCGGCACGAAAACAACCGGGTGCTCCTGTCCATGAAGGCGGAGGTCTGCGCCCCAGCGGAGGGCACCAGATGGCGGGCGGTGTACACCCTCACCGATCCGGAGGGGACGGTCGTCTTTGAGACGGAGCAAAGCGATGTCTTTGTGGACCATCCCCGCCTCTGGTGGCCGCAGGGCGTCGGGGATCAGCCCCTTTACACCCTGAAAACGAAGCTGTATGCGGAAAACGGGGACCTGCTGGATGAGGATGTCCGGCGCATTGGGCTTCGGACCGTCACCGTCGATCAGCCCAAACAGGAAGGGCACGAGGGCTTCATGATCCGCGTCAACGGCCAGGACATCTTTGCCATGGGGGCCGACTACATCCCCCAGGACTGCCTGCTGCCCCGGGTCACGGAGGAAAAAATCCGGGACCTGCTGTTAGACTGCGCCCGGGTTCATATGAACTGCCTGCGCGTCTGGGGCGGCGGCTATTACCTGCCGGACTGCTTCTACGACTGCTGCGACGAGCTGGGCATCCTGGTCTGGCAGGACTTCATGTTCGCCTGCGGGGTGTATTCCCTGGAGGACGGGATGGAGGAAAACCTCCGCGCAGAGTTCAGGGACAATATCGTCCGCCTGCGCCACCACCCCTCGATCGCGCTTTGGTGCGGCAACAACGAGGTGGAGACGGCGGTCCGCGGGAACTGGTACCCGCTGACCCCTGCCCTTCGGAGGGACTACCAGCGCATTTTTATGGGGATCCTGCCCGAAACCATACGCCGCCTCGACCCGGATCGGTTCTACTGGCCCTCGTCCCCCTCGTCCAACGGGGATTTCCTGACCCCGTCTGACGAAGCCTGCGGGGACGTCCACTACTGGGACGTCTGGCACGGCAACAGGCCCTTCTCCGATTACCGCAACCACGACTTCGGCTTCGTGTCCGAGTTCGGCTTCCAGTCCTTCCCTTCGATGAAAACCATCGAAAGCTTCACCCTCCCGGAGGACCGCAACATTTTTTCCTATGTGATGGAAAAGCACCAGCGGAACCATTCCGCCAACGGGAAGATCATGAACTACCTGTCCAGCCTGTACCTCTATCCGTCGAACCTCGACCTGCTGGTCTACGCCAGCCAGCTGATGCAGATGGAGGCGATCCGCTGCGGGGTGGAGCACTGGCGCAGCCGCCGGGGGACCTGCATGGGCGCCGTGTACTGGCAGCTCAACGACAACTGGCCTGTGGCCTCCTGGGCCTCCATTGACTACTTCGGCCGCTGGAAGGCCCTCCACTACGGGGCCGCGCGCTTTTTCGCCCCGCTGCTGCTGGCCTGCGAGGAAGAAGGCGAGCACACCCAGCGCGGAAACGTGAACAGCCAGCTGCCGATGTCTGCCGTCGTTCCCGGGGCCATGCTGACCGCCGTCAACGATACGCGGGAGGACGTGCAGGTCCTCGTGCGCTGGAAGGTCTGCCGGGCGGACGGGTCCGAAACGGACCTCCAGGGGGAAGAAGCACTGACGGTCCCGGCCTTCTCCGCCGTAAAGCTTCAAAAGCTCTCCTTCCCAGGCCTCGATCCCAGGAAGCATTTCCTCTGTTATTCCATGAACCGGGACGGAAAAACCGTGTCTGAATCCACCGCCCTGTTCTGCCCGCCCAAATACTTCCCCTTTGAAGACCCGGAGCTGAGCGTCGTCCAGGACGGGGAGTATCTGACGGTCCGCGCGAAACGCTATGCCCGCATGGTGGAAATCAACGGGGCGGACGGGGACGCCGTTCTCTCCGACAACGATTTTGACATGCTGCCCGGCGAAAAGACCGTCCGCATCGTCAAGGGCGGAGCGACCCGGTGGACGGTGAGGAGCGTATTTGACATCAAATAAAGCGCCAAATGACGTGACGTAAAATCTGGAAAAAATTTTTCCGAAAATTACAAAAAGTACTTGACAGGATGGGACGTCCTGTGTTATACTTCAATCGGACCAAGGGAAGAAAGACAACAAGGCCAGGAACGGCGGAAAGGGGCGATTCCAGTGTACGATGCAGAAACGATACTGTCTCTCCCGGCGCTGTTCGCCCGGGGAAAAGCCTGAACATAACAAACAGTGAAGCGCGAAGTGGAAATAAGAGAACAGAGTAAAGCGCAAAATGACGATGTGTCAGAAAGTCAGGCAGACCCGCAGAACGCCCGGGAAATTCCCCCCGATCGGAATCCGCAATGGCGGAAGGGGAATAGCGCATCGAAGGCCGTCAGGCAGGGAACAGCAAAGCATCTGAAAACTCAAGGAAATCCAAAATTGCTGAAGACCCTCGAGGAAACGTGAACCAAAGCCTGATTCCCAGTAGATGAACAACTGAATACGAAGCGTATCAACAGCGGCACGGCAAAGAGCCTGTGCCGCTTTTCGCATGTATTGGTCCACTGTGAGCGGGCCTGCTTCCCGCATGCTCAATTGCCTTTAAGCGCCAGTTTTCCGGCGGGGGAGAAGATGAAAGGAACGATTGTAAAAACGCTTGACGGAAGATGAGAAAGTGTCTATGATAAAGGAACGGATTGAGCTTATGCGAACGGAGGGAGAGCATGATCACCATCCATCTTCATTACCGGGGAGAAAATGGCAGCGCGCGGGCCTTTGCGGAGGAAATGGAAGCTTCCGGCGTCGCCGCCGCCATCCGGGAAGAAAAGGGAAACCTGGGCTACCGCTATTATATGCCCCTGGACGACCCAGAAGAGGTGCTGCTGGTGGACAGCTGGACCGACCAGGAGGCCATCGACGCTCACCACGCGTCCCCGATGATGGAAAAGCTCGCGGCCCTTCGGGAAAAGTATGACCTCCACATGACGGCGGAGCGCTTTGCGAGCGAGGACCTGGGGACGGACGGACGGTTTATCCGAAGGTAAAACTCAGCCTTTTTGCGCCGCGGGGTGAAAGGAAATTGTAAGCGCGCCGCCTGATGCGGCAGGAATCTTTCCCGTCCGCGGCGAAGTATATACATTTAGCTGCCGGCCGCCCGCAAAAAACGGCGGTTCCGGCGGAAAGAGAGGAAACGGCGATGGATGACGCTCTGTTGAGGGAAGAATACCTGAGCGGGGAAACGATTTACGATGGCAAGGTGGTGCACCTGGAAAAGTGGGAAGTCAGCCTGCCCAACGGGGGAACCGCCCTGCGCGAGGTGGTCAAGCACGTCGGCGCGGCCGCTGTCGTGCCGGTGGACGAGGAAGGCAACATCACCCTGGTCCGCCAGCACCGGGTGGCCATTGACAAGATGACCTGGGAGATCCCCGCGGGGAAGCTGGACGCCCCGGGCGAGGACCCCTTCCTGTGCGCAAAACGGGAGCTGGAGGAGGAAACGGGCCTGAACGCCGAGCACTGGCAGCTGCTCAGCAGCGTGGTCACCACCCCCGGCTTCTGCACAGAAAAGATCGCCATCTACCTGGCGACGGGGCTGAGCCAGCACGAGGCCCACACCGACCCGGACGAATTCCTGTTCCTGACCAAGGTGCCCTTCAGCGAAGCGGTCCGGATGGTGGAAGACGGAGAGCTGTTTGACTTAAAAACCGTCGCCGGCATTCTCCTGGCGGACCGGGCGATGAAGAAGAAGGGCTGAGTCCATGGACGCGCTGTTGTTCCCAGCCCCTCCCAAGGGGGTGCCTCAGACGGAAGCGCCGGGCTCCTACGCCTGGCGGTTTCGTCATCTGCCCACCCTGGGCACGAAAAGGCTGATCCTGCGCAAGGTGCGCCTGCGGGACGCCCGGGCCCTTTATGCATACGCCCAGGACCCGGAGGTGTCCCGCCACGTGCTGTGGACGGCGCACCAGGGCCTGTGGGAATCCAAGGCCTTTATCCGCCAGCTCAAGCGGCAGTACCGCCTGGGCCTGCCCGCTACCTTTGGGATCGAGGACCGGGAGACGGGCCAACTGATCGGGACGATCGGCTTTATGAACCTGTCCCAGGAGCACCGCTGCGCCGAGGTGGGCTACAGCCTGGCCCGCTCTCAATGGAACCGGGGGCTAATGACGGAGGCCCTGAAGGCCGTGCTCCGCTACGCCTTTCAAACCCTGCAGCTCAACCGGGTGGAGGCCATCCACGAGGTGGATAATCCCGCCTCCGGGAGAGTGATGGAGAAGGCTGGGATGAAGCCGGAGGGGATCCTCCGGGGAAAAATTTATAACAAAGGCCGCTGGTCCGATGTCCGCATCTGGGCGATCCTCCGGGAGGAATGGGAGCAGCGGCAAGAAGGAGAAAGTGATGTTCAGCTATAAGACCCACGGCACCTGTTCGGTCTCCATCGACCTGGAGATCGACGAGAACAACAAGATCACCCACTGCCAGTTCCACCGCGGCTGCAAGGGCAACACCGAGGGACTGGCCCGCATGGTCATCGGCCGGGACGCGGACGAGGTCAAGAACCTCCTGCGCGGCGTGCCCTGCCAGGGCAACACCTCCTGCCCGGACCAGCTTTCCCGCGCCATTGAGGCCTGGGAGCAAAAAAATCAGCCTGCGGCCGCGCAGGCGTAAAAAAGGGGAAACGCTTATGTCCTTTTCATCGAAAAAGAAAAACAACGAAACCCGCAAGAAGTGGACCCGGATCATCTGCCTGGTGATGGCGGGCCTGCTGATCCTGTCCAGCGTGGCGGCCATCTTCGGCGTATTCAGCTGATATCTTTCCAGGAAAGAATGGGAATCTGTCCGGCGGCCTTGTGCCGCGCCTTCCTGCCGGGGTTGACCAGATAGGGCCGGCCCAGCAGGCGCAAAAGCGGCAGGTCGGAGGCGGAATCCCCGTAGCCGGTGGAGAGGGACAGGTCCGCTTCTTCCGGAAGCTCGTCGAGGAGCTCGCGCAGGGCCATGACCTTTTCTTCCCCCCGGACGTTCCGAAGCACCCGGCCATTTTCATCCGTTTGGGAGCAGATCAGGCGGTCCACAGGAAGCCCCTGCGCCACATAGCGCATATAGTGGTCTGTGGACGCGCTCAGCAGCACCACCAGGTCGCCCCGGCGGCGGTGGTCCTTCATGGCGCTCAAAGCCTCCGGGCGGATTTGCTTTAGCAGGGGCTTCGCGAAGGCCTGGTCCAGGGCCGTCTTCTGGGCTTCCGAGAGCGTCTTTCGGAAGGAGAGGGCGGCGGATTTGGCGCGCTGTCTGCTCACGATCCCCGCCTGGCTGAGCGCCCCGAAAAGGCCGGCGCGGACCAGGTAGGACAGGGAGAGCAGGCCTTTTTTGCGCGCGAACCAAAGATAGGAGACGATGCTGTCCCCCCGGATCATTGTCCCGTCAAAGTCGAAAACCGCCAGCGTCATGATTTTCACCGCCTTTCTGCCGCTTGATCAAAAGTATAGCGGAGACGGGGGAAAAAAGCAAGGCGTCATTCAGGAGCGTTGTGATGATGAACCCGAAAGGGGCCGGAGCCTACACCGCCGTGGTCGGCGGGGTCAACATGGACATCGGCGGCATGCCCTTCGCGCCGCTGAGGGGCCATGATTCCAACCCCGGTTCCGTCCGCACCGCGGTGGGCGGCGTGGGCCAGAATATCGCCAGGAATCTGGCGCTTTTGAAGGTGCCGGTCCATTTTCTGACCGCTTACGGCTGGGATGAAAACGGGTCGGCGGTGGAGCGGGCCTGCGAGGGGGCGGGGATCGATCTGTCCTCCGCCCTGCGGCTTCGGGACGCCCCGACCTCCGTCTATCTCTATGTGTCGGACGAGATGGGGGAGATGCAGGTGGCGATCTCCGACATGGCCATCTGCGAGCGAATCACCCCGGAATATCTGCGGCAGCATGAGGCCCTTTTAAACGGGGCCGGGGCCGTGGTGCTGGATGCCAACATCCCGGCAGAAAGCGTTCAATGGCTTTCCGATCACGTCAGTGCCCCGCTGTTTGCCGACCCCGTGTCGATGGCCAAGGCCGAAAAGCTGCGGCCGGTGGCCGGGCGGCTCCACACCATCAAGCCCAACCGCCTGGAGGCGGAGCTGCTGAGCGGGGTCAAGATCCGAAACGAGAGCGATCTGGCCGAAGCCGCCAACGCCCTCCTTTCCAGGGGCCTGTCCCAGGTGCACATTTCCCTGGGCGGCCGGGGCGTGTACGCGGCGGACCAAAAGGAACAGCTCCGCCTGCCCATCTTCCAGGTGGACGCCCGCAACATGACCGGGGCGGGAGACGCCTACCTGGCCGGCCTGGTCTACAGCCACTTAAACGGCTACCCCCTCCGCGACGCCGCCCGCTTCGCCTCTGCCGCCGCCGCCGTTGCCGTCCAGGGTGAAGGAACGGTCAATGAGGACATGAGCCCGGAAGCGGTCTTCAGGGTCATGGGGGGCTCGCTGCGCTCGCAGAGTGGAGA
>DGRV01000062.1:15882-16039 GCA_002391225.1 Christensenella sp. UBA4379
ATTACGCATTAAGAATTACGCATTTTCTATTAAACTTCTCACATAAGAACATTTTGCTTCACAAGGAGGACTTTTATGAACCGTTACTTGGATATCAGCCCGGAGGTACAAAAAGCGCTGGCGGATGGGAAGCCGGTTGTCGCCCTGGAATCCACCA
>DGRV01000094.1:0-4701 GCA_002391225.1 Christensenella sp. UBA4379
CCCTTCAACATGTACACCTTCAACCGCATGTGGGGGGTCGTGACGCCGGCCGAGGCGGCGGCGAAAATCGAGGAGCAGCGGAAGGCCGCCGGCATCGGGGAACCTAAAAACCTGGAAGAACAGGCGATTTCCCTGATCGGCACCGACCTGTACGAAAAGCTGGTGAAGGGCTATACCCAAAAGCAGTGGGGGAGGCCCTGCACGGAGCTGCCGGCCTTCATCATCAAACGACTGCCCGTCCGCCTGACCTTTGACAACAACTATTTTAACGCCCTTTATCAGGGCATCCCCATGGGCGGCTATACCAGGATGGTGGAAAACATGCTGGAGGGCGTCGAGGTCCGGCTGAATGCCGATTACCTTGCGCAGAAGGAAACGCTGGACGCTCTGGCCCGCCATGTGATTTATACCGGGCCCATCGACGCCTACTTCGGCCATTGCCTGGGGAGCCTTTCCTACCGTTCCGTCCGGTTTGAGACGGAGACGCTGGACATCCCGAATTTCCAGGGGAACGCCGCGGTGAATTACACGGACGCGGAAACCCCGTGGACGAGGATCATCGAGCACAAGTGGTTTGAGTTTGGCAAGGACGAGCGGGGCAACGACCTGCCCAAGACGGTCATCAGCCGGGAATACAGCTCCGAATGGAAGCCGGGGGACGAGCCCTACTATCCCGTCAACGACGAAAAAAACAGCGCCCTTTACGCAGAGTACAGAAAGCTCGCCGAGGGGGAAAAGCGCGTCACCTTCGGCGGCCGGCTGGGCGAGTACAAATATTACGACATGGACCAGGTGATCGCGGCGGCCCTGGATGCGGCGCAGCGACTGCTTTTGTGATAGGGATGAACGGATGAATCGACGTTTGATGTTTCGGCTGACCGCCCTCCTTCTGCTGGCGTGGGCGGCTATCGCGGCGGCGGATGAACTGGTTTTGCCCTCCGGCGTTCTCACCATCGGGGAGGAAGCTTTCGCGGGCGATGTGTCGCTGGACACGGTGATTCTGCCGGAGGGCCTTCAAAAAATTGAAGCGCGTGCCTTTTCGGGCAGCTCTGTCAGGCGCATTTACCTGCCGGCTTCGATCAATGATATCGCCTCGGATGTCTTTGATCCGGGTTCGCAGGTGACAGGCTATGGACCGGATCATACCTACGCTTCCGGTTTTTTCGAGGAACATGGTCTTACTTTTGAGCCTACGCCGCCGCGGCATATCGCCCTGCTGATCGGCAACGCGGATTATCAGGGCGAGGGGTACAACCTTCTTGGGCCGCCTTACGATACCGCTGCTCTGGAGCAGGCGCTGCTGGGGCTCAATCCATCCTGGGAAGTCACCAGGAAAAACAATCTGACTTCCGGCGAGATCCTCACCTGGATCGACATGGCATTCGCTGGTGCCACCTCCGACGATGTCTGCCTGTTTTATTACAGCGGCCACAGCGCCGTGGGCGGATACTTAAGCGACGTGAACTGGAACGCCGTAAGCCCGCAGGCGCTGGCGGACCGCCTGAATCAGGCTTCCGAAGGACGGGTCATCGTTCTGCTGGACTGCTGCTTCAGCGGCTCGGTCATTACGTCCAGGGGCAGCGGGGCGGGCTCCGCTCAGTCGGCGTTCAACGCCGCGGTGATCAGCGCCTTCGGCGGCTATCAGCTGCAGGCGGACGGTGAGAGCTCCCAGATCAGCGGGATCACGCCGAAAAGCGGAGAGCTGATTCATCCGAAATTTATCGTCCTGACCTCCTGCACGGAAAACCAGGAATCCTTCGAATTTTCCGGTTCTTTGAACGAAGAACGTTATTATTATGGTTTGATGACTTATGAATTGGTTGGCGCTTTGGGTTGTTCTTACCCAAATGGAACATACGGAGGAACTTTCAGGGGGGACGATAATAACGATTCTCAGCTGACCCTTTCTGAAGCTAAAATATATATATCCAACAGGATCACTGACAGGCAGAACAGGTTTAAAAAGAACAGAGATATATATTATCAAAGATGGAAAGATGATTGGAACGCTAACCAATGGTATAAAAATAAATACTACTCTCAATATGATGAGTATTTTGAAGCTAGATTTGATTTCAATTATCACACTTTCGATCAGATCACGTCCAGCTACGGGTACGGGGATTACGTGATGTTTGAAAGGCAATAACATTCAAAAAAGCGGCCAGCCGAAGCTGACCGTTTTTTTGATGGAAATTATCGGTTGTCCACCTTTGCCGGGTACATGTCGTGGCGACTCAGGCGCTCCCAGGCGGCCTGCTCCCACCGTGTGCCCGGTTTTCCGTAGTTGCAGTAGGGATCGATGGAAATGCCGCCGCGGGGGAGGAAGCGGCCCAGCACCTCGATGTACCGGGGCTCCAGCAGGCGGATCAGGTCCTTCATGATGATGTTGACGACGTCCTCATGAAAATCCCCGTGGTTGCGGAAGGAAAACAGGTATAGCTTGAGGCTTTTGCTTTCGACCATTTTCTGATCCGGCACATAGGAGATGGTGATCTCGGCAAAATCCGGCTGGCCGGTGATGGGGCACAGGCTGGTGAATTCCGGGCAGTTGAATTTGACGAAATAGTCGTTCCCGGGATGCTTGTTCTGAAAGGTTTCCAAAATGCCGGGGTCATAGTCGGCGGCATAGGCGGTGTGCTGATTGCCCAACAGGGTCAGGCCTTCCTTGGTTCTCTGTTCCATGTTCAATCCTCCAAAGGCTTTAGTTTGCGCGCGAAATAGATAAACGGGGTGTCCAGCAGGGCGACGACCGCCTTAAACAGGTAAGTAGTGCCCAGGATGCTGAGAAAGACCGGGGTCGGGTAGACGCCCCAGAAAGCGAGGAAGGTGAAGATCAGGGTGTCCACCGCCTGGCTGGTCAGGGTGCTGCCGTTGTTGCGGATCCAGAGGCCGGATTTCGTCCCGCCGGTGCGGCTCCAGATGAAGTGATAGAGGAACACGTCCAGGCTCTGGCTGATCACGTACCCGGCCAGGCTGGCAAAGGCGACCCGCGGCACCAGCCCGAACACCACTTGCAGGCTGGGGTGGATGTAGTCGTTCTCGTTGGGGATGAACAGGAGGGTCAGCTGGGTGCCGATCACCCACAGCAGGGTGACGGCAAGGCCGTATTTTACCGCCTTGCCGGCTTCCTTTTTCCCGTATTTCTCGCTCAGGATGTCCGTGACCAGGAAGGTAGAGGCGTAGAGGACGTTCCCGGCGGTGGTGGACAGGCCGAAGATCGTCACGGTTTTGCAGACCTGGATATTGGCCAGCAGCGTCGCGAAGGCCGTAAAGACGAACAGGCCGCTTCGGCCGAAGAGGCGGTAGATCAGCAGCACGCTGCCCAGAAAGAAGAGTACGCTTCCGATAAAAAGCAGTTCGTTCATGGGGTCACAGGTTCCTTTCGTATTCGATGGGGTCCTGGACGCCGTTCAGCCTGAAGGCTTCGAGCCGGTCCCGGCAGGTGCCGCATAGGCCGCAGGCCCTGTCGCGCCCGATATAGCAGCTCCAGGTCTTTTCAAAAGGAACATGAAGCCGGAGTCCTTCGGCGACCACCCTGGCTTTGGGCTGATCGATAAACGGGGCGGCAACGCGGAGCTGGCCGCCGCTGCCCAGCTCGATGGCCTGGGCGATGGCGGCGTTGAAGGCGGGGCTGGTGTCCGGATAGGCGTTCCCCGCGGCGTCGTCGGCGTGGGCGCCGTACCAGATTTCATCACAGCCCCGGCTCAGGGCGACGGACGCCGCGGAGGACAGGAAGAGGCCGTTGCGGAAGGGGACGTAGGTGCTGACCGGCTTTCCTGACGACTGTTTGAGCTGGTCCGCGTACTCTTCCAGGGGGATATCGCCATGGGCGTTTTGAAGCAGCGTACAGTCGCTGCCCTCAAAGATCGCTCCAAGGTCCAGATGGATGGTTTCCACCCCGTAATGGGCGGCGACCTTTTCGGCCGCTTCCAGCTCTTTTACATGCTTTTGCCCGTAGCTTACGGATAGGGCGAGCACCTCATCCGCCCCGTATTTTTTAACGGCCATGCCCAGACAGACGGAGCTGTCCAGCCCGCCGCTGAAGAGTACAAGCGCTTTCATCCAATTCCTCCTTTTGCGCGTAAAAAAGCGGTCCCGCAGACGCGGAACCGCCCAATTCAAGATAAGAAAAAAGCAGTCCCGGTTTTGTTTAACGACAGGAAGGTACAAATGAACTGTCGGCGTTTTTTTAAAGCGCAGGTTCCTGTATACCATAAACGGGCTTTTTCGTCAATCCCCATTTTTGAATATGCTGCCGTCTTTCCAAGGAAACATCATTTCGGAGGGCAATGAAGCTTGACAAACAGCGTTTAACGTTTGTATAATAAGAAATTGGAGACAGCGCTGTGATGGGATGTGTTTTTGACATCCCTGCGGCGTTTTATGCGCAAGAAACTGAGTGTTTCAAAGGAGGATACCCAATGAAGAAGATCACCGTTGATGGCAACACTGCCGTCAGCCACGTCGCATATGCGTTCAGCGACGTGGCAGCGATCTACCCGATCACGCCTTCTTCCCCGATGGCGGAAGTAGCGGACGTCTGGGCGGCTGAAAACCGCCAGAACCTGTTTGGCCAGACGGTCAAGATCCAGGAAATGCAGTCCGAAGCCGGCGCGGCCGGCGCTGTGCACGGCTCTCTGTCTGCCGGCGCCCTGACCACCACCTTCACCGCTTCCCAGGGCCTGCTGCTGATGATCC
>DGRV01000094.1:4756-4917 GCA_002391225.1 Christensenella sp. UBA4379
GATGATCCCGAACATGTACAAGATTTCGGGTGAACTGACGCCCGCCGTTTTCCACGTGAGCGCCCGTGCCCTGGCTTATCATGCCCTGAACATTTTCGGTGATCACAGCGACGTCATGGCGACCCGTCAGACCGGCTTTGCCATGCTGGCCAGCAACTCCG
>DGRV01000068.1:0-12808 GCA_002391225.1 Christensenella sp. UBA4379
TAGTGGGTCAGCATGACGCCCTTGGGGAAGCCCGTGGTGCCGGAGGTATACTGCATGTTGCACACGTCGTTGACGTTGACGGCGGCGGCCAGACGGCGGATCTCCTCCAGGGGGGTCCGGGGGGCGCAGGCCAGCGCCTCTTCCCAGGTGATGCCGCCGTTCATCCGAAAGCCCACCGTGATCACGTTGCGCAGGAAGGGCAGGCGGCGGCTGTGCAGGGGCTCGTCGGGCTTTTTGTTCTGCAGCTCCGGACAGAGCTCGTTGATGATCCCCTGGTAGTCGGAATCCCGGTAGCCCTGGATCATCACCAGGGTATGGGTGTCCGACTGGCGGAGCAGATACTCTGCTTCATGGATCTTGTACGCCGTGTTCATCGTGACCAGGACCGCGCCGATTTTGGTGGCGGCCCAGAAGGTCAGGAACCACTGGGGCACGTTGGTGGCCCAGATGGTCACCTTGGAGCCGGGTTTGACCCCCAGGGACACCAGGGCCCGGGCGAACTCGTCCACGTCGTCGCGGAACTGGCTGTAGGTGCGGTTATAGTCCAGGGTGGTATAGCGGATGGCCAGCTGGTCGGGGAACTCCTCCACCATGGTGTCCAGCACCTGGGGGAAGGTCTTGTCGATCAGCAGCCCCTTTTTCCAGACATAGCGGCCGTTGTGCCGGTTGGACCAGTACAGGTGGCGGTGGCCTCGCTTGGTGTTGAGATAGGGTTTAATGACGTTTTCAAAATGGGTCAGGATGATCTCGATGTCTTCGAGCCCCTCGATCCACTTGGGATCCCATTCCAGGGACACGTATCCGTCGTAGTTGACCGAGCGCAGGGCGTTCATAAGTTCGGTAAGCGGCAGGGACCCGTCGCCCAGCAGCTCGGGGCGGACCAGGCCGTCTTCCTTCCGGCCGTCGTGAACGCGCACGTGACGGACGTAAGCGCCCAGCTCCGTGATGGTCTTTTCAGCGTCCTCTCCGGCGGCAAAGCAGGTCAGCGCCATGTCCCAGAGAGCGGCCAGCCGGTCGTCCGCGAAGCGGTTTAAAAGGGCGCGCAGGCGGGCGCTGTCCGCGTAAGGGCCGGCGGTCTCTACCAGCACGGTCACCGGGGCGTCCCCCGTCTTTTTGAGCAGGGACGACAAAAGCTCCGCGTTTTTGTCGTCGTCTTCGCAGTCCGTATGCACGCTCACGCAGCGGACGCCGAGGTTGACGGCGGTCTCCAGGCACTGGGCAAATTCGCCGTCGAACAGGGGGTCCGTCAGGTCCCTCGCGGTCCCTACGCAGGGAATTTCAAGGCCCTGGCGCAGAAGGCTTCGCCGCACGGAGGCGGCCCGCTCCGGGTTGGTCGGGCTGGTCTTCCCCTGGAAAACCGGGCCCTGCAGGCCGTACATGTCGATGCCCTGCATTCGCGCGCTGACCGCCGAAACGCAGAATTCCTCCCAGCTCAGCCCCTGCCAGTATTGGATCGAAAATGAAAGTTTCACCGGAAAACCCTCCCCGCTCAGGCTTCTTCATAGAAGATTTTGTTCAGTGCGCTCACATAGGCGCGGATCGCGGCGCCGATGATGTCGGTGGAGATGCCGTTGCCGGAATAGACCCGGCCGCCGGAGCGGAGCTTGACCAGGGCGCTGCCCATGGCGTCGCGGCCCTCCGTCACGGTCTGGATTTGGAAATCGTCCAGCTCATAGTGGTGGCCGATGATCTGCTCGATGGCCTGAAAGGCCGCGTCGATCGGGCCGTCGCCGATGCCGACGCCGCGGATCTGCTGGCCGTCCTTCTCAATCAGAATGTTGGCGGTGGCGGTGATGATGCTGCCGCTGTTGGTGACGTAGTTGACCAGCTTATAGGTGGACGGCACCTGCATGGCGGCGGTGGCGATGATGGCGTCCAGCTCCTTGGTGCCGACGAACTGCTTTTTCGCCGCCACGCGCTGGAAGGCCTCGTACACGCGCAGGTTGTCCTCGTCGCTTAAGTCGTAGCCCAGCTGTCGGACTACCTGGGTGACCTCGGAAATGGAGTCGCTCTGGTCCAGACAGACGCCGGACACGTCCTCCAGGGCGATATTGCCAAAGCGGGAGAGCTCCTCCCGGGGCTCCATAATTTTTTCGATCTGGCTGACGCCGCGGTGCAGCTCGGTCAGACGCAGGCCGGTGGCGATGTCCAGGCTGTTTCCCTTGGCCTGGATGAACTGGGCCAGCGCCTCCAGGGAGATCGTACCCTCGCCCAGGGCGGCGCACTTGACCCCGCTGGCTCCTTCCCGCACGGCGGCGGCGGCGCAGGCCAGGGCCATGCCGATGCCGTCGCTGAGCTCCACGAAAAACTCCGTTTCGGCAAGGCGCGGCACCTGCGCTTTGACTTGGGTGATAAAGGCGGCGAATTCGTCCGGCAGCATGACGCCCGCCGTGTCGCACAGGGTGACGCGGTCTGCCCCGGCGTCCAGGGCGGTGTTCAGGGCCTTGCACAGGAAATCAGGCTCGGCCCGGGTGGCGTCCACGGCGGTGAACTCCACGTGCTCGGAACAAAAGCGGGCGTGGCTGACCAGGGCGGAGACGTCCTCCAGCAGGACCGGGGCCTTCTTGTGGGCCTCGTATTCCATCAGCACGGTGGATACGGGGACCAGGAGGTTCAGGGCCGGAGATTTGGCGGTGCGGATGGATTCCCAGGTTTCCTCGATCAGGGGATTGGAAAAGTCCACCGCCGCGCTGATGCGCGCGGAGACCATCGAGGCGATGGTCCGGTTGGCGAGGGACTCCGCCTTGGACCCGGAAATCGGGGCCAGCTCGATGGCGTCCGCCCGCAGCCGGTCGATGCTCCTGGCAATCTCCAGCTTTTCCTTAAAGGACATTTCCTTCCCGGCGTCTTTGCCGACCCGGCGCAGCGTCATATCGATGACCTGTAGTCTTCTCATTGTTGTAACCTCCATAAAAAAACGTCCCGGAGGCATTTGCCTCCGGGACGATAAAAATCGCGGTACCACCCGGTTTGCCGCTACAGCGGCCGCTCTGCAGCGCTCCAATCAAGCGCCGGACCATGGTCACGGGGTCAGCCGGGCCTCCATACGCAGCCGGGGAAACCCGGCCTTCCGGAAACCTGCTCGGGCGGGAGACTGCGGACTGCACTCGCACCGGCTCACACCAGCCGCCGGCTCTCTGACGCGGTGGACAATCCGCATGGCGCCGTCAACGCATCCATGTGGAATTACGGATAATGTACCCGAAACCGCCCTTTTTGTCAACCCTGCTATTTTGGTGGGTTTTTGGCCGGATCAAAGGAAACACGTAATTATTCAGTTCCCTGAGATCGAAAGGAGTTTGCCATTTGACGGTGGGGGTGATCAGGGGGATTCCTCCCCCTGATGGTAATCCGCAGCGGCGGCATGTACGCCGCGAGGAGCATTTTTGCGGAGCAGAATATGCCTTAGGAAGAGAAGATACCTTCACTTCTGCGGGAGCAAAAATGCGTACCTTGCGGATTTGCCGCTTGGGGGCCCCGTGAGGGGCGAGAGGCAAATCCGTAGGGGAAAGCGTGGGAAGGGGACAGAGTCCCCGTCCCAGTAACTGTTCAGTCGAAGACTGAACAGTTACGGAAACGCTTATTCCTCTGCGCCGTACCGGGTGCCGAAGACCTTGAGGTCGTAGATGCTGGCGGCGGCGCCCATGTCCTGGGGGAAGCGGGAGTTGGCGACCACCAGCACGGCGATATACCGGGCCTTTTCGCCCTCCAGGGAGAAGCTGTAGACGCCATTTTGGAAGTCCTGGTTATCCCTTCTGTCCACGAGGACGCGGTAGTTTTCGGGCAGGAGCTGGGCCAGCTCGGGCGGCGTGTCGCTGGAGGCCAGGACCTGGAACTTGTAGATCCGCTGGTCCCCGGTTTCAAAGCGAAGATCTATCTGATGGAGACTGTACTCTGCTCCCAGATCGACGCAGATCCACGCCGGATAGGCGATCTGGTTGTTCAAATCGATCCTGGATACCCAGGCGGTTTTGTCCAGACCGTCGTTGGCGCCAAGCGCGTAGCCGACGGTCCCGCCGGGCGTAAGCCCCTCTTCGCTGCTGCAGTAAACCGGTTTATGGAGGGCGGCGTCGAAGGGATAAAGGCTGGCCGTCTGCTGAGTCGCCACGGTATAGACGGCGGTATTGCCGCTGACGTCGGTAAACGCGAGGGTGTCGCCGTCGTGAATGAGCCCGGACACCTGCGAAGAGAGAGCCATCCGAACGCCCCGGGACCAGAGATGATCAGAAAATTCCTTTTCCGTCAGCCCCATCGTGCTGGGCACCAGGATCAGGCGGTTTTCATGGTCCAGGGTATAGATGTCGGAGCTGATCTCCCAGCCGCCCAGACGGATGTCGTTCAGGGAGGCAAAGCCGCCGGGATGGCTGCAGGAGTGGACGGTGATCCGGACGTACCGGGCCAGCAGGCCGCTCAGGCTGTCCTGGGTGATGCCGGAGGTTTTATTAGAGCGCCCGTCGGCCGCCGGGAGGTAGAATTCGCCGTCCATGCTGGTTTCGACGGTGTAGGTATAATACCGACCGTTTTTGCTGGGCCAGTCCAGGAGGAGATTGCCCAGCAGATGAGGTTCGCCCAGGTCGGTGGTGATGGTCTGGGGATACTGGCTGTCCACGGCGGTCCACTGCGTGCTCTTGGTTTCGTCCACGGCGTGTTCCGGCAGCTTTCCTTCCTGGTTGGAGGTGGCCCACACCTCGCATCCGGCCAGCAGGTTCATGGGAACGAAGGAATAAATCTGGCGCTTTTGACGGCTTTCGGAGACGACCACGGCGGTCATCCAGGTGGTTGCCAGGTCGCTGTCCGCCGGTTCTTTCCCTCCCAGCAGAATCTGGTAAGAGGCATTGTTGGTGGCGGTGAGCGCTTCCTTTACTTCCCGAACGGTCATTGGCTCGGGCAGGATGATGGTGCCTTCTGCCGGGTCCACAGCCAGCTGGTCAGACGCCAGAATGGTGCTGTGGGAGATGGGCCGGAGCCAGAGGCAGGTGTCCTCCATCGTCCTGCCGTTCAAGCCCCCCACGGCGCGCATTTTGTTTTCTCCCATGCGCAGCGTCAGGTCTTCCCAGAGGAACACGCCGTTTCCCTGCGGGGTCATGTCCCCTAAGAGGACGCCGTTTTGATACAGGGCGACGCTGTCGCAGTTGGAATAGACCTTCACGTAAGTTTTTACGTCGCTTCTGGGCGTGTACCGGGAGCTGACAATGTGAACGAGGGGGGTGCGCCGGTCCCAGTTGGCCTTGTAAAGGTAGAAGGCGTCTTTTCCGCTTCTTCGGTTATTGGTCACCAGGCCCATGTCGCTCTGGCCGGGGACGGACCCTTCCTTCAGGCCTTCTGCGTCAAAGTCAAACAGGCTCCATACGAAGGTGCCCCACAGATGGGGATGGGTGTTGATGTAGCGGAGGGCCTGTTCGTGCATCTGGCTCTGGTATTCCTCGGGATGCCGTTTTCCCTCGGGCGTCAGGCCGTTCTGCCCCAGGACGGGGTACAGCTCGTGCTGGGCGGCGTTAGCTCCCCAGCCGTACTCAGAAAGGCCCATCGGCCGGGTATCCAGGCCGGCGATTTCCTCCGCGGCGCTCTCAAAATCGCCCTCGCTGTACCAGCCCGGGAAAAAATTGTAGGCGATCAGGTCGGACTTCCATTCGTGTTCCATGCTTCCGCTGAACGGAGCGGCAGGCTGATCGTCGTCCAGGGGCAGACCGCTTTTGACAGCCTGGGTGGTATAGCGGCCGCTGGGGTCTTCTTGGTGGGCCAGGTCGTCCAGCTGAGACATCACCGCTTTGGCGTCGGTAAACGAACTGCGGTTGTTCTCCGTAAGTTCATTCTGCAGGCCCCAGAAACAGATGGACGGCCGGTTGCCCTGCTGGCGGATCAGCTCGGTCAGCTGGGCTTTCGTCGTGTCCAGGAAGCCTTTTTCCTGCCCGATGTCGTTGACCAGCGGGATCTCCGTCCAGACGATGATGCCCTTTTCGTCGCACAGGTCATAGAACAGATCGGCCTGGGGAGTATGGGCCAGGCGCACCGCGTTGGCCCCCATTCCCTCAATCAGGACCATGTCCTGCTCGTGGTTGGCTTCCAGGAGGGCGCTGCCCAGGCCTCTTAGGAAGGGATGCCGGTTGACGCCCCTGAGCGGATGAGGCTTGCCGTTTAGATAAAAGCCGTTTTCCTTGTCGACGTAGAAAAAGCGGAAGCCCACCCGGTCGGTGACGGCGTCCAGGATTTCACCGTAGGCGGTGATGGACACGGTCACGCGATACAGATAGCCCACGTCCTTGGATTCGCTTTCCCCGGAATAGTCGGCCCCGTTCCACAGGTGCGGGTCGGAGATGACGACGGTTTTATCGAACAGGACGGTTTCGCCGGCCTCGATATTGAGGGTGCGGACGATGTCCCTGGGGGCGTTGTCGCCGTCGATATGGGCGGTGACGGTGATGGTGCGGGCTGCAGGCCCGTCGTTGATGATGGTGGTGCGGATGTTCAGGGTGCCCAGGTCGGCCGGGCGTTCCTTGCTTCGGACGTTGGGGGTAAACAGGAAGAGGCCGGAGGAGCCGCTGTCGCTCAGGTCAAAATGCAGGTCGCCCAACGTGATCAGGAACACGCGGCGGTACAGGCCGCCGTACATATTGAAATCCCCGCTTAAAGGAGCGACTTCCTCGGAATAAGTATTGTCCACCCGCACGGCGAGCTGGTTTTCTCCCGCCTGCAGGGCGTCGGTGATGTCGTAGCGGAAGGCGGTATAGCCGCCCTTGTGGGTGTAGCTGTTGCTGCCGCAGAGCCTCAAATGCTTCCCGTTGACGTACAGGTCGGTCTGCTGGTTGGCCCCCAGGAATTCCAGATAATAGTGCTTGCCGTCCATCGGTTCGGGGATGGTCAGCCCTCGCCTGTACCAGTAGGCGGTCCGGCTGTAGCTGCCGTCCCCGTCGACGGTGTCTTCTTTGTTCCAGGTATGAGGCAGGTTTACGGCGGGCCAGGAATCGTCCGGAAAATCCTCCGCCGAAGCGTTTTCTCCAGCGCCGCCGAACAGCCAGCCCTCCGAAAGATCCGTCACATATTCGGTGCTCCGTCCGCTGGCCGTCTGCGCAAGACGCACTTCTTCGGCCGTATCCTCGTACGCTCCGGCGGCCGGGCACAGGGCTGACAAGAAAACAGCCAGGGATAAAATGATAACTACCTTTCTCATCCGTTTGCTCCTTTATGGGTCAGGCAGGAAACTTTACGGGCAAAATTATAACATAGACGTATTTTTATGACAACGCAAAAGTTGTACGGTTCCTTCGTCTTTTGGCCGTGAAAAAACGGGGAAGAAAAGAACTTGTCCGCAAATTGTAAGAAAGCTGTAAACAAAGCGTCCTCTTTTCGCCACTGAAACCAGGTATAATAGGGATGATCCACCATATATGATCTTGATCCGGACAGTTTTTCAATCCGGGAGGAGGGTCCTCTGATGAAAAAATATGCTGCGCTTCTTCTTGCCTGTGCCCTGATGTGCGCCCTGCTGCCCGCGGCGCAGGCCGACGGCTATTACGGCGCGTACAACGCGGCCGGGACGGCCTCGGCCTACGGGCTGGCCGATTACGGGATGAACGATCTGTCTTCCGCCTACGGCGGGGGGGACTTCGGCATGGCGAATGCGGTTTCGACCTTTGGGGCGGCCGATTACGGGATGACGGAGCTGTCTTCCGCCTATGGGCTGAGCGGGTCCGTGTCCGCCGGCGTTTCGGCCGGATACGGGATGCCCGTCACCGCCCCGGCATACAGTGTGTGTCCGCCGGTTCCGGCGTTTAAGGAATTTGACGGCTACATCAACGGTTACCGCATCAACGTCCGCTCCTGCCCCGGCACCAACGGGACGGTGTGCGGCGTGGTCTCCTACGGCGACCGGATCCACGTCACCAACCAGACCTACGTGGCCAACAACCGGCTCTGGTATTACGGGAGCATCGGCTGCCTGTGCGGCTGGATCTTCAGCGGCTATGTCGGCGGCGCGCCGATGACTGTGCCCTGCCCGGCCGTCACCAGCTGCGCGGTGCCGAGGGGCTACGGCACCATCTGCATGAACGGCACGAACTTCCGCACCGGCCCCGGCCTGTGCTACGCTTCCCTGATGCAGCTCAAGCGGGGCACCCTGGTCCAGCTGCTTTCCGCTGTCACCGACTGCAGCCGGGTCGTCTGGTACCAGGTGCTGACCAGCGGCTGCACCGGCTGGGTGCGGTCCGACCTGATCACCACCGCCGGCTGCGCCTCCTACGGCATCCCGGCGCCCTATACGTGCGGGGCCAGCTTCACCGGCTATACCAACATGAACGCCGTCAACGTGCGGATGACGCCCAACGGCACGGTCATCACCCAGGTGAGCCGCGGGACCACGGTCTATGTGTTTGGCATCGTATGCCAGTACGGCGTGTACTGGTATCAGGTGCGCTTCTACGGCGGCGTCGGGTACATCCGGGCCGACCTGGTCACCGCTTCGGGGTATACGCCGTCCTGTCCGGCCCCCGCTTACGGGAACAGCGGCGTCAACTACTATGATTACTCCAGCAATTCCACCACCATCATCACAGATAACGCGGCGTCCGCTCCGGTGTATGGGTCTGCCTATCCCGCCGCCGGCAGCGCGAATCCCGCTGCCAATGCCTGGAGCGGCGCGGCTTCTGCCCAGCCCTCCGTGCCCGAAGCTGTGGACTATCCTTACGAGGCTGCTGCCAGCTTGCCCCAGCCTTCCTCTCTGCCTGCGACCCTTTCCTTTACCACCTGCGCCATGGACGCAGGCCAGACCCTGGTGGTCTATACCGCCCCGAACACGGAGAGCCTGCGGGCGGACAGCGGCACCGCTCAGGTGACGCTGTCAGAAAGCCTGTACGCCGCCGGTTTTGACGGCCAGTGGCTGCTGATCATGTACCGCAACCAGAACCAGATGACCCGGGTGGGCTATGTGAACGCCTTCCAGCTCCAGGGCACGCTGCCGAGCATGCCGCCCATCACCTTCAGCGCCGGGAAGGCCATGATCTCCTGCCGCACCGCGCTGACCAGCGACCCGATGGAGCAGACCGACGCCCTGATGATGCTCAACACCGGCGACAGCGTCACCTTCCTGGCGACGCTTCAGATGAACGGCCAGTGGGCATACGTGGAGACGATGTACAACGGCGTTCCCGTGCGCGGCTTTGTCCCCATGAGCGCATTGACTCAAGAATCCCAGGGCACAATTCCGTCCCAGGGTGAAGTTGGATAAACGGGCTGTTATACAGCCCTCGATAGGGGGACACGTCCCCCTATCGGGAACCCCCTCGCTTTTGCCTCTCGGACCTTCGGTCCTCCCGGGCGGCAAAAGCGCAAGGTATGTATTTTTGCTCCCGCATCGCAGGCGATGCTCCGCAAAAATACTCCTCGCGACGTACATGCCGCCGCTGCGGATTTTTCATGGAGGGGCTGCGGCCCCTCCAAACCTCCTGGAGTTTTAGACCTCCAGGAATTTCTGTCAGATAATACTTTATGTTTTTCTAATTCGCACTTTTTTGCCCTTTGCCCGCTCCGATGTATGAAAGATGTTTTTTACGTCCTCCCCGTATTGACGGCGCGGATTTTGATGTTATAATCCTCTCAAAAGCAAACGGAAGGGAGGATTCAGACGTGAAACAGAACCATGATCTGCTTTCTGCTGTCCGATCCTCTTCCGTTTACGAGGCTCCTGTGAGCGATGGCGCGGCCCGTCTTTTTGACGCGCTGCGCTTTTGGTTTTTTAGCTTCATCTTTACGAGCCTGCCCGTCCGGGCAGAGCGCTTGGCCTGAACTGCTTCCAGCGTTCACGAAAGCGGCTCTTCCGGATGGGAGGGCTGCTTTTTTGATATCGATTTCTGAGACTTACATATATTTTCATCCGAAAAGGAAGAGAGAGAGGAAAACACATGAGCGACAGAGTACACCTGATCTACAACCCGGAGCGCGAATGTATGAGCCGGGACGAGCTCCACGCCTGGCAGAGCGCGAGGCTCCGGGAAACGGTCCGCCGGGAGTATGACAACGTGCCCATGTACCGGGCCCGGATGGACGAAAAGGGCGTCAAACCGGAGGACATCCGCAGCGTGGATGATCTCAGATATCTCCCCTTCATGGAAAAGACGGACCTGCGGGATTATTATCCCTTCGACCTGCTGGCCAGCCCACAGTCCGAAATCGTGCGGATTCAGGGCTCCTCCGGCACCACCGGCAAGCCCATCGTAGCCGGGTACACCCGCAACGACATTGACGTCTGGAGCGAGATGATGGCCCGCACCCTGACGGCCGCCGGCTGTACCCGGGACGACAAGGTGCAGGTGGCCTACGGCCTGGGCCTGTTCACCGGCGGCTTCGGCGCCTACCAGGGCGCGGACCGCATCGGGGCCATGGTGGTGCCCATGTCCAGCGGCAACACCCAGCGCCAGATCATGATGATGAAGGACCTGGGCGTGACGATGCTCTGCTGCACCCCCTCCTACGCTACCTACCTGGGCGAAACCATCCGGGAGATGGGCCTGGTGCCCGGCAGGGACCTGAAGCTCAAGGCCGGCTGCTTCGGCGCGGAGCCCTGGACGGAGGCCATGCGCCAGCACCTGGAGGAGCTGCTGGGCATCGACGCCTGCGATATTTACGGCCTGACGGAGATCGCCGGCCCCGGCGTCGCGTTCGACTGCCTGGAAAAGCATGGCATGCACATCAACGAGGACCACGTGATCGCCGAGATCATCAATCCAGCCACCGGGGAGCCGCTTCCCTACGGGGAAAAGGGCGAGCTGGTGTTCACCACCATCACCAAGACCGGCATGCCCATGCTGCGCTATCGCACCCACGATATCTGCAGCCTGACGGACAAGCCCTGTGAATGCGGCCGTACCTTCGCCCGCATGAGCCGCATCACCGGCCGCACCGACGACATGCTGATCATCCGGGGCGTCAACGTCTTCCCCAGCCAGATCGAGTCCGTCCTCATCAAGACCCAGGGCGTGGCCCCGCACTACATGCTGGTGGTGGACCGAGTGAACAACTCCGATACCCTGGAAGTCCAGGTGGAGCTGACCGAGGAGATGTTCTCCGATACCGTCGGCCACATCGAAAACGTGCGTCGCTATATTTCCGAACAGATCAAGTCCGTGGTGGGTATTTCCGCCAAGGTCACCCTCAACGCGCCCAAGTCCATGCCCCGCAGCGAAGGCAAAGCCAAGAGGGTTATAGATAATCGAAAAATATGAACTGATGACAGACAGTAGGAGGTAAAGATATGTTTATTCAGCAGCTGTCCATCTTTCTGGAAAATAATCCCGGCACCCTGCGGGCCATGACCGAGCTGCTCGGCAAGGGCGGCATCGATCTGCTGGCCCTTTCCATCGCCGATACCCAGAGCTTTGGCATCGTGCGCACCATCGTGACCAGCAGCCAGATCGACAAGGCTCTGGCCCTGCTCCGGGAAAACGGCTACATCGCCAAGGTGAACCACGTGATCTGCGCCGCCGTGCCGGACCGCCCCCTGGGCCTGTCCGAGCTGCTGGCGGTGATCGAGCAGTCGAAGCTGTCCGTGGAATACATGTACTCCTTCCTGAGGGCCGCCGAACCGGGCACCGCCCGCATGATCCTGCGGCTGGATGATGGGAAGAAGGCGGAAGAGGTCTTCGAGCACAGCGGGATCGTCATGCTGGGGCAGGAGGAAGTAGACCAAATGTAAACAGTTCAGTCTGCGACTGAACTGGTATTGGGACGGGGAATTCTTCCCCTTCCCACGCTTTCCCCTTACGGATTTGCCTCTCGTTCCTTCGGAACTCCCGGGCGGCAAATCCGCAATGTATGTATTTTTGCTCCGCAGAAGTGGGGATGCTTTCTCTTCCTGACTATCATTCTGCTGCGCAAAAATACTCCTCGAACCGGCAAAGCCGGTCCTGCGGATTATCATCAGGGGGAAGGCTCCCCCTGATCACCCCCTCGGCAATATTGTCTGAGCCCTTATCGGGTTTTATATCGAACTGTTTATAGTAGAGATATAGCAACGCTCCCAGGCCTGTCCTGAGGGCGTTTTGCATTTGGGGACTTTGTATTTTCTTTGTACACAGCTTTACAAAAACGCTTATCCGGGTATAATTGTATACATTCATCCTGACGAAAGGAAGACCGCTATGCTCGAAATCAGCCCGAAAACCAATCTGCTGGAAGAAAAGAATTTTCATTATCCCCTGCAGGACGTCGCGGAGCCGAACCTGTACCGGGATCTTTATGATTATGAAAGCGTGCCAAAGGTGCAGTTCAACCACCGCCGTTCCCCCATGAGCATGCCGGAGGAAATCTGGATCAGCGATACCTCCTTCCGGGACGGTCAGCAGTCCGTCGACCCCTATACGGTGGACGAGATCGTCGAACTGTACAAGCTGATGAGCAGGCTGGGCGGGCCGTACGGCATCATCCGGCAGACGGAGTTTTTCATCTACAGCCAGAAGGACCGCGAGGCTGTCCGCCGCTGCCAGGAGCTGGGCCTCAAATTCCCGGAGATCACCACCTGGATCCGCGCGACCAAGGAGGATTTTAAGCTCGTCAAGGACATGGGCATCCGGGAGACGGGCATTTTGGTCAGCTGCAGCGACTACCATATTTTCAAGAAGATGAAGCTGACGCGAAAGCAGGCGATGGAAAAGTATCTGGAAACCGTCGCCATGGCCTTTGAGGCGGACGTCATGCCCCGCTGCCACCTGGAGGACATCACCCGGGCGGACTTTTACGGCTTCGTCGTCCCCTTCGTCAACGAGCTGATGAAGATGAGCGCGGACGCCGGGATCCCCGTCCGCATCCGCGCCTGCGACAC
>DGRV01000068.1:12942-26720 GCA_002391225.1 Christensenella sp. UBA4379
CTGCAGCACTATTCCGACGTGCAGAGCGAATATCTCGAATGGCACGGCCACAACGACTTTTACAAGGCCGTCGCCAACGCCTCCACCGCCTGGCTGTACGGGGCCAGCGCCGTCAACTGCTCGCTGCTGGGCATCGGGGAGAGGACGGGCAACATCCCCCTGGAGGCCATGGTCTTTGAGTACGCTTCCCTGCGCGGCAGCATGGACGGCATGGACCCGACCGTCATCACCGAAATCGCCAACTTCTTCCAGAAGAAGATCGGCTATCAGATCCCCCCGATGACGCCCTTCGTCGGCAGGAACTTCAACGTCACCCGCGCCGGCATCCACGCCGACGGCCTGCTCAAGGACGAGGAGATCTACAACATCTTTAACACCAAGAAGCTCCTGAACCGCCCGGCCTCCGTCATGATCTCCAAGACCTCCGGCCTGGCCGGCATCGCTTACTGGATCAACGAAAACTATCAGCTGACCGGGGAAGACACGGTGTCCAAGCAGGATCCGCTGGTCGTGTCCCTGAAGGAATGGATCGACGGGCTGTACGACGAAGGCCGCCAGGCCGCCATGTCCGCGACCGAAATGGAGAGGAAAATCGACGAACTGACCGGCGGAAAGCTCCGCAGGTCCTGAAAGGAACGATCCTATGGAACATAAGATGATTTCGATTGCTGACCAGGTGTTTGAGCGGCTGGAGATGGACATCCTCTCCGGCGTGTACGAACGGGACGAGATCCTGACGGAGAGCAGGCTCTCTGAGCAGCTGGGGGTCAGCCGCACGCCCATCCGCGAGGCGGTGCGCCGCCTGGACCAGGAGCATCTGGTGGACCTGACCAGCAAGGGCATCCGCGTGGTCGGCATCAGCCGCCAGGACATCGCCGATATCAGCGAGATCCGCCTGCGTTTGGAGGGCCTGGCGGCCCGCTGGGCCGCTGAACGCGCCACCGAGGAGGACATCCGCACCCTGCGGGAGATCGTGGAGCTCCAGGAGTTCTATACGGCCAAGTCCGACGCGGACAGCATCAAAAACCAGGACAGCCGCTTCCACCAGACCATCTACGCCCTGTGCGGCAGCAACGCCATGCGGGACACCCTGGAGCCTCTGCACCGCAAGCTCCTCAAATACCGCCGCGTATCCGTCTCCGCCAAGAGCCGCGCCCAGCAGTCCCTGGCCGAGCACCGCGCCATCTGCGAAGCCATCGCCGCCCACGACGGCGCGGAAGCCGAACGCCTGACCATCGAGCACGTGAAGAACGCCAGGGAGAGCATATTGAACAGGCAGGTACTTTAAGAATGCATAATGCGTAATTCGTAATGCGTAATTGAATAGAGAACCCCCGGTTCTGCTTAAATGCGGAGCCGGGGGTTCTCATGATGCGTGAAAAGCCGGAAGTGGGATGGCAGAGGGGCACCGGCAGGGGATGGTTCACTTTAAGACACGGGGAGACGTTGCAAACTGTGTAAAGGGCTTCAGTCCCAATCTGGCAGGAGTCCTTTTTCCATTAGTATACCAGTACGTGTCGAACGGGTGTTCTTGAGTGCAGGCTGCCTGCGCTGTCAGATGGTCATTGCGGAAAAAAATGCCCCCTCTAGCGAGATCCGGTTTCCAACCTCTCCTGTCCTGCGGCATATAGGTGATCGCGTATACGTCTTCGTCCGTGACAGCATAAGCGATGATATAAGACAACAGGTTATTTTTTTCCAGGTTCAGCCATTGGGTCAGGATTGTCCGGATATTGTTGCCGGTTGGATATTCTGTGCATACGTCAGAAATATGATAATCGATGGTTTCCAATGCTTCGTGCTTGGACAGATCATAGAGAAGATAATACAGTATTCTCTCCTTCGGGGTTCCTTCGTCGGCTTTGACGGGATAAGCATTGGTCCGGTAGGTGACGGAGGTTTTTGCCCCTTCTGCCGGCAGGCGGAAATAATCCATATCCGGCATGACGTAGTCAACCGACATGATCAGACCTGAATTGGCAAAACTGAGGATCACGGAGGTGCCATCTTCATAGGTTTTACCAGCAACGAAGTTACTGAGCGCATGCCAGGCGGGGTCGCCAGGATCATCAATGTTATACCGGGTATAGAGTACTCGGGGACCATACCATGGTCCACCACCCATCGGATACTTATAGCCCTCTGAGTTATACATAGCGTAACCGCTGCTATTCACTGGTAATTCTACCCAGCCGCCGTCTGAGATGTGGAAATTTACGTAAAACCAATCCGGTACGAAGGGGTTTCCCTGCCCGTTCCGGAACCAGAATTCAACGTCCGCATCGTCTGTCATCAGAATGGGGCACGGATCATTGGGGTCAAAGGGATTGTTATAGGTGGGGATGCTGTCCACTTTGATGGTCAGGTAAAACAGCTTGTCCCAGATCTCGTCCAGGGTAGACACATGATAGCGGGAAAGAGATACCGGAATATAAACCTCCTCATTTTCTGCCAGTGATTCAGCGGACAGACTGAGCAGCATCATTACTGCCAGGAAAGCGCATAAAAGACAAGCTGTTTTTTTCATCATGACATGATCTCCTTGCAAGTATTCATTCAAGATTTCGTTACCGTCAAATTGTAGCAAAAAAGGCTGTAAAAGTCACGTCGCAATTCGTGACATTCGCGCAAAAAAGCGTCGCGATTCGCGACACCGGATAAAATGGCCGTTTTAATTTGCCGGATTGGACATGAATGATGATTACGGTGCTTGTACCTGGAAACCGTGGCTCTGCGCCCAGCGATATGCGTAACTGCTGGAAGGCGCTTTGATGATGACGTCGCTGCCCGCAAAAGCGTCGTCCGCGATAGACGTAACGCTGGCGGGAATCACGATGATGTCCACGTTTGTCAGTCCGGCGAAAGCTTCGCTTTCGATCATTTTTGTGTGATTAGGCAAAATAAGAACATTTGAGGCTGTTACTATAACGTTACAAGTGGCAGAAGCACCGGTATTGATTGATGCTGTAATTGTGACAGAACCTGGTTTGATTCCGGTTACCTTACCGTTACTGTCGACAGTAGCTATTGATGTATCCGAAGATTTCCAGGTAATGGTGAATGAAGGAAAGGATGCACCGGAAAGAATGACTGAACGTCCTTGGAGTACTGTTGCGCTAGTTTGCAGATTAATCTCGCTATAACGGTTTGGAATGTCCATGCTTGATGAAATAACCGTATATTTGAGACTGTTTTCAATTGCGAAAGTATGCGCATTGGTGCCGTTATGAACATAGAACATAGCGTCTATAACTTGAGCATTGCTATTTGTAAAGGCATATTCTCCAATATTGCGCAGAAGAAGGGGTAGATATACTTTCTTTAATGATATGCAATTGCTAAAACAAAATTGACCGATACTTGTTACCGTACTGGGCAGATATAACGTTTTTAATCCCTTACAACCATCGAATGCCATGTTGCCAATGCTTTTTAAACCGCTTGGTAGCGTGATACCTATCAGTCCACTGCATCCATTAAAAGCAGAGTAATTAATAGATGTGATATTGTTGTGAAAAGATATGGAGGTTAATCCGGAACAGCCATTGAATGTATTATCACCGATTGTTGTTACGCCAGATGGTACTGTAAACTCTCGGAGGGATGTGCAGCCGGAAAATGTGCCATTCATAGTGGTTATAGTAGAGGGTAGTGTAATTTCGATCAGTCCAGAGCAGCCAGTAAATGCTTGATCAATAACAGTAATATCGGAAGGTATATTGACATAAGTCAAACTGCTGCAATCGGAGAAGGTGTACGGCTGTAAAGCAGTTAGTTTGGAAGAAAGAGTAAGTTTTTTAGCATTACTGCAATTGCGGAATGCAGCGCCCCCGATACTTGTAACACTATTAGGAATATTGATTGAAGAAAGTGAGATGCAGTCTTCAAATGCCTGCGTTCCGATTTCTGTTAGCCCAAATTGTATTGTTGCATTTTTTAAAGAAGAACAGTTTCTAAAGGCATATTGACCCACAGTTCTCACGGAAGATGGTATCAGGATTTCTTTCAGAGAAGTACAATTCCAAAATGCATACAAGCCGATGCTAGATACACTTGGTGGAATAATAATAGTTTCAAGACTGGAGCAATCTTTGAACGCATTATTGTCAATAGCGGTGACTGTTTCCGGCAGATTGATTTTCTTAAGGCCTGTCAAACCGGAATAATTACCACAAGAAGTGCCTCCGCGTATAGTGATTTCAATAATATTATTACAACCACTCATATCTGAAAAAGCTTGTGGCAAAGAGAGGGTCTTTAGAGTATCGTGTTTTTTTACAATACCATATGAAAAAGAAGTTACGCCATTCGGAACATAAAGATCAACGACACCTGGATCAATTGTGTCAATGGCCATGTCGCTGTTTGAACTGGAAGTATTTTTTGCCTTAAAAGTAACAGGGTAATCAGGATCGCGGAATGTTCCTCCATAAATTTTAGCATAAGTGATTGCACCTACTGTATCGACTTTTGCGTAGATTGTGCCCTTATATCCGCTAAAGGCATTTGCGCTGATGGCAGTAATGCTTGCTGGAATAAAAAAGCTGGAAAGAGAGTTGCAATCGAAAATAAAGTAATCATTTAATTCCTGAATTCCAGATGGAAGATTCAAAATGGACAAAGAACTGCAGCCATAAAACATGTATTTGCCGATGCTGGAAATATTCTCCGGTATTGTGATGTGATCAAGAGAGGTACATCCATGAAACAAACCGTTTCCAATGCTTTGAATATTAGCAGGAAAGTTAAACGTGCTTAAAGATTTACAGCCTTTCAATGCGCCGTCTCCAATTGTTTGTACCGTTGACGGCAGTGAAAGTGAGGGAAGTGCGCTGCAGCTATCAAAAGCATTGTTGCCAATAGAAAGCAGCCCAGGTGCGATATTCACTGATATAAGTTTTGTGCAATAATCAAAAGCACTGTTGCCAATGGAAGTAATACTGGACGGAATAGTCACAGATGTTAATTGATTCATCTGTGAAAAAGACGATGCGCCAATTTCCTGAATGCCTTCACGGATTTCTATAGATTTCACATGATTTTTATACTGAAAAGAGCCTGCAAAAGCGCCATATGGAATGCTGCCAGTTCCTTCCAGAATGAGATTGTTGTTTGTTGTATCAAAAAACCAATGAATAGCTCCATTCGCAATGGTGCCGGAAATCATTGTACTTGGTATGGATGTCGGAGCAGTTGTGGGAGTACTTGTTGGAACTGATGTTGGTGTAGCCGTTAAAATAGGTGTTTTTGTTGGTGTTAAAGTGGCGACAGGCGTTTTTGTTGGGGGAATGGTTGGCGTACGGGTTGGCGTTAGAGTAGGATGAACGGAAGGGGTTGGGGTTATCGGGGATGGTGTGACGACAGTCCCTATATAAGCAAATTTTAATTGATTATCAATAGCAAATTGCTCGGCGGCACTTCCCGATTCAACCAATAAGGTCAGATCAGGACTACAGTCTGTAAAAGCGCTGCTGTCAATAGATGTAACGGTTGCTGGAATGGTGATATAGAGAAGACTTGTGCACCCTGCGAACGTCTCCTTGCCAAGCTGTGATATGCGAGCTGGAATAGCTATATTTGTTAAACCAGAGCAAGCATAGAAGGCCCCTTGCGCCAACCCTAATTGTGAAGGCAATTCAAGATTTGTTATACTTCTGCAGCCGGAAAAGCCATATTTACCTATATATGTCAATGTATCGGGCAGGATTACATCGGTTAAGCTATTACAAGCAGAAAATGCATATTCTTCAATTCTTGTCAGTGCTTTTGGAAAGATGACAGTTTCCAGCTTTCGGCACACCTGAAAAGCTCTGTTGGGAATAGACTTTAGATTCGCTGGCAAACGAACAGTTTTTAGATTATTGCATTCATAGAAGCAAGATAGTCCAAGAGATGTGATGCTATCAGGCAGCCATATATCTGTTAAAGCGTGGTTCCTGAAGAAAGCGTAGTCTCCGATCGAAACCACACTATCCGGGAAAGAGATGCTTGATAAACTTGAACAAAAATAGAAAGAATCGTCACCGATCTGCCGAAGGGTATTGGGAAGCGATATGGATGTGATATTTGTACAATTTGAAAAAGCGTACTGTCCAATAGAAGTTACGCCTTCTTGAATGATTACCTGCTTAATGCTGGATATGGATGCGCGCCAGGCATCACTGGAAGCTGTAGTCATCATATCAGTCTTTTTAACTAAATCATTCATTGCACCGGTGCCTGATATTGTGAGCACACCAGAGCTGTTGAGTGACCAGTTAAGCTTTCCCCATGTCCCGCTCTCTGCAGTTGCTGCACTGCAGTAAAGCGCCAGGGTCAAAGTCAGCCCAAGCAGTACCCACAAGAACCGTTTTCCTGTACGCGTCATCATTCAGTTCCTCCGTCTTTGCATAATTTTACTTCTTTTATCATAGCATAAAAGTCCGAAAAAGTAACGTCGCAATTCGTGACATTCGCGCAAAACAGCGTCGCGATTCGCGACGCTGTGCAATATGGTTTGAAATATTTGCCGGGATTGACATTGATGGAAAAGAAGTTCATCAGTTAATCCGATCAATGATGACCGTTGGACAATCGTCGAAGGCGTTCGCCGCGATGGATGTCACGCTGGCAGGAATGCGGACATACAGTAGATTGGTGCAGCTGGCGAAAGCTTTTCTGCCGATGGCTGTACAGCCATCCGGAATGAGTACCGCCTGGGCAGGCACGCCTTCAAAGGCTTCCTCTTCAATGGTCTGAACCCCAGCGGGAATCCGCAGGATAGAGAGGGTGTTCAGCGCGGGGATGGTGACAGACTTTGTCTGCTGAACGAAAGCCTCATTCTCATAAGGATTGCTGATCCATTCGCAGGAGCCTTCCGATGTTTCCGTGGGGGAAACAATATATTGGGTTACAATGGCAGTTTCGGTTTCGGTATGATCCGGATTGTGGGCACAGATGCGGGAGGCGGTTACTGTGCTGTTGTCTTCCGCCCAGGTGTATGTGATGTCGCTCCAGTCATGCCCCAGGGAAGTGATGTTCGCAACGACTTTGGTCTGCACAGAGAAAGCGGGATTTTCAAATGCTCCGCTGGTATAGGTGGTTTCACCGTTTTCTTCACAGGTGGGCTGTTTTGTAACGGCTGCCGAGGCAGGCATTGTTTCTGTTTCCGTATGCTCCGCGTTGTGGGCGCAGACGTGGGAGGCGGTCACCGTGCTGTTGTCCTCCGCCCAGGTGTAGGTCACTGTACTCCAGTCGTGGCCAAGCGCGGGAATGACTTCCTGGACAGTCAGGATTTCGCCGCATTCCGGGCACCAGCTGCCTTCTGTCAGACCGTCTTCCGTACAAGTGGCCGCGACAGCGGGCAGGATCTCTGGCTGGTGCGCCTCATGGGCCCAGGCAAAGCCGTTCTCCTGCGCCCAGGCGCGAGCAGGTGCGGCTGCAGAACTGTAAATGGTCAGCCCATCCAGACAATCGTCAAAAGCGTCTGCTGCAATGGTTACCAGGTTGTCTGGCAGATGGACTTCGGTGAGGGCGGCATGATTGGCAACCGCCAGGCTCTGGAGTTCCGTGACCGGAACGCCGACGATGTCCGCCGGGACGGTCAGGCTGGTTTCGACTGTATCGGGAATGTTGACGATACTTACCGCTGTAGGTGCAGCGGTGGCTGATTTGATGGAGTAGATCAGTGTCCAGCCATTCGAGTCCGTAAAATTGAATTTCAAATAAGAGAGGGCTTTGGAGCTTGGACTTCCGGCATTTGCGTGGAATACCGCATGAACATTATGGAAGGTACGGGAGGAGATATTCGTGAGGCTGTCCGGCAGCCAGACTTCTCTCAGGTTGGTTGCCTGGAAGCAGGTTAGAGCACCTATGGTTGTTACTCCCTCCGGAATCCGGAGAGAAGTAATGCTTGTATTGTTCTGGAAAAGGTTGGTGCTGAGAGCTGTGACCTCTTCAGGAATAGTCAGATCAGTTTCCGTGCCATTGTATGCAGTCACGGTTAATCCGTCGTCCGAATAGCTCCACAGGGCAGGTATCTCTTCTGATTGAACTAATACTAACCCACATAATGAACAGTATTGCTTTTCGGTATATCCTGGTTCGCGGTCGGTCGGTGCGACAGCCGGAACCACCACTACCTGGTGCGGCGCAGGCTCCACATCCTGGATTTGTTTCGTATTGGTCAGTGTTTGTCCGTCGATGATTACACTGGCGGTATAAGTGGTCTGGGCCCATTCGGTGCAAGAGGTATTCTCTTCCGCGTTTGCAGTGACGTTTGCTTCCAGGGTCTGTGTTTCTGCGCCCCGGCCGCAGAGGAGGGTGAACGTACAGACGGAGCCGTCTTCTGCCCAGACGGCGCTGCTCAGCTGCCATTCATGCCCCAGAGCTGGGACGATTTCCGGTGCCTCCAGGATTTCCCCGCAGACGCTGCAGCGCTGGCCTTCCGTCAGGCCGGATTCGGTACAGGTAGGAGCAACAGGGGAGATAATCTCCGGTGCATGTGGAATAGGTTCCACATTCTGGAGCATCATCGTGTCATTAAAGGTCATTTCGTCGTAGGTCAGGCTTGCTGTGAAAGTTGTCCAGGCCCATTTGGTGCAGGAGGTGTTTTCCTCCGCCTCGGCGGACACATATGCCTCCGCTTCCGCGGTTTCGCCGCAGCGTGCGCAGGTCAGCGTCATAAGACAGGAGGAGCCGTCTTCCGCCCAGGCGCTCGCCGTCCTCTGCCAGTCATGGCCAAGGGCCGGGATGGGTTCAGGGTTCTGAAGGGGGGTACCACACTCATCGCAGAAGATTTCATCGGTCAGCCCTTCCTCTGTACAGGTGGCGGGAAAACCTTCATGGATGAATGGTATATGTTCTGCCAGCGGCAGCGGAGCGTTGATCGTCTGCGCAGAGAAGGCTTCGTTCTCAAACGCCGCGCTGGTATAGACGCCCTCTCCCTGTACTGTGCAGGTGGAAGGGGTCAGAACTTCCACAGAGGAAGGAACCGTCTCGGTTTCTGTAATGTCTTCACAGTTTTCACAGGAATGGACGGCCGCTAAAGATGAATGGTCCTCTGACCAAGTGTAAACGGGTTCGCTCCAGGAGTGTTCTTCAATTTTCAGGAGGCTGGTGTAACCAGAAGACACCATTGCTTGGTAGGCAAGAGAATTACAATGATAGATATGGATTTCAGTTAGGTTTATACAATCGGAAAAACCTTGAGGACCCCAGCTCTTCATACTGTCCGGAATGGTGATAGAGGTCAAGCTGCTGCAACCATCAAAAAACTGATCGATGTCAGGTAGAGTAACGCTATTAGGAATATGAAGTTCAGTCAGGCTGCTGCATCCGTAAAAAGCGCAATAATCAATCGTTGTCACGCTGTCCGGAATGATGATAGAAGTCATGCCGCTGCAACCGTTAAACGCATACATACCGATACTTGTCACACCATTCGGAATATTGATAGAGGTCAGGCTGCTGCAGCCGGAAAAAGTTCTCTCGACGATGCTTGTCAAGCTGTTAGGAATGTTGATGGAAGTCAAGCTGCTGCAGCCGGAAAAAGTGCTCTCCCCGATGTTTGTCACGCCGTTTGGAATAGTGATGGCTACTAATTCTGGACAATCTGAAAAAGCGTACTTACCAATATTAGTAACGCCGTCAGGAAGGTTGATGTTCTTCAAAGATTTGCAGTGGCAGAAAGCCCAGTTGCCGATTCTGGATAGACTCTCCGGAAGTGTAACGTCTGTCAGATGCTCGCAGAATTCAAAAGCCAAATCTCCAACCGCTGTAATCCCTTCTGAAAGGATAACGCTGGTTAGGCTCTGGCATTTGAAGAAGGATTGATCGAACGTTGATAGGCTGCCCGGGAGAGTGATATGTGTCAGCCCGGATTCGAAAAACACATTTCTGTCCAAGAAAGTCAGGTGATCCGGCAAGACAATTTCTGTCAGGCTGGAACAGCTTTTAAAGGCAGATTCCCCAATCTGGGTGACACTGTCTGGAATTGTGATATCTGTCAGACTGGAACATCTTTCAAAGGCGGATTTCCCTATCTCAATGACACTGTTCGGAATTATGATTTCTATCAGACTGCTGCAATCAGAAAACAAATAAGATACAATGCTTGTAACACCGTCAGGAATACTAATGCTCGTTAGGCTGCTGCAGCCTGAAAAAGCTTCGGAACCTATGCTGTTCAGGTAATCTGGAAAGATGATTTTGTTCAGACTGTTGCAGCCAAGGAAAGCGCATTCGCCGATGTTTGTCACGCTATCCGGAATGGTAACAGAAGTGAGATGTCTACAATTGGCAAAAGCTCGCTCACTGATGCTTATCACGCTGTCAGGAATGATAATACTTGATAAGTTTGAACAGAGATTGAAAGCATCTGGACATATATCGGTGATACCGGTTTCCAGAGTTACATGCTGAATATTGCTGGCATAGGCGCTCCAGGGACAAGATGTCATGGAACCGGCGCCGCTGATCATCAGTGTACCGTTATCATATAATGTCCATGTCAGGTTTGTCCCGCAGGCGCCGCTGTGTGATAGAAAATGCTTTGCTGCATTAATAATGGCCGTATTGCTGGAGTCAATGGCAATCGCCGCCCATTCATCAGCTGTTCCCTGATAAAAAACATCGGAAATGTTAGTGCATTTGCTGAATGCCCAAAGACCGATTTCTTCTACGCTATGTGGTAAAATGATTTTCTTTAACCCAGTGCAGCCGGAGAAAACGAATTGACCTATCTTGGTTAAATCTTCCGGGAATATAACTGTTTCAAGACTTGTGCAGTCTTCCAACACATGCATATTCAACGTTGATAAATGAGCCGGCAATTTTATTTTTCGTAAAGCTGTGCAGCCATCAAACGCACTGGTATCAATTTTAACAATGCTGTCAGGGAGATCAATTTCTCTCAAAGCAGTACATGATGAAAAGACATAGGTTCCTATTTCGGTTATTCCTTCAGGGATGAAAATATTCTCAAGAGAAGAACATCTTGCAAAAGTACTTTGTCCTAAGGAAGTCAGTCCGTTTGATAGCCTGACGTTTTTAAGATTAGAACATCCTAAAAACAACATATCTCCAATTTTGTTCACGGTATCTGGCAAAGAAACACTGATAAGATTAACAGCTTCTTTACATAAACTGGATGGTAATCTCGTTATCCCTTCTCCAATGATTAATGTTGTAGCTCTTTTGATTGTACTGGCAAAACCGGAAGAAGATAATATTTCTCCTTCGCCCGTGATCGTCATCACACCATTATCATCCAGTGTCCAGGAAAAATTTCCGGACGTTCCGCTTTCAGCGACGCTTGCCGAGCCGCAGAAAAACGCCAGGGCTAGTGTCAAACCAAGCACTACCCACAAGAATCTTTTTCCGGTTCGTGTCATCATTCAGTTCCTCCGTCTTTGCATAGTTTTACTTCTTTTATCATAGCATAAAAGTCCGAAAAAGTAACGTCGCAATTCGTGACATTCGCGCAAAAAAGCGTCGCGATTCGCGACGCTGGAAAAAACGGTATTTGTTTTTAACCGGAAACGACAATCAAGGAGAGGAGACCGATCAGTTTTTTGTGAGCTCCTGATAGCTGGTGAAGGAGAGGACTTCCCCGCTTTCGTCCTGTACATACAACTCGATGCCGACGCCCACGAACCTGTTGTTGGCCGGAAAACCGCCGATAAAATCAAACGTTCCGTAGGGCGGGAGGTCAACGGGTTCTCCCTGGTCGGCCAGCTGCTTGGCGGTCATGGTAGCCGCCATGATGGAATAATCATCTTTAAAGTAAATGTAATCCAGCTTTTGAACTTTCACAGGGAAACCCTGGTCTTCTGTGAAAATGAAGGTGTACATTTGGAGACTTTCGTTGTTGTCCAGCCGCCGGGCGATCGAAATATAGGGTTTGCCCTCCTGACGGGGTTTGACGGCGGCGTAGTCTTCCGGACGGTATACGACGCCCTGCGGGTCACGGTATTCGCCCTTGCCGCTGCCGGGGCCCCGGGTCAGCAATATGGCGGCTGTGACGATTGCCGCCAGCAGGACGATGGGGACCAGAATCTTCCAAAGAGCGAGCTTCCGGACGGTTTTCGTGGTTTCCGAGGCTGCGGGCGAGGGAACGGCCGGCTCGGCTGTCTCCCCGCTGTCCGCGGTGTCCGATGGTTCTGTATGGACCGATTCCTCAGCGTTTTCGGGAAGCTGGTCAGAAGCTGCGTCTTTCAGCAGGTCGCAGTTCAGGATGCCGTTGATCTGCCGGATCACTTCGATCCCGGGAGTAGAGCGCCCATGCTCCCATCCGCTGATGGTATTCCGGGCTACATGAAGGGCGTCCGCCAGTTCCGCCTGGGTCATTCCAGCCGCCTGACGGGCTTCCGTCAGACATTCCGCAAAGCTTTTCAAAAAAATCATCCTTCCGACAAGAGATAAAATGATTTTAGCGCATCTTTTCCTGATTTGCAAGGACGATTTTACAGGGATATTTTCTTCTGTCGCTTGTGCGGTTGGCGGTTTGTATGCTATAATCAGGCGGAACAGAAATTATCAAAGGAGTGTTGCTGTATGGCATCCGCAGCGTTTCAGCCGCCGAAAAAAGAAAAACTGACCGGCATCCTGGCGATTATCCTGTATCTGGTGACCGGGGTGCTTCTGCTGGTACGTCCGGATTGGATGGCGGAGTTTACCCGCTGGGCGATTTTCGCGGTCCTGCTGGGGTACGCGGTGATCTCGTTCTGGAAATACCTGAAAATGCCTGCGGAGGAAGCAGCCAGGGGTTATACCCTGACGGGGGCGATGATCGCCGCTACGCTGGCGGTGCTGGCCCTGTTTGAACTGGATCTGCTGACGGACCACGTCTGGGGCCTGCTGCTGCTGGCGGGGGGCTATATGAAGTTCCAGACGGCGATGGACATGGGCCGGCTGGGCCATCAGCGCTGGTGGCTGTTTCTGCTTCCCTGCGCGGTTTCGCTGGTGTTCGGCATCCTGATTGTGACGGAGATCCTCAAGAACAATACCACCCTGTTCATCGGCATTGCCATGGTGGTCGAGGGCGTGGTGGACATCGCCGCCCTGATAATGATGGCCCGCAGCGACCGGCTGAACCGTCAGGCGGAAAAGGAAAAGAAGCTGGCGGAGGAAAAACAGGCGGAAGCAAAAGAAGAACCCGCCGCTCCCCAGCCGGAAGAACAGCCTGCCGAAACCGCTGAAACCAGCGAAAACTGATTGTCAGAATCCATCCAGAACCTGCCTCAGGCAAGCCCCGGAAGGGGGGACGCCTTGGGCGGGTTCTTTGTGTTTAATCTGGTCGGAACACGAAGCGTTCCCTCCATTTACTTTATCACGCTAACGTGATACAATGCGAAACGTTACCACGATTAGGGAGGAACGGGAAAGCATGAGCGTGATTCGGAACGGGGCGACGGACAGGCTGTTTGAGACCCTGCTGAGGCTGGACAGCGTGGAGGAATGTTACGAGCTGTTTGAGGACCTGTGCACGGTCAAGGAGCTGCAGGACATGGCGCAGCGCCTGGAGGTGGCCACCCTTCTGGACGGGGGCATGAAGTATCAGGAGGTGGCGGCGCGGACCGGGGTCAGCTCGGCGACGATCAGCCGGGTCAACCGCTGCCTGGTATATGGGGCCGGCGGGTACCGCAGGGCCATCGAAAAAAGCAAAAAGGCGGAAGGAAAAGCATGAACTGGGACAGCGGGATCCTCAAGAACGAGGAAAAGATCCTTTTCGGGCTGCGCGCCCTGTACCGGCAGTACGGTTATGCCCAGTTCAGGATGCGCAAGTTTGAGGAATACGA
>DGRV01000068.1:26835-43766 GCA_002391225.1 Christensenella sp. UBA4379
ACGGACGGAAAGCTCCTGGCCTTAAAGCCGGACGTGACGCTGTCCATCGTCCGTTCCGGGCGGGACGAGCCCGGGGCGATCCAGAAAGTCTATTATCAGGAAAACGTCTACCGGGTGGCGGGCTATTCCAGCTCCTTCAGGGAGATCATGCAGGCCGGGGTCGAGTGCATCGGCGCGGTGGACGGCTACCAGTTGGCCGAGGTGGTGACGCTGGCGGCGGAGAGCCTGAGGCGCGTAAGCCCCGACAGCGTGCTGGCCCTGTCCCACCTGGGGGCGGCCGGGCGGCTGATCCGCGAGGCCGGCCTGTCCGGGGAAAGCGAGAAGGAAGCCCTTTCCTGTCTTTCCCGGAAGAGCGCCCACGAAATCAGGAGCCTCTGCCTTCGGGAGGGAGCCCCCGCCGAAGCGGCGGAGCGGCTGGCGGCCCTGGCCTCCCTGTCGGGAACGCCGGAGGAGGTCCTGCCCCGCCTGTGCGCCCTGGGCTGCGAGGCGGAGGCGATGGAGCTGAAACAGGTGACGGACGCCCTTTCAGGCTCGGAGGCCGACCCGATGATCCGGCTGGACTTTTCGGTGGTCAACGATCCGGCCTATTACAACGGCCTGATCTTCCAGGGCTATGTGGGCGGCATCCCGGAGCGGGTGATCGCTGGCGGCCAGTACGACCTGCTGATGCGGAAAATGGGCCGCTCCTCCCGCGCTGTGGGCTTCGCGGTGTATCTGGATACCCTGGAGCGGCTGGAGGAGCCCGGTGCCCCGGACGCGGACGTTTTGCTGATCTACCCGGAAAGCGCCGGCGCGGGCGCGGTGTTCCGGGCGGTCCGGGCCCTGCAGGCCCAGGGGCTGACCGTCAGCGCCCAAAAGACCCGGCCGGAAAAGCGGCGCTTTGCCCGCACGGCGATTCTGACAGAAAGCGGGGAGATCGAGTATGACGCTTAGCATTGCCCTGCCCAAGGGCAGGCTGGGGGAGAAGGTGTACGAGCGCTTCGCCCGGGCGGGCTATCCCTGCCCGGAGGTGCTGTCGGAAAGCCGCAAGCTGATTTTTGAAAACCCGGACCTGTCCGTCCGGTATTTCTGGGCCAAGCCCTCGGACGTGCCGATCTACGTGGAGCGCGGGGCGGCGGACATCGGGGTGGCCGGCAAGGACATCCTGCTGGAATACGAGCCGGACGTCTACGAGCTGGCCGACCTGGATACGGGCAAGTGCCGCATGTGCGTGGCCGGGCCGGCGGGGGTGTATCAGGACGATAAAAAGACCCTGCGGGTGGCGACCAAGTTCAGCTGCATCGCCCGGATGCATTACGCCAAGAAGGGCCGGGATATCGACATCATCCACCTGAACGGGTCCATCGAGATTGCCCCGATCATCGGGCTGAGCGACGTGATCGTGGACATCGTGGAGACGGGCTCGACCCTTAGGGAGAACCACCTGGAGATCCTGGAGACCATCGTGCCCTTAAGCGCCAGGCTGATTGCCAACCGGGCCAGCTATTTTTTCCGCAAAGAACAGGTGGACCAGCTGGTAACCAAGCTGGCCGGAAAGGAAGGATAAGCCATGATCCGCATCATGAAATACGGGGAAGTGGAAAACAGCGAGATCTTCCGCCGGGTAGAGCCCAAGCTCCCGGTGGCCCAGGCCGTTTCGGAGATCCTGGCCCAGGTGAAGCGGGACGGGGACGAGGCCCTCTTTTGCCTGACGGAGCACTTTGACAAGGTGAAGCTGAGTGCGCTCGAGGTCACGCCGGAGGAAATGGAGGAGGCCGTCCGGAAGGCGGATCCGGAATTCCTCCGGGTGCTCAAGGTCGCGGCGGACAACATCCGTGCCTTCCACTCCTGCCAGAAGCGCAACTCCTTTATCCTGAACGACCGGCCCGGCGTGGTGATGGGGCAGAAGGTGATCCCCATCGACCGGGTCGGCGTCTATGTGCCCGGCGGCACGGCCCCCCTGGCTTCCACGGTGCTGATGGACTGCATTCCGGCGAAAATCGCCGGCTGCCCGGAGGTCTACATGACCACCCCGCCCGGCCTGGACGGGAAGGTGAACGGGGCGATCCTCTGCGCGGCCCGGGAGGCCGGGGTGACGAGGATCTTCAAGGTCGGCGGGGCCCAGGCCATCGCCGCCCTGGCCTATGGCACCCAGTCCGTCCCCAAGGTGGACAAGATCGTCGGCCCGGGCAACGCCTTTGTGGCCGAGGCCAAGAAGCAGGTGTTCGGAACGGTGTCCATCGACATGATTGCTGGGCCCAGCGAGATCCTGGCGGTGGCGGACGAGGGGGCGGACCCACGGCACGTGGCGGCGGACCTTTTGTCCCAGGCGGAGCACGACAAGCTGGCGGCCGCCGTCCTGGTGACGGACAGCATGAAGCTGGCCCTCGCCGTACAGGCGGAAATCGAGCTGCAGCTGCCCCGGCTGCTTCGGGCGGACATCGCCCGGGCGTCCATCGACGACAACGGGAAGATCATCGTCGCGGAGGACCTGCACACCGCCATCGACATCGCCAACGAGATCGCGCCGGAGCACCTGGAGCTGTGCGTGGAGCATCCCTTTGACTGGCTGGACGAGGTGCGGCACGCCGGCTCCGTCTTCCTGGGAAGGAACTGCCCCGAGGCCCTGGGGGATTACCTGGCCGGGCCGAACCATACCCTGCCCACCAGCGGGACGGCGCGGTTTTCCAGTCCCCTCTCCGTGGACGACTTTGTGAAAAAGACCCAGTACACCTACTTTACCCGCGAGGCGCTTTCCAGGGTGGCCAAGGACGTAGCCCTGTTCGCCAATACCGAGGGCCTGACGGGCCACGCCCGCAGTGCCCTGATCCGAACGGAGGACGTAAAGGGATGAGCCGCTTTCTTTCCGCCCGCTACCGGGACCTGATCCCCTATGTGCCGGGGGAGCAGCCGGCCGGCCGGACATACATCAAGCTGAACACCAACGAGTCTCCCTTCCCGGTGGACGAGGAAGTGCTGAAGGAAGCCTTCCGGAAATGCCGGCCTTTTCAGCTTTATTCCGACCCGGAGAGCGCGGAGCTCCGGCAGGCGATGGGCGGGGTGTACGGCCTGTCGGGCCGGGAAGTCCTGGCCTGCAACGGGTCGGACGAGGCGCTGAACCTGGCCTTCATGACCTTCTGCGACGAGGAAACGCCCGCCCTGTTCCCGGACGTCACCTACGGTTTTTACCGGGTGGCGGCGGATGCGAACCGGGTGCCCTATGAGGAAGTTCCCCTGCGGGAGGATTTTTCGCTGGCCCTGTCCGACTATGAAGGGAAGCGGGGCACCCTCTTCCTGGCCAACCCCAACGCCCCCACCGGCATGGCCCTGGCCCGCGGGGAAATCGAACAGTGGCTTTCGGACCACCCGGACCAACTGACGGTGGTGGACGAAGCCTACGTGGACTTTGGCTCCGAAAGCTGCGCCCCGCTGGTGCGGAAATATCCCAATCTCCTGGTGGTGCAGACGTTTTCCAAGTCCCGCTCCCTGGCCGGGGCGCGGCTGGGCTTTGCCTTCGGCGGCGAGGACCTGATCCGGGACCTCAACACCCTGCGCAACGCGGTCGCCCCCTACAATGTCAACAGCATGACCCAGGCCCTGGGGCTCGAGGTGCTCAAACGCCAGGACCAGGTGAAGGAGCGCTGCCGCGTGATCGGGGAAACCCGGAGCTGGACGGAAAACATGCTCCGGGAGCTGGGCTTTTTCGTCCTTCCCTCCAGGACCAACTTTGTCTTTGCCAAATCAGACAGAATGAGCGGGGAAGCCCTGTACATAGCCCTTCGGGAGAAGGGCATTTTGGTGCGCCACTTTGACAGCCCGCGCATCAGGGATTATAATCGGATCAGCATCGGGACGATGGGGCAGATGGAGGCGCTCAAAGGCGCCCTGACCGAAGTCCTGAGCGAAGGGAGGGTCCCCCATGCGGAAAAGTGACATCAGCCGGAAAACGGCGGAGACGGACATCCGCCTCACCCTGACCCTGGACGGGACGGGGAAAAGCGACATTCAGACCGGGGTGGGCTTTCTGGACCACATGCTGACCCTGTTCGCCCGCCACGGGGCCTTTGACCTGAGCCTGTGCTGCCAGGGCGATACGAATGTGGACGACCACCACAGCGTCGAGGACATCGGGATCGCCCTGGGCGAAGCCTTCCGGGAGGCCCTGGGAGAAAAGCGGGGCGTCCGCCGCTACGGGGACGTCACTCTGCCGATGGACGAGGCCCTGATCCTGGCCGCGGTGGACCTCTCCGGCCGGGGCGGGTTTTACGGGGACCTCCATATCCCCGCCCAGAAGGTGGGCACCTTTGATACGGAGCTGACGGAGGAATTTTTCATCGCGCTGGCGCGCAATGGCGGGATGACCCTCCACGTCCGCCAGCTAGCGGGCCAGAATTCCCACCACATCATCGAAGGGGCCTTCAAGGCCGTGGCCCGGGCGCTCCGGACAGCCGTGTCCGTGGACCCGGACTTCGCGGGGGAAATCCCCTCCACCAAAGGAGTGCTTTCATGATCGCCATCGTGGACTACGGGGTGGGCAACCTCTTTTCCCTGAAGAGCTCGTTTGCCTATATCGGCCATGAGGTCCGGGTGACCGGGAACAGGGAGGAAATCCTCTCGGCGGACCGGATCGTCCTGCCGGGGGTCGGCGCGTTCGGGGACGCGGCGGACAAGCTCCGGGCGACGGGGCTGGACGAGGCCGTCCAGGAAGCCGCCCAAAGGGGAAAGCCGCTCTTAGGCATCTGCCTTGGGATGCAGCTATTGTTTGACGAAGGGGAGGAGTTCGGGTTCCACCGGGGGCTGGGCCTGATCCCGGGCCGGGTGGTCTCCATGCGGCCGGCCGTGCCGCCTTCCCTCAAACTGCCCCAGATCGGCTGGAACGGGCTGCGCCTGGTCCGGCCTCACCCGCTGTTTCGGGACGTGCGGGACGGGGAACAGGTCTATTTCGTCCATTCCTTCCACGGAACGGACTGCGCTGGCAGCCTTCTGGCCACCACCGAGTACGGGGCGGAAATCACCGCCGCCGTCGGCCGGGGCTGCGTCATGGGCTGCCAGTTCCACCCGGAAAAGAGCGGTGCTGTCGGTCTTAAAATACTCAAAGCGTTTGCGGAAACGGAGGATTTCACATGCTGATTTTACCAGCGATCGACCTGTACGAAGGGAAAGCCGTGCGTTTACGGCAGGGCGACTACCGGGAAATGACGGTGTATTCCGAGCGTCCCCAGGAACTGATGGAGGCCTTTGCCCAAAAGGGCGCGAAGGCCGTCCATGTGGTGGACCTGGAGGGGGCCCGCGACGGCCGCACCGCCAATCTGAACCTGATCCGGAAGCTCAAGGAAGGCTCCTCTCTGCTGATGGAGGTCGGCGGCGGCATCCGCACGATGGAAACCATCCGCGTGTACCTGGAGGACGCCGGGGTGGACCGGGTGATCCTGGGGACGGCCGCGGTGACGGATCCTTCCTTTGCCGAGCAGGCCGTGCGCCGCTGGGGCGATAGGATCGCCGTGGGCGTCGACATCCGGGACGGCAAGGTCGCCATCCGCGGATGGACGGAGCAGTCCAGCCTGGACGCCTTCTCCTTCTGCCGCAGGATGGAGGAAATCGGCGTGTCCACCGTCATCGTCACGGATATTTCCCGGGACGGGATGCTGGAGGGCGCGAACCGGGAACTGTATGAAAACATGACCCGGAACCTGTCCATCCGCCTGATCGCTTCCGGCGGGGTGTCCGACATCGAGGACGTGGCGGCGCTCAAGGCCGCCGGCCTGTACGGGGCGATCATCGGGAAGGCCTACTACACCGGGGCCATCGACCTGCGCACCGCGGTGGAGGTCGCCTCATGATCTCCAAGCGGATCATCCCCTGCCTGGACGTAAAAGACGGGCGCGTGGTCAAGGGCGTCCGCTTCGGGGGCCTCAAAGACGTGTCCTCCCCGGTGGAGCTGGGGGCCTATTATTCGGAAAACGGGGCGGACGAGCTGGTGTTTTACGACATCACCGCCTCCGCCGAGGGCCGGGGCCTGTTCACCGAGTGCCTGCGCGAGGTGGCGCGGAGGGTTTTTATCCCCCTGACGGTGGGCGGCGGCATCAACACCCTTTCCGATTTTGACCGGGTGCTCAAATGCGGGGCGGACAAGGTGAGCGTCAATTCCGGGGCGGTAAAAAACCCGGGCCTCATCGACGAGGCGGCGAAGCGCTACGGCAGCCAGTGCGTCGTGCTGTCCGCCGACGTCAAACGGGTGAACGGGGCCTTCCACGTGTTCGTCCGGGGCGGCCGGGAGGATACCGGGCTCGACGCCCTGACCTGGCTCCGCGAGGGAATCGACCGCGGGGCGGGGGAGATCGTGCTCAACTCCATGGACACCGACGGGGTCCGCCAGGGCTTCGACATCGAAATGCTGCAGGCCGTCTGCGCCTTTTCCGCCGTGCCGGTGATCGCTTCGGGCGGTGCCGGCAGGGCGGAGGACTTTGTGGACCTGTTCCAGCGCTGCCCCAAGGCCGACGCGGGGCTGGCGGCTTCCATTTTCCACTACGGCGAGGTCAGGATTCCGGACGTGAAAAAACTGCTGATCCAAAACGGAATCCCTGCCAGGGAGGTATGAGGATGCTGAACATCGACGAACTGAAATTTGACGAAAAGGGCCTGATCCCGGCGATCGTGGTGGACGCGGTCAGCAAGAAGGTGCTGACCCTGGCCTACATGAACCGGGAAAGCCTGGAGATCACCATGGAAAAGGAGCTGACCTGCTTCTGGTCCCGCTCCCGCCAGGAGCTCTGGATCAAAGGGGAGACGAGCGGGAACTATCAGCACGTCGTCTCCATCACTGCCGACTGTGACCGGGACGCCCTTGTGGTGATGGTGGAAAAGGACGGGCCCGCCTGCCATCTGGGCACGGACTCCTGCTTTGAAGCCCCCGTCTATCAATCCGAAAACCGCAGCGAGTTTTCCCTGCAGGGGCTGATGAACCTGCTCCAGGGCCGCAAAGAGCAGATGCCGGCCGGCTCCTACACCACATACCTGTTTGAAAAAGGCCTGGACAAGATCCTCAAAAAGGTGGGCGAGGAGTGCACCGAGGTCATCATCGCCGGCAAGGCCCAGGATAAAAAGGAAACCATCTACGAGATCGCAGACCTGGCCTACCACGTGATGGTGCTGATGGTGCAGGCGGGGATTTCCATCGAGGACATCCACCGGGAGCTGGCCAGCCGCCACGTGATCGACCACAAGGTCAAGCAGGAAAAGATGGCGGGGGACGGGATGAAATGATCCGGACCGACCTGCACGTCCACTCGGCCTGGTCGGACGGGAAAAACACCCTGTCCGAAATCGCCGAGGAGGCCCTGGCCCGGGGGATCCGGGCCCTGGGCTTTTCCGACCATGTCTACGCCCCCTACGACATAGACTGCTGCATGAAGCCCGGCACAAGGGGCTCTTATCAGCGGGAGGTCGCCCGGCTCCGGGAACAATACCGGGGAAAAATGGACGTCTACTGCGGGGTCGAGCAGGACCTGTTTTCTCAGGAGCCGACGGACGGTTACGACTACGTGATCGGCGCGGTCCATTACCTGAAAATCGGGGACAAGTACCTGACGGTGGACTGGAAGCCGGAGTTTCTGCTTCAGGCGGCGGAACTGCTGGGGGATATCTACGCGGCCGCGGAGCTTTATTACGACGAGGTCAGCCGGGTATCGGAGATCCCGGGCTGCAAAGTGATCGCTCATTTTGACCTGATCCGGAAGCTCAACCGGGACGGGTCGCTCTTTGACAAAAGTCACCTGCGCTACCGGGCGGCTTGGAAGAAGGCGGCGGACAGACTGCTCAAAAGCGGTCTTCCCTTTGAGATCAACACCGGGGCCATCAGCCGGGGCTATCAGACGGACCCCTATCCGGACGGGGAGATCGTCGATTATCTGGCGGCCCGCGGGGCGCGCTTTGTGCTGGGCAGCGACAGCCACCGAAAGGAAACGCTGCTGTACGATTTTGAGCGGCAGGAGCGCCTGGCCCGGGAAAAGGGACTGATCCTTCTGGAGGAAGCGAAGGAATGGCTATGAAAGACGAACCAAAGCGCCTGATCCGGCTGGCGTCTTTGGAAGACGCAGAACGCCTGGCCCGGGTGGAAGCCGCCTGTTTTCCGCCCGCAGAAGCGGCCCCGCTTTCCCAGTTTCAGGAAAGGCTCCGGTATTACCCGGACCATTTCTGGCTGATGGAGGAGGAAGGCCGCCTCATCTCCTTCGTGGACGGCATGGTGACAAACCAGAGGGATCTGACGGACGAGATGTTTGAAAACGCCTCCCTGCACGACGAAAACGGGGCCTGGCAGATGATCTTCGGGGTCAACACCCTGCCCGAGTACCGGCGGCAGGGCTGCGCTGGGACGCTGATCAAAACGGCTGTCCGGGACGCCCGGGCCCAGGCCCGCCGGGGCCTGGTGCTGACGTGCAAGGAGCGCCTGATTCCCTGGTACGCCTCCTTCGGTTTCCAGCTGGAGGGTCCCTCCGCCTCCGTCCACGGCGGGGCGGTGTGGTATCAGATGAGGTTTCCGTTTTGATCAGCGCTGAAATATTTGATTGTGTTATCAGGGGATTGTTTATCAGGTTGATATGAAGCTGAGTGCGCCGGGAGAACTGCATTTTACCATCAGATCGGAAGAAGAACCGTGGAAATGATCCTTAGTGGTACCCGGCGGGTTACCATCCGGATATGTTGGATGATAATGCAAAGCGTCTCAGCGAAGCCGTGGGGGAGACGAGTTTTTCCGCTGCTTCTCCTGTTCAGGATGCTCCGGATTTGAGCGAGTGATGGAGGGGCCCATGGACCGCCAGACCGAAGTGACCGGGCGGGTCACGCTTTTTGAGGACGGGGTGTACCGCTGGATCTACGAGATGGACATGCGGGACAACCGCTTCATGTATTTGAAGGTGCTGAAAATCCTCCTGGCGGTGTCTGCGGGGATCATTGTTCTGTGCCTTTCGTTGGGCCTGTTCATGAACGGCGATGCCCTCGGCTTTCTGGCGGCGCTGGGCTTTGGGATCAGCGCCCTGATGCTGCTTTCCTGGGTCATCGCCTACCGGGTCCGTTCGGCTATGGGCAGGGGCGGCTACCCCCTGTACTATGAGATGACGAAAACGGAGGTGGCGGTGATTCCCACTGCCTCCGGCCAGAAACGCTTTTCTCCGGTCCCGGCGAAGGACGTCCCGCTGGAGGCTTCCGTCCCCCAGGCGGCTGAAAGGGCCCGGATCGGTACGAAGAAGGGCCGGACAGGCCGGGGCGTTACGCCGCTTTCTTCGGTGCGCTCCGTTGAGCCACATCGGGATCAGGACGTCATCGACCTTCATTCGCCGGCGGGCGGCGTTCAGGTGTACGCGCGGCCGGAGGACTTTGAATTTGTGCTGCGGTTTCTGCGGCAGCACTGCGTAAAAACGCAGAGGAATTGATATGAGCAGACTGACGCTGACAGACGGCGGCTTCTACCGCTGGAGCTATACTCTGTCCAGGGAGCAGGCCAAGGTGCATTACTGGAACATGCTGCTGATCAGCGGGAGCATCAGCGGGGCTGTCGGCCTGATCATGCTGTTTGTCCTGCACGGCTATGAAGGAGGCTGGATCGCGGCCCTGGGAGTATCCGGCTTCGTGTTCGCCCTGCCTGCCCTGATCGGCTGGCTCACCCTGGGCAACGATACCAGGACGTACGAGATGAATGAAGAGTGCATCCGCCACAAGAACGCGACCAAGGGCGGAGACGCGTTCATCTTTTTCAAAAAGATCCAGTGGATGCAGGTCCGGGGAGAGGAATTCACCATCAAGGCCGGCATCACCACGTACACGGTCTATGTCCCCATAGAAGACGCGGCGTTTGTAAAACAGTATATCCGGGAAAGAACTGCAAATACAGAAGCCCGCCGGTGAGGAACCGACGGGCTTCATGCTGTATATCTCTGTCATTCGGTAAAACGGATAACTTGCTGATTGACATCCACCACAGCCTCCCGGCCGAAGGGCATGATGCAGCGGGGTATCGCGTGGCCTATGTTCAGGTTGAACACCACGGAAAGATGAGGCTGGGCGATCACTTCGGTGAGAAGCTGTTTGTATTCCGCCGCGTACGTTTCGTCCATGGGTTTTCCGGCAAGTACGCCGGATACCACGCTGAAAACGCCCGCGTCCCTAAGATACTGAAGGGCCCGGCGGTATTTTTCGGGCGAGGGCTTTTCCTCGCTGGTTTCCAGCAGCAGAATGCGGCCCCGCCAGTCTTCGGCGTCCGGGAAGAGATGGTATTTCTGGCACAGCTCCGGCATATCGGCATACCTTTCGCCGTCGAACATGTCGAAGATGGAGTCGATGCAGCCGCCCAGGATTTTCCCGGAAAAGACCGGGGCTCCCTGGAGCAGCTCAAAGCCCTGGTTGGGGCGGGGCGGAAGGGCCCGGCCGACGAGATCAGGGGAAAACTCTTTTCTTTCCGCGTACCAAAGAGCGCTGGGCCTGATCTCCCGGATGGCGCCGGTCTCGATCAGCTCTTCAAAATACGTCCGGGTATAGGGGAGCATCTCCGGCCCCAGCTCGCACAGGTCTGGCAGGAAGGCCTGGCCGTAGAAGGTGCGAAGCCCTATTTTGTGCAGCATCAGGTGGTTGATGGTCGTATCGGAAAAGCCGAGGAACACCTTGTCCGTCACCGCGTCCGCCAGTTCCCCGTGGTCAAACAGCGTAGGGAGCAGGCGGTAGGTATCGTCCCCGCCGATGGTGCACAGGATCATGTCGATGTCCGGGTCCCGGAAGGCGGCCAGCAGGTCCTCCGCCCGCTTTTCCGGGTGGGCTTTGACGTAATCGATTCCCTTCATCGCGTGGGGCATGAACCGGACGTTCAGCCCGTATTCCCGGAGCCGCCGGACGCCGATGTCCACCTCGAACTGGACCGAGGGCTCTCCCGCGATACCGCTGGACAGGCTGACGATGGCGATGTTCTGGATCTTCCGCTTCATAGCTTACTCCCTTCGCAGTAGGTCAGATGGTATTCGGATGCTGGATCCGTTTTTTGATGTCCAGGGCGGTCTCCTTCCCTTCCAGCACTTCTATCATTTGAAGGGCCAGGTCGATGGAAAACCCGAGGCCCCGGCCGGTCAGGAAGGGCCCGTCGACGACGACCCCTTCATTGACGGGATGAGCGCCCGTCAGATGGCTTCCCCAGCCGGGAAAGCAGGTGGCCCGTCTTTCCGCCAGGAGGCCCAGGCTCCCGGGCACGGAGGGGCCGGCGCACACGGCGGCGATGTACTTGCCGCGGGCTGCCTGCCTTTTCAGCGCTTCCTGGAGGCCGTCATGGGCCAGGAAGTTTTCTACGCCCGTTTTTCCGCCCGGGATAAAGAGCATGTCGCTGTCGTCCAGGGACGCTTCCTCAAAGGTACAGTCCGCCGTGATCCGGATCTGGTGGGAGGTGGTGACCTCGCGTGAACCGCTGCAGGAAACGAGCTGGGTGTCGATGCCCGCCCGCCGCAGCAGGTCCACGGCGATGATGCATTCGGCTTCTTCGGTGCCGTCCGTGATAAACGCGGTAACCTTGCTCATATTTGTTCGTCCTCCTGTCGTGCTTGACGCTTGGCTGATTGGTTTCTTCGCTTATTTGAGCACGGGCTTCCAGCCGTCTTCCCGGTCCAGAAACAGTTCTGAAAACGCTTCGTCCACGAGGATCCGCATCAGGCTGTCCATGTGCCAGATCCAGTTGGAGCGGAGCACTTCGTCCTTTTCCAGCCAGAACACCCGTCTCTCTGAGGAGGAGCGCAGCTCGCCTGAAAACTGCTCCGTTTTGAACAGGAAGACCACATACCGGGAACCGTCTTCGTTGATCCAGTCCTTGACGCCGCACAGGCGGGGCTGGCGGATGGTGAGGCCGGTCTCCTCCTTCATCTCGCGGATGACGGAGTCCACCACCGGCTCGCCCTTTTCTACATGGCCGCCCGGAAAGGTGATCCCGCCGGCATCTTCCCCGACCTTCTCTTCCACCAGGACCTTGCTGCCGTCCATGATCATGCATATGTTGGTGAGGATGACCCGCTCTGGCCGATCCTTTTCAGGGCGCGGCACGGCCTGATCATCTGCTTCCGCGCAGCTTTTCTCCCTCTGCGGCGGGAGCGGGAGTACGTCCCCTTCCCCGGAGACCTGGGTCATCGCCCCGTCCCGGATTCGGTACGCTTCGCCCCGCAGCTCTTCCCGGCCGTCCCGGATCAGCAGAAAGCTCCCGTCGGGGATGGCGTAAAAGGTTTTGCCCAGGCTGTCCGGGAAGGCGATGTCCTCAAACACGCGCAGGCCGTCCAGCTCGTCCTCCCGGATCATCTGAAGGTGGGGGAGGATCATGGTTTTTGTAAGACCCAGTCCCGGCAAAAAGCGCTGATAGTCAGGGTCGATCGCTTCCCCTTCCTCTTCCGGCTGGGCGTATACGGTTTCCGCGCTGTTCATGGTGCCTGCGCTGATGCCCATCAGGATCCCGTCATATCCCTGGAGGAGGCCGCGGAGGCCGATCTTTTCAAAGAACCGGTTCTGGGTGGGCACGTGCCCGCCCGCCAGGACGATCAGGTCCGCCCGGGCGACCAGGTTCGCGGCCCGGCTTTCGTTCCGCCCGTCCAGTACGCTGAAGCGGCGGAAGCGGAAGCCTGCGCCCTCCAAACTCCTTTTCATGGAGGCGGCAATGAAATCCGTCTTGTCGGGCAGGTCGGGGTCCGAGCAGATAAAAAGGGCCCGGCAGTTTTCCGGCATATAGCGGTGCAGCTCGAGGGTAAAGCCGTTTGCTGGGTTCAGCGTCTCCGTGCCCGGAATCATCGGGCTGCTGGTCAGGAAACAGATCATCAGGATTCTCCTCTAAAGAAGGGGGACGCCGCGGACCGCGGCGTCCCCCTTTGGTCCTTTGCGATTAATGGGTTTCAGCGTAGATGGCGTTCCACTTTTCCAGCAGCTCGGCCTTGTGCTCGGTCAGCCAGGCAGTGTCGCGGGAGACCCAGTTGATGGTGTCGTTGGCGGGCAGGTAGGGGATGTCATAGACGGCCTTGGGGTTGGTGAAGCGCAGGGTTTCCAGGCGGGTCGCCAGGGCTTCCTGGCCTTCGGGGCTCATCAGGAAGTCGATCATGGCCTTGGCGGCCTCGGGATGCGGGCAGCCTTCGATCATCGCGCAGCCCATGGAGGTGGCGGAAGCGCCGTTTTCCGGGTACTGCAGGCGGATGCGGTCGGAGCCGGACTTGAGCAGGGTGTCCGCGCCGTCCTCATAGGTCAGGCCCACGGCGTACTCGCCGGAGTCGACGGCCTTGAAGCAGACGGAGGAAGAGGTCGAAATGACCAGGCCGTTTTCCAGCATGCCGCGGATGATGGCCCAGGCTTCGTCGGAATCATAGCCGTAAACGGCGAAGATGTTGCACAGGTTGTTCCAGGCGGCGGAGGAGCTGTTGGGGTCGGACAGGACGACCTTGCCCTTGAGCTCGGGCCGGAGAAGGTCTTCGTAGGTCTTGATTTCAAAGCCCAGTTCCTTTTCCAGTTCCACGTTCACGCAGAACACGACGGTGCTCAGGTGGTCCTGGTTGTAGCGGCCGTTGTGGGACTTGTAATCGTCCGGCAGGTCGTCTTCATAGGGGCTGGTGTACAGGGCGAAGATATCGTCGTTGGCATTGCCGTCGGACGGAGAGAGGCCGCCCCACTGCAGGTCACCCTGGGGATTGTCCTTTTCGGCGCGGGCGCGGGCTTCCAGCTCGCCGGCGGAACCGTTGACCACTTCCACCTCGACGTCCGGGTACTTCTCGTTGAACGCTTCGATCAGGTTGTCGATGTCGTTGTCGGTCATGGAGCTGTACAGCACCAGGGGACCGGAGACCTCCGCCAGAGCGGACACAGCGCACAGCAGCATGGCAGCCGCCAGCAGGACAGAAAGCAGTTTCTTCATAAAAACGGGACCTCCTTCAAGATGAAATGATGATATATCGCCGCGGGCCGTGGCCCGGGGAGAACAGAGCAAGGTAGGAGGTAGGAAGTAGGAGGGAGGAGGTTTTATCGTGTGGAGAGTGAAGATCATTCACTGACGATTCACCTCCTACCTCCTACCTGAGCGAACGCAGTGAGCGCTACCTCCTACCTGTCTTACAGCCTGATGTCCTCCGACTTCGTAAACTTGAGGTAGAGGATCAGGGAGACGGCGGTCAGGACGGTCAGGATGGCGGCGAAGGCGCAGGCCAGGCCGTCGTTGCCCCGGGAGATGGCCGCGTAGGTGGACATGGTCAGGGTGATGGTCTTGTTGTTGTACAGGATGATGGCGCTGGACAGCTCCGTCACGATGGCCACCCAGCTTAAGACAGCGCCGGACAGGATGCCGTTGCCCATCATCGGGGCGGTGACCGTCAGGAAGGTCTTGAGCTTGCCCGCGCCCAGGGAAATGGACGCCTCCTCCGTGCTGATGGGGATGGACTGGAGTGTCGCCGTGGCGGAGCGGATGGTGTAGGGCATTCGCCGGATGACCAGGGCGATGATCATGATGCCCATCGTACCGGTCAGGGCGAAGGGCTGCTTGCCGAAGGCGATGACCAGGGCGATGCCGATGATGGAGCCGGGCATGATGTAGGGCATCATGCTCAGGGTGTCGATGGTGTGGTTCAGCGGGTTGGGCCGCCGGACGACCAGGTAGGCGATCAGGATCGCGAACAGGATGATCAGGGCCAGGGAGACCACGCCGAAGATCATCGTGTTTTCGATGGAGCGGACCAGCAGCTTTTTGACGGCCTTCTCATAGTTGCCCAGGGAGAAGCCGGGCTTAAAGACCGCGCCGTCGCAGTTGCGGAAGGAGAGGTAGACGATGTAGATCTGCGGCAGGAAGGCCAGGGCGATCAGCCCGTAGCAGTAGATGTACATCAGGACGCCGGACAGGCCCTTGGGCCTGCGCTTCTGCACCGGGTGCAGAGCGTTGATGGAAAAGCTGAACTTGTTGGTGGCCCACTGCTGGATGAAGAACACGACCGCCGTAACGATGATGGCGATCACGGAAATGGCGGCGGCGAAGTTATGGTCCGTCCCGTTTTCACCCAGGTACTGGTTGTAGATTTCCACCGGGAAGGTGCGGTACCCTTCGCCAATCAGCAGCGGGGTGCCGAAGTCCGCGAAGGCCCGCATGAACACCAGCAGGGCGGCCGCCAGGATGGTGGGCATCGACAGCTGCATGATGACGGTGAAAAACCGCTTGACCCCGGTGCAGCCCATGTTGGCCGAGGCTTCCAGCAGGGTGTTGTCGATGGATTTGAAGGCCCCGTTCATGTACACGAACACCAGGGGGAAGAATTTGAGGGCCTGTACCATCAGAATGCCGCCGAAGCCGTAGATGCTGCCCAGGCGGATGCCGAGGGCGTTTTTGAGGAACACGGTGATGACGCCGTTTCGGCCCAGCAGCATGATCCAGCTGTAAGCGCCGATAAACGGGGCGGACATGCAGCACAGGATCGACACCACGAAGAGGAACTTGGCCCCCTTGAGCTGGAAGAAGGAATAAAAGTAGGCAAAGGGGATGCCCAGCAAAAGGGTCACCAGCGTCACCATGATGGTGACCTGGAAGCTGTTCAGGATGGTGGAGGAATAATAGGGGGTCGAAAAGAATTTTTCAAACTGCGCAAACGACAGATGTCCGTCCGCGTCAAAGACGGACTGGCGCAGGATGCCGAACATCGGGTAGACCAGGAACAGCGCGAACAGCGCCAGAAAGATCCACGTGATGACCGACCAGACTTCGGGTTTTCGTTTCATCCGCGTTTCCCTCCCCTCAGCCGGCGGCGTTCAGGTCGTTTTCAACGCCCGTCATGATGCTGCGCTCGGTGTCCTTTTCAAAGAGGTTGGCCTTGGCGGTGTTCAGGCGCAGGCTGATCTCCGTCCCCTGGGGGATGACGGAGTCGATGGTGGATTCCTGGATGATCTCCGCCTTTTCGCCCGTCAGCAGGTGGACGAAGTAATGGGTGTTGAGCCCCAGGAAGACGCAGTCGTCCACCACGGCGCGGATGCCGGGCTGGTCCTTGGGTTGGACGATCAGCTCCTCCGGCCGGGCGCAGAGCATCACCGGGAGGCCGTCCTTGACGCACTCCTTGCGCACGGTGTCAAAGGCCGCGGTAAAGCCGGTCGGCAGGCTGACCAGGGCCCTGCCGCCCTCCGCCTTCATGACGCCGGGCAGCAGGTTGGACCGGCCGATGAAGGTGGCCACAAAGACGTTGGCCGGGCGCTGGTAGATGTTCTTGGGGCTGCCTACGTGCTGGATGACGCCCCCGTTCATGACCGCGATCCGGTCGGACACGGCCATGGCCTCTTCCTGGTCGTGGGTGACGTAGACGGTGGTGATGCCGATGTTATTCTGAATCTCCTTGATGGCGCTGCGCATCTCCACGCGGAGCTTGGCGTCCAGGTTGGACAGGGGCTCGTCCATCAGCAGCACGTCCGGCTCGATGCACAGGGCGCGGGCCAGGGCGACGCGCTGCTGCTGGCCGCCGGACAGCCGGTCCGGCATGCGGTCGGCCAGCTGGTCGATCTGCATGAGCTTTAAGAACTTGTCCGCCTGGTCGTGGATTTTGTCCTTGGGAAAGGCGCGGTTTTTGAGCCCGAACTCCACGTTCTTGCGCACCGTCAGGTGGGGGAAGATCGCGTAATTCTGGAACACCATGCCGATGTTGCGCTTGGCCGGGTCCAGGTCGTTGATGCGGGTGCTGTTGAAATAGAAATCCCCGCCCTCGATGGAGTTGAAGCCGGCGATCATGCGCAGCAGGGTCGTCTTGCCGCAGCCGGAAGGCCCCAGGAGGGTAAAGAATTCCCCGCCGCGGATGTTCAGGTTCAGGTCCTGGATAACGGTATTGCTGCCGTATTTCTTCACGGCGTCCTTGATCCGGATTTCTACGCTCACGCTGCTTCATCCTCTCTGCATCATTCCAGGCAGCTGCTGCCTCAATTTGGGTTGATTATACCAC
>DGRV01000042.1:0-6245 GCA_002391225.1 Christensenella sp. UBA4379
TACGTCAAGTGCGACGACATCGCCCGGGAATACCCCCATTGCGAGCGGGAAATCGAGATCATATCCCAGGCGCGGGACAGGTGCGGCCGGGACATCGTGCTGTCCCTCTCCCCTGGACCGGCCCCCCTGGAAAGGGCGGAGCATCTGAAAAAATATGCCAACCTCTGGCGGATTACGGACGATTTCTGGGACGACTGGAAGCTGCTCAAGCCCATGTTCGAGCGGACGGAAAAGTGGTGCGTCCACGCCGGGCCTGGCCACTGGCCGGACCAGGACATGCTGCCGGTAGGCGCCCTGCGCCAGTGCACCGACCCGGACGACCACACCCATTTTACCAAGGACGAGCAGGTCACCATGATGACCCTCTGGTGCATGGCCCGCTCCCCCCTGATGATCGGAGCGGAGCTGCCCAAGATGGACGAGTGGACGCTCTCCCTGCTGACCAACCGGAAGGTGCTCGAAATCCTCTCCCAGACCTGCGCCGCCCGGATGCTCCGCAGGACGGACGAGGACTGCGTGATGATCGCCTACCGGACGGACGGGCAGGGCGCGTATCTCGCCCGCTTTAACTTAAGCGACGATAAGCGGCCCGTGCCCGTCGACCCGGGGTGTCTCGAAATCTCTTTCAGTGCCTGGGAAGAGCTGTGGAGCGGCGCATCCGGCCGGGATACCCTGCCAGAGCACTCCCTTCCCGCCCACGGTGCGGAGGTATACCGGCTTTACCGGTAGTGCAGGCCGTACCACCTAGTTTTCTCTTCCCAGCAGCCTTCCAGGGATTCATCGGCGAATCGTGCAATTTTTGCATACTAAAGAGCAATTTTTGCATGGCGGTACCCTGTTTGACTGTATATAATATACATATCTGGTTTATCTGTTTCCAAATTCACATGCTTTCCAGAATCGATATAATGATATAAAGAGCTTTGTTTCATCCATCAGGCACTTGATACAAAACGAGCAGCGGAAAGGAACCATGCCATGAGCGTGAAAACAGTGAACCCAAAGCACAGAAAAGGCCGTTCCTGGACACAGGACTGGCGGCTGTACGTCATGCTGATCCTGCCGGTAGCGTTTTATCTGATTTTCTGCTATAAGCCGATGATCGGCATCATCGTCGCCTTTGAGAAATACAATCTGTTCAAGGGCATGTGGGGAAGCCCGTGGGTCGGGCTGGACAATTTCCGCTTCGTCATGAAGATGTCGGACTTTTCCAGCGCCCTGACCAACACCCTGTGGCTGAACTTTTTAGGCCTGGTGGCCGGTTTTCCGGTTCCCATCATCCTGGCCATCATGCTCAACGAGATGAAGAGCATCGGCTTAAAGAAAGTCTCCCAGACGCTTTTGTACCTGCCGCACTTCCTTTCCTGGATCATCATCGGCGGTATGGTGCTGCAGATCTTCTCTCCCACCTCCGGACTGATCAACGCCCTGCTGCTCAGATGGGGCTGGATCGATAAGAGCATCCCCTTCCTGACGGACGGACCGCACTGGCAGTTTACCTACACGCTGGTAGGCGTCTGGCAGGGCATGGGCTGGGGAACGATCCTCTACCTGTCCGCCATCACCGGCATCAACATGGAACTGTTCGAGGCTGCCCGCATCGACGGCGCGAACAAGCTGCAGCAGATCTGGCACGTCACCCTGCCGGGCATCCGCTCCACCATCGTCGTGCTGTTGATCCTGAACGTCGGTCAGATGATGAACATCAGCTTCGACCGCCCGCAGATTCTGGGCAATGCCCAGGTGCGCAAATTCTGCGACGTGCTTTCCACCTTTGTGTATCGCACCGGTATTGAGAACCATAAGTTTGAGCGCGCGACCGCCGTGGGCCTGTTCCAGTCCCTGGTCGGTCTGATCCTGATCTCCGGCGCGAACTTTATTTCCAAGAAGCTCGGCGAAGACGGGATCTGGTGAGGGGGTGCGCATCATGAAGAAGGACTACGAAGAACAGAATACCGTCGTGTACGAGGTCAAAAAGCCGAAAATTTGGACCGGTCCGCAGATCGTTCTGTCGATCATCATTCTGATCATCAGCCTGACCTGCCTGCTGCCCTTCGTGAACGTGGCGGCAACCTCTCTGAGCTCCAAATCCGCGATCCTGAGCGGCCGGGTATCTTTCTGGCCGGTGGAGCTGGAAACCAGGGCGTACAAAGCCATTTTCGCCGACCCGGCCATGACCCGCAGTCTGGTCTTTACGGTGATCATCACCGTCGTTTACACGGTGTTTTCCATGATCATGACCATCCTGATGGCCTACCCGCTGACCAAGAAACGCCTGAAGGGACGCCAGTTCTTCAATTTCATGGCACTCTTCACGATGTACTTTTCCGGCGGTACCATCCCGATCTACCTGAACATCAAGGAGCTGGGTCTGCTGGACTCTCCCTGGTCTCTGATCCTGCCCGGTATGCTCTCCACCTATAACATGATCATCCTCAAGAGCTTCTTTTCCGCCCTGCCTGCGGAACTGGAGGAAGCCGCCACGATCGACGGGGCCAATGATTTCCAGATCCTGCTGCAGGTGTATCTGCCGCTCTCCATGGCCTCTTTGGCCACGCTGACCCTGTTTTACGCGGTCGGCAAATGGAACAGCTTCCAGGATGCCCTGTACTATATTCAGAACAAGGCCTACCAGCCCCTGCAGCTCAAGCTGTACCACCTGATCAAGGGGTCCCAGGCGGTGGATATCGCCGCGATGGAGGGCGGTTCTTCCACCGTGGCCACCGACATCTCCGAATCCATCGAGCCGGCCTCCATCATCTTCGCTACCCTGCCCATTCTGGTGGTCTACCCCTTCGTCCAGCGCTACTTCGTAGCCGGCGTCACCATCGGCGCAGTCAAAGGCTGACGATTACAAACTTCCTCAAATACGCAAAATATATAATGCATAATGCCTAATGCCTACTGCCTAATGTCTAATGCCTATTCCCTAATCCCCCTCTCCCCGTGCCCTGCCGCGTAAGCGCGGTGAAAATAAAAAAAGGAGTGACACAACTATGAAGAAAACACTGTCTGTCCTGTTGGCCCTGTCCATGCTGCTGGGTCTGGTCGGCACCGCTTTGGCGGCGGATGACTGGATCACCCTGAAGGTGGAAACCTACGACCGTGAAATCACTGGTCTGGACGTAACGGACTGCTGGCAGCTGCATTACGCCCAGGAACACTTCGGCGATCCCAACCACATCAAGCTTGAGTTCGTTTCCTATGCCCGCTGGACGGAAGGCGACCTGCTGACCAACGCCCTGGCCGGCGGCAACGCCCCGGACATCTGCGTCACCTACAACGGAAGCCTCGTGCAGCAGTGCATCGACGACGAAGGCATCTGGCAGCTGGACGACCTGATCGCCAACTACGGCCAGAACCTGCGCGCCTTCCTGGGCGACGAGCTCCTGGGCTACGGCCAGAGCGACCATGACGGCGACGGCGTCAAGGAACAGTGGTACATCCCGGCCCGCCGTATCAGCGTCGCCAACGTCGGCAACTTCATCCGTGAAGACTGGCTCAAGGCCCTGAACATGGAAAAGCCCACCAATGTGGAAGAATTCACCGCTTACCTGCGCGCCGCCAAGGAAGCCAAGCTGGCCGGTGAAAACACCATGCCCTTCTCCTTCGGCATCTATGTGCCGGATCCTCTGTACAACGTACGCCGCTTCACCGACGCCTGGGTCGATTTCAGCCAGGTGACCGAAGAAGACTGGTTCGCCTATGCCCGCAACCCCGAAATGCTGCCCGGCGCCAAGGAAGGCTTCCGCTGGCTGAACACCCTGTATCACGAAGGCCTGCTGCCCGACACCTTCGCCCTGTCCGACAACGATAAGGCCAACGACACCGCCCTGATCATGGGCTACAACGGCTTCTTCTCCCAGCAGCCCGACCAGCCCTGGCGCACCGACAAGAACTACCAGATCGAGCTGGAAAAGAACGTTCCCGAAGGCCACTGGGTCACTGTGAATCCCTTCTACAACGAGAGCCTCGGCAAGACACTGCACGACAAGTACGCCGCCAACGGCCTGAGCATCATCATCCCGCTGACCACCAACGAAGAAACCGCCATCGCCGCCATGAAGTATCTGGACTGGATGGCTCAGCCCGACAATATGTTCGCCATGCAGAACGGTATTGAAGGCATCAACTACGAAGGCATCAGCCCCGAACTGGGCATCCCCTACGGTGTGAAGAGCGCGGACGCCGTGCCCAACGAAAACAAGATGCACGCCGGCGACATCTGCTTCATCTCCAACGGCCTGTGCTACTTCGACGATGAAAAGAACGCCGCCGCTCTGGCCCTGCCCTTCGCCGGCTATGAGGAAGACGTCATCGCCTCCTATGCGGACGCTCTGACCGACGCCTGGACCCAGATCAGCTTCACCGTGGCCATCCAGGCGGAAACCGACTACGGCTCCACCGTCAAGAGCAAGCAGGGCGAGTTCCTGGCCGCTGTGGTCAGCTGCGAACCCGATCAGTTTGACGCCGTTTACGAAGCCGGCCTCCAGGATATCCTGAACTCCGGCGCTCAGGAAATGATCGACGAGTTCCGTCAGGCCTACAAAGACGGCAACTACCGCGGCGTATTCCCGGGCAACCTGTAATTGGCCGCTTCAGACTGTTTGACTCACATTTCAGCATTTCAGGTGCCGGCTCCGGTCGGCACCTGATTTCATAAAACACATGGCACGCAGTTTCATGTCAGCGCTCCGGCACGGGTGAATGATTGTACAAAAGGGAGACACCATGGAACCACTGACGACGGAAAACACCGCATTTCTGACGACGATGGCCAGCGGCGGCCGCGGCTATGAAGCCAAGTACGCCTTTTCGGACCGCGTCAGCAAATCGGAATATCACTGCCACGATTTTTATGAATTTTACATTCATCTGCGCGGCGGCCAGTATTTCGGGCTGGATGAAAGGCTGTATGTGCTGCAGCCGAATCAGCTGTACATCATCCCCCCGTTTTCCATGCACGGACGTTCCTTCGTCAACGAAATGACGGGATATGAGCGCGCCTACCTGAACATTTCGACCGACCTGATGAAACGCCTGGGGTTTGACCTGATCGACCTGGATCAGATGATCCGCTCCTACACGTCTCGGGGCCAGAACATCTTTCAGCTCAGCGCGGCGGACACGGAAAAATGTATCCAGATGATCCGCTCTCTGGAAGAATCCCCTCGGGAAGATAGCCCGCTTGGAAGCTTTGCCAGCTGCTGCGAACTGGTGAACTTCCTGAACCTGGTCTTTCAGACCATGCAGCGGTCCCAGGCCGTGTCCGCCAACGTGATCTCCAACAGCATCATTCAGAACGTGCTCACCTACATCAACAACCATTATACTCAGCCGCTGAAGATGAACGAGATCGCCAAGATGTTCGGCATCAGCGTTTCCTATCTCTCCCATCAGTTCGTCAAATTCACCAACCGGAGCGTGTATGATTACATCCTCTACCGCCGGGTCGTGCTGGCCAAACAGATGGTCCAGACGGATCTGCCGCTGAACACGATCGCCTATCAGTGCGGGTTCAACGACTATTCCAACTTCCTGCGCATGTTCTACCGGCTGGAAGGCATGTCTCCCAGCCAGTACAGAAAGCAGCTCCAGCCGCTGCAGAGAATCCGCTGAACCCGATATTTTTCCCCGGCCCGGAACTTTATTCCGGGCCGGTTTTTTCACATTTGGAAAAGCTGTCGCATCCGGTAAGGATTCTGCCGTATGATTCATTATTATGCATTTATGCAGACTTATTATGTATATTTATGAATATTATCCGCATAATTCCAAAAATTATTTGTATTTTTATTCATTTTCCCATTGACAAACGCGTTGGATCGTTTTATAATACAAACCGTACCAAGCACTGAACGGAGGAACGAAGCATGAGCACCGCGAACCATCCCAAGTATAAGAAAATCGTCCTGGCCTATTCCGGCGGACTGGATACTTCCATCATCATCCCCTGGCTCAAGGAAAACTACGACAATCCCGAAATCATCGCCGTGTCCGGCAACGTCGGCCAGGCGGACGAGCTGGAAGGCCTGGAGGAAAAGGCCCTCAAGACCGGCGCGTCCAAGCTCTACGTGCTGGACCTGACGGACGAATACGTCAACGAATACATCATCCCCACCATGCAGGCCGGAGCCGTTTACGAGGACTACCTCCTGGGCACCAGCCACGCCCGTCCCTGCATCGCCAAGGGCCTGGCGGAGATCGCGAAGAAGGAAAACGCGGACGCCATCTGCCACGGCTGC
>DGRV01000042.1:6336-6498 GCA_002391225.1 Christensenella sp. UBA4379
CGCTTCGAGCTGGCCATCAAGCACTTCCTGCCGGACATGCCCGTGATCGCTCCCTGGCGGGAATGGTCCATCCAGTCCCGGGACGAGGAGATCGACTACGCCGAGGCGCATAACGTGCCCCTCAAGATCAGCCGGGAAACCAACTACTCCAAGGACAAGAAC
>DGRV01000042.1:6573-12779 GCA_002391225.1 Christensenella sp. UBA4379
TCTGGCACCTGAGCCACGAGGGCCTCGACCTGGAGGACACCGGCAACGAGCCCCAGTATGAAAAGCCCGGCTTCCTGGAGATGGGCGTCTCCCCCCTGCAGGCCCCGGACGAGCCCACCTACATCACCCTGGACTTTGAACAGGGCGTGCCCGTCAAGCTGAACGGCGAAGCCTTCTCCGCCAAGGAGATCATCCTGAAGCTCAACGAGCTGGGCGGGAAGAATGGCATCGGCCTGCTGGACATCGTGGAAAACCGCCTGGTCGGCATGAAGTGCCGCGGCGTCTATGAGACCCCCGGCGGCACCATCCTCTACAAGGCCCACCAATATCTGGAAAGCGTCTGCCTGGACAAGATGACCATGCACGAAAAACAGCGCCTGTCCATCACCTTTGCGGAGCTGGTGTACAACGGCCAGTGGTTCACCCCCCTGCGCGAGGCCCTGAGCGCCTTCGTCACCAAGACGCAGGAGCACGTCACCGGCACCGTCAAGCTCAAGCTGTACAAGGGCAACATCATCAAGGCCGGCGTATGGAGCCCCTGGAGCCTGTACTCCGAAAACATCGCGACCTTCGGCGCTTCCGACTACAATCAGAAGGACTCCGCCGGGTTCATCACCCTCTTCGGCCTGCCGATCAAGGTACAGGCGAACGTTAATAAAGCAAACGAACAATCATAATAACGAACGAACCATCATAAGGAGGTCATCCCATGAAAAAGCTCATCGCCCTCATCGCCGTTCTGGCTCTGTCCCTGACGCTGGTCAGCAGCGCGCTGGCCGAAACGAAGACCTACAACACCGTGGATGCGGGCAAATTCATCTATGCCACCAGCCCGGATTTTCCTCCCTTTGAAGACCGTGACGACAATGACAACGTCATCGGCATCGAGCCCGATCTGCTGGCCCTGATCTGCGAAAAGCTGGGCCTCACCCCCGAAGCCTACCCCATCGATTTTGACTCCGCCCTGGCGGCCCCCGCTTCCGGCAAGACCGACGCAGTCGTCTCCGGCGTCACCATCCGTGAAGACCGCAAGGCCTCCCTGGACTTCACCATCCCCTATGTGACCATCACCCAGGCCATCGTCTGCAAGGCGGGCGCCGGCATCACCATGGAGAACCTGGGCAATTACATGATCGGCGTGCAGAGCGGCACCACCGGCCACATCTACGCTGTGGACGACTTCGGCGAGGATCACACCCTGGCCTATGACAAGTACTCCCTCGCCTTCCAGGCCCTGATGAACGGCCAGGTGGACTGCATCCTGGTGGACGACCTGGTCGGTCAGGCCTATGCCAAGCGGCTGCCCGGTCTGGAGGTTGTCCCCACCACCTATGAGCCCGAAGAATTCGGTTTCGGCTTCGCAAAGGGCAAGTATCCCGAGCTGCTGGCAGACTTCAACGCCGCCCTGCAGGAGCTGATCGACACGGGCAAGGTGGAAGAGATCATCCTGAAGTGGAATGAATGATTCCCCCAGTGCTCCGTATGCCGGAGGGACGGCTGACGCCGTCTCTCCGTTTTCTCGTGATAATCCACGGCTGAAGGGAAGGTGCCGTATTTGGAACAGTTCAAAGCCTGGCAGGCGCTGATGATCGCCGGCGAACCCACGACTCTGTGGCAGCAGTTCTACGTCCGCTTTTATCAGGCCTTTATCGAAAATGACCGTTGGCAGCAATACCTGAACGGCGTCGGAACGACGCTGCTCGTCACCGCCCTGGCGCTGACGCTGGGCGTCGTCCTGGGCATCATCGTGGCCGTGGTGCGGACCGCCCACGACCAGCAGCGTCCCGGCAGGCACAACGTGGTGCTCGGCGTGCTGAACAGCATCCTGAAGGTGTATGTCACGGTCATCCGCGGCACGCCGATGATGGTGCAGCTCATGATCATGGGCTTCGTCATCTTCTCCTCGAGCCGTGATTACGTCATGGTCGGCGCCCTGACCCTGGGCATCAACTCCGGCGCCTATACCGCCGAGATCATCCGCGGCGGGCTCATGTCCGTGGACGCGGGGCAGATGGAGGCCGGCCGCAGCCTGGGCCTCAATTACGCGGACACCATGCGCTTCATCATCGTGCCCCAGGCCATCAAGGCCATCCTGCCCGCCCTGGGCAACGAGTTTATCGTGCTGCTCAAGGATACGTCCCTGATCAGCGTGATCGGCGGCAAGGAGCTGCTCTATGCCGCCCGCGGCGTCGTCAGCCGCACCTATGAAGCCATGTACCCATATATCGGCACGGCCATCATTTACCTGCTGCTGGTCATGCTGTTCACCTGGCTGCTGGATATCTTTGAAAGGAGGCTGAGGGCCAGTGATCGACGTTAAAAATCTGACCAAGCGCTTCGGCGACCTGGTCGTACTCGACGGCATCTCCGAGCACATCGACAAGGGCGAGTGCGTCGTGGTCATCGGGCCCTCCGGCTCCGGCAAGTCTACGTTCCTGCGCTGCCTGAACCTCCTGGAAACGCCGACCTCCGGCGAGATCCTTTTTGACGGCGTTTCCATGACTGACCCCAAAACGGACATTAACAAAATGCGCCAGAAGATGGGCATGGTGTTCCAGCACTTTAACCTCTTCCCGAACATGACCATCCTCAGAAACATCACCCTCGCGCCGGTGCGCACCGGGCGCATGAGCAAAGCGCAGGCCGAAGCCAAGGCTCTGGAGCTGCTGGAGCGCGTCGGCCTGCAGGACAAGGCAGGCAGCTATCCCGCCCAGCTCTCCGGCGGGCAGAAGCAGCGCGTGGCCATCGTGCGCGCCCTGTGCATGGAGCCGGAGGTCCTTTTGTTCGACGAACCCACCTCCGCCCTGGACCCGGAGATGGTCGGCGAGGTGCTGGACGTTATGAAGCTCCTGGCCCATCAGGGCATGACCATGGTGGTGGTGACCCACGAGATGGGCTTTGCCCGCGAGGTCGCCCACCGGGTCGTCTTCCTGGACGGCGGCAAGCTCCTGGAGCAGGGCACCCCCCAGCAAATCTTCGGAGCACCAAATAATGAACGCTTACGCTCGTTCCTGGCCAAAGTGCTGTAATAATGCGTAATCTCTAATGCGTAATGCCTAATGCGTAATGCGTAATTCTGCTGCTGGCCAAACTCGTTTTATCTGGCCCAATCAAGCATCCTTTCTCCCGCTTCCTGCATCTCTAACAGCAAGACTGGAAACAAATCATTACGCATTACGCATTACGCATTACGCATTCCCCTGCTGCCTAATGCCTATTCCCTATTGCCTATTGCCTAATCCCTCATTCCAAACCCGGAGGAATAAACCATGAAATCTTTTACCGGTAAAAGCTTTCTGACGCTGCTGGATTTCAGCCCCGAGGAAATCGGGTCCCTGCTGGACCTGGCGGCCAATCTCAAACAGAAAAAAAAGGACGGCGTCCCCCACCGGCTGTGCGAGGGGAAGAATGTCGCCCTGATCTTTGAAAAGACCAGCACCCGCACCCGCTGCGCCTTCGAGGTCGCGGCGGCGGACCTGGGGATGCACCCGGTCTATCTGGACCCCAAGAGCTCCCAGATCGGCAAAAAGGAAAGCATCGCCGATACCGCCCGGGTGCTGGGCCGGATGTTCGACGGCATCGAGTACCGGGGCTTCGGTCAGGAGATCGTCGAAAGCCTGGCCAAGTATTCGGGTGTGCCGGTGTGGAACGGGCTGACGAACGAATATCACCCCACCCAGGTGCTGGCGGACCTGATGACCATCCGGGAGCATTTCGGCTCGGTCGCCGGCAAAAAGCTCGTCTATCTGGGCGACGCCCGCTACAACATGGGCAATTCCCTGATGATCGGCTGCGCGAAAATGGGCATGCGCTTTACCGCCTGCGCCCCGAAGGAATACCAGCCTAGCGAGGCGCTGAAAAAGACCTGCCTGGAGATCGCCGAAAAAACCGGGGCGGAGCTGTCCTTCTCCGACGATCCCCTGTCCGCCGTCCGGGGAGCGGACGTCCTGTATACGGACGTCTGGGTTTCCATGGGCGAGCCGGACGCCGTCTGGAAGGATCGGATCCAGGCCCTTTCTCCCTTCCAGATCACCAAGCAGCTGATGGACGCCGCCGGCCCCCAGTGCCGCTTCATGCACTGCCTGCCCAGCTTCCACGACCTGAACACGGAGATCGGCCAGAAGATCTATGAACAGTACGGCCTGACCGCCATGGAGGTCACGGACGAGGTCTTTGAAGGCCCCCGGTCCATCGTCTTTGACGAGGCGGAAAACCGCATGCACACCATCAAGGCCGTCATGGCCGCGACTTTGGTCAAGGAGTAAGCGTATGGCATATCTCGTGCTGAGCAACGGCATGACCTTTGAGGGACAGCGCATCGGCGCTCCCATTGACCGCATGGGCGAGCTGGTCTTCACCACCGGCATGGTCGGCTATCTGGAAACGCTGACCGACCCGAGCTATTACGGCCAGCTGGTCGTGCAGACCTTTCCCCTGATCGGCAACTACGGCATCATCGAGGAAGATTTTGAGGGCGAAAGCGCCCTCTTTGGCTATATCGTGCGGGAGCTTTGCGACATGCCGTCCAACTTCCGCTGCCAGTATGACGTCAACACCTACCTGGTCCGGCACGGCATCCCGGGACTGTGCGGGGTGGACACGCGGGAAATCACCCGGATCACCCGGGAAGAGGGCGTCATGAACGCCATGATCTGCGATACCGTTCCTTCGGACCTTTCCGCCCTCCGTGCCTTTAAAACGGAGCGGCCGGTCCAGTTTGTCACCCGGAAAAAGATCACCATTTACCCCGCCCTGTCCCCCAAGCGCAAGCGGGTCGTGCTGATGGACTTCGGCGTCAAGCAGAACATCATCCGGTCCCTGCGGAACCTTGGGTGCGAGGTCGTCGCCGTGCCCGCCGATACAGGGGCGGAGACCGTCTTTTCCTTTGACCCAGACGGGGTCATGCTGTCCAACGGCCCGGGAGACCCCAAAGAGAACCCGGACGTCATCCGGGAGGTCCGCAGGCTGCTGGGCCAGGTGCCGGTATTCGGCATCTGCCTGGGCCACCAGCTGATCGCCCTGGCCCTGGGCGGGGACACCGTGAAACTCAAATACGGCCACCGGGGCGGCAACCAGCCCGTGCGCGACCTGACCTCCGGCCGCACCCTGATCACCAGCCAGAACCACGGCTACGCCGTCGTTGCCGACAGCCTCCAGGGCAAAGGCGTCGAGACCTTTGTGAACGCCAACGACCACAGCTGCGAGGGCATGGATTATCCCGCCCTGAACGCCTTTACCGTTCAGTTTCATCCGGAAGCCTGCTCCGGGCCCAAGGACGCAGGCTACCTGTTTTCCCGGTTTATGGATATGATGGAGGGAAACGCTTATGCCCAGAGATAACGGCATCCGCAAGGTGATGGTAATCGGCTCCGGCCCGATCGTAATCGGCCAGGCGGCCGAATTTGACTATGCCGGCGCCCAGGCCTGCCGGGTGCTGCGGGCGGAGGGCATCAACACGGTGCTGGTCAATTCCAACCCCGCCACCATCATGACCGACCAGCACCTGGCGGACGAAATCTACCTGGAGCCCCTGAACGCCGAAACCGTCCGCCGCATCATCGAAAAGGAACGGCCGGACGGCCTGCTGGCGGGGCTCGGCGGCCAGACCGGGCTGACGCTCGCGATGCAGCTGTCCAGGGATGGCACCCTGCGCAAGTACGGCGTCCGTCTGCTGGGCTCCCCCATCGAGGCCATCGAGCGGGCGGAGGACCGCGAGCAGTTCCGGGACACCATGAAGGCCATCGGCCAGCCCTGCGTCCCCTCCGAAATCGCGGAGGACCTGGCCACCGCCCTGGCGGCCGCCGGGCGCGTCGGCTATCCGGTCATCGTCCGGCCCGCCTATACCCTGGGCGGCACGGGCGGCGGCATCGCCGACGACGAGGAGCAGCTCCGCGTCATCGCGGAGGCCGGCCTCGACCTTTCCCCCATCCACCAGATTCTGGTGGAAAAATGTATCTCCGGCTGGAAGGAGATCGAATTTGAGACCATGCGGGACGCCCTGGGCAACGCCATCGCCATCTGCTCGATGGAGAACGTGGACCCCGTGGGCATTCACACCGGCGACTCCATCGTCGCCGCCCCGGCCCTCACCCTGTCGGACAAGGAATACCAGATGCTCCGCACCGCCGCCCTCAAGATGGTCAGCGCCATCGGCATCGTCGGCGGGTGCAACTGCCAGTTTGCCCTGAACCCGGACAGCTTTGAGT
>DGRV01000042.1:12895-13108 GCA_002391225.1 Christensenella sp. UBA4379
CAAGGCCACCGGCTACCCCATCGCCAAGATCACTACGAAGCTGGCCCTGGGCTATACCCTGGACGAGATCCAGAACGACATCACCGGGAAGACCTGCGCCTGCTTTGAGCCCACCATCGACTACGTGGTGGTGAAGTTCCCCAAGTGGCCCTTTGACAAGTTCTTCGGCTCCTCCCGCAAGCTCGGCACCCAGATGAAGGCGACGGGCGAGGT
>DGRV01000042.1:13170-22160 GCA_002391225.1 Christensenella sp. UBA4379
ATGGCCATCGGCCAGAGCTTTGAGGAAGCGCTGATGAAGGCCGTGCGCGGCTGCGAGATCGGCCTGAACACCTTAAACGCCAAGCCCCTGACGGACGAGGACGTCCTGACCCGGCTTGCCAAGCAGGACGACCGGCGGATCTTTACCGTCTTTGAAGCGCTGAAGAAGGGCGTATCCATCGACACCGTTTTTGAAATCACGAAAATCGACCGCTGGTTCCTGGGCAAGATCCAGCACCTGGTGGATTTTGAGGAAAGTATCCGCCGGCACGGCCTTTCCGACGAGGATTACGAAAAGGGCAAACGCCTGGGCTATCCGGACGACGCCCTGTCCGTCCTCTCCGGCAGGACCGACCTGCCCGGCCATCCCATGAGCTACAAGATGGTCGACACCTGCGGGGCGGAGTTTTCCGCCGTGACGCCTTACTTCTATTCCTGCATGGACAAGGCCTGCGAGGCCAGGACCCATCCCCGGTCCGGCAAGCCCGTCGTCATGGTGCTGGGCTCCGGCCCGATCCGCATCGGCCAGGGCATCGAATTTGACTACAGCTCCGTCCACTCCGTCTGGACCCTCCGGGAAATGGGCTACGACGTGGTCATCGTCAACAACAACCCGGAAACCGTTTCCACCGACTACGACACCGCCGACCGCCTGTATTTTGAGCCCCTGTACCCGGAGGACGTGATGAACATCATCCGGGTCGAGCAGCCCATCGGCGTCGTGGTGGCCTTCGGCGGGCAGACGGCCATCAAGCTGACCCAGTTCCTGGACAGGCAGGGCATCCGCATCCTGGGCACCAGCGCCGAAAGCATTGACGTGGCCGAGGACAGGGCCCGCTTCGACGCCCTGCTCGAGCAGTTCAGCATCCGCCGGCCCAGGGGCATGGGCGTACGTACTTTGGAAGAAGCGGTGGACGCCGCCGAACAGCTGGGCTACCCCGTCCTGCTCCGCCCCTCCTACGTGATCGGCGGGCAGAACATGACCATCTCCCGAAACCGGGAGCAGACCGTCGCCTATATGGAGAAGATCCTCTCCGGCGGCATTGAAAACCCCGTCCTGGTGGACCAGTACCTGCCCGGCATTGAACTGGAGGTGGACGTCATCTCCGACGGACAGGACGTGCTGATCCCCGGCATCATGGAGCACATCGAGCGGGCCGGCGTTCATTCCGGCGACTCCATCGCTGTCTATCCCCCCTTCAACCTGAACGACATCTTCCTCAAAAAGATCTGCGACTGCTCGGAAAAGCTGGCCCTGGCCCTGGGCACCAGGGGCCTGGTCAACATCCAGTACCTGATCTACGGCAGCGAGCTGTACGTGATCGAGGTCAACCCCCGCGCCTCCCGGACGGTGCCCTATATCAGCAAGGTCACCAAGGTGCCGATGGTGGACCTGGCCAGCCGCGTCATGCTGGGCGAAAAGCTGGCGGACCTGGGCTACGGCACGGGCCTGTACCGCACCCCGCCCTACATCGCCGTCAAGGTGCCGGTGTTCTCCTTTGAAAAGCTGAACGACGCCAACTCCATCCTCGGGCCGGAAATGAAGTCCACCGGCGAGGTACTGGGCATCGGCAAGACCATGAGCGAGGCCCTGTTCAAAGGCCTGACCGCCGCCGGCTTCCACCTGCCCCGCCTCTACGGCAAGGAAAAGCCCGGCGTCCTGCTCAGCGTGGCCGAAAACGACTACGAGGAGATCCTGACCCTGGCCAAGCGCTTTGACGACATCGGCCTGACCCTCTACGCCACCTCCGGCACCGCTCAGACCATCGCCCGGATGGGCATTGATGTGATTTCCGTGCCCAACGCCACCGAATCCCCGAAGCTGAACGAGCTGATGGAAACCGGAAAGCTGTCCTACATCGTCTATACCGGCGCCATCAAGGACACGACGGTGGGCGATTATACCCTGCTTCACCGCCGGGCCATGCAGCTGGGCATCCCCTGCCTGACCTCCCTGGATACGGCCGGGGCCCTGGCCGGCATCATGGAGAGCCGCTTCAACGGGGAAAACACCGAGCTGGTGGACATCAACGATATGCGGCCCTGGCGGCAGCGCATCCCCTTTGCCAAGATGCACTCCTGCGGGAACGACTACATCTTCGTCGAAAACTTCGACCAGAAGATCACGTGCCCCGAATCCCTCTGCGTGAGCCTGTGCGCCCCGCACTTTGGCATCGGCGGAGACGGCATCGTGCTGATCGAAAAATCCCTGAAGGCGGACGCCAAGATGCGTTCCTTCAACCGGGACGGCAGCGAAGGCCGGGTCGCCGGCAACAACCTGCGCTGCGTGGCCAAGTACCTGTACGACAAGGGCTATGTGCGCAGCGAGTTTATGACCATCGAGACCGCCGGCGGCATCCACCGCCTGCGGCTGTACCTGCGGGACGGGAAGGTCAGCTCCGTCACGGTCGATATGGGCCGTGCCATCCTCTCCCCCGCTCAGATTCCTGTCACCCTGGAAGGAGACCGCGTGCTGAACCGGCCCTATATGGTGGACGGGACGGAATACAGGATCTCCTGCGTCTCCGTTGGCAACCCGCACTGCGCCGTCTTCCTGGACGGGATCGACGGGCTGGATCTTCCCGCCATCGGCCCCAAGTTCGAGCACGCTGACATCTTCCCCGAGCGGGTCAACACCGAGTTCATCCGAGTGGTCAGCCCCACCTGCGTGCGTCTGCGCGTCTGGGAACGCGGCAACGGGGAGACCCTGGCCTGCGGCACCGGCGCCTGCGCCGCCGTCATCGCCGCGGCGGAGAACGGCCTGGCCGAAAAAGGAACCGACGTCACCGTGAAGCTCCTGGGCGGCGACCTGATCGTCAATTATACGGACGAGCGGATCACCCTGACCGGCAGCGCGGTGATGGTCTATGAAGGCATGTTTGAATATTAAAGCATCAACAAACACCAAGAGCTGGCGCGGATTCCTTCTGCGCCAGCTCTTGATATTTATGTATGTAATATTTAAGCTTCGGATTCCGGTTCTTCCCCGGCTTCTGCTTCCTTCGGGTTTTCTTCCAGTTCTTCCTCCTCCGGTTCTTCTTCCGAAAGGCCCTCTGATGAATGGAGCAGCTCCTCCACGATCTCTCTGGCCTGCGGCAGGTGATCGTAGCGCACGTAGTATTTGATCCACTCAAACAGGGAGCTGGTGATGACGGACAGGGCCGCGCCCTTGGAGCTTTCGCTTAAGACCGGGATGCCGTTCTGTTTGAGCACGTCTTCCAGCATCCCGCCCAGCAGCGGGCCTTCCTCCGTCAGAAAGCAGAGGTCGTCCGCCGCCGGCTCCCGCGACTTTTTGCTGCCGCAGACAGGGCAGCGTTCTCCCTCAAACTCATTCCGGCATTTCAGGCAATAACGCATGCTTTTTCCTCGCTTTCGCTTTGATCTTAAGTTTCAGATAAATATAAAGAAACAGCAGCGCCTCCTGTCCGCATAGGAAAGGAGGCGCTGAAAACAATCGTCAATTACAGTCTCGCGCCGCACTGGGGGCAGAACTTCGCGCCCGGGGCCGTTTCCTGGCCGCACTGGGGGCAGACGGAAGCGGACTGGCCCTGCTTTGCGCCGCACTGGGGGCAGAACTTCACCCCGGCGGTCAGCGGAGCGCCGCACTTCGGGCAATAAGTCTGGGCGGCTGCCGGCTGAGCAGCGGCGGGCTGCTGCTGCATGGACTGGTTCATCACCTGGCTCATCATCGCCGCGGCGCCGAAGCCAGCGCCCATCCCGGCAGCGCCGTTCTGGTTGTTGGCGGCGTCCCGCATGGCGGCGGCAGCCTGGAACTGGGTGTACTTGCCGAGATCCCCTACCACGCCCATGCTGGTGCGCTGGTCCATGGCTTTTTCGACCTCTTCCGGCACGGTGATGTTCTCGATCACGAAGCTGGTCAGCTTGAGGCCCAGGGAAGCGACGCGTGGAGACAGGATCGACAGGGCATAGCTGCCCAGCTCGTCATAGTTGGCGGCCAGGTCCAGCGCAGGAATCTTGCTCTGGGCGATGGCGTCCGACAGACCGGAGACGATGGTCCGCTTGATCTGCCCGGTGATATATTCGGTGGTATACAGGCCGTTGGTGCCGAATACCTCTTTGAGGAATACCTTGGGGTCGGCCACGGCGAAGGAATAGATGCCGTGGGCCAGAAGGCGGACCATGCCGAACTCCGCGTCCCGCATCATGACCGGGTTGGAGGTGCCCCACTTCTGGTCGATGAACTGGCGGGTGTTGATGAAATAGACCTCCGCCTTGAAGGGGCTATTAAAGCCGTACTTCCAGGCCTTGAGCGCCGTCAGGATCGGCATGTTCTGGGTCTGCAGCTCATAGCGGCCGGGGCCGAAAACATCCGCCAGCTGGCCTTCGTTGACCATGATCGCGACCTGACTTTCCCGGACGGTCAGCTGGGCGCCCATCATGATTTCCTTCCCGCCGCAGTCATAGCGGTACACCATGATATTCTGCGAAGGGTCTTTCCATTCGATGACGTCGATAAACTGTCCGCGGATGATGTTGGTGAAGATGCCCATAAACTCGTCCTCCTTCTTTAGAGCGCGGCCGGAAGGGCGGCTGCAGTCAGGTCAGGGACCGTCTCCGCCCCGGCAATCAATATATCCAGATCAAGGTAATCCTTGATATCTTCTACAGTATGGCGGACGGCCTTGTCCATCCTGGCAAAGTCCGCCCCTTCGTCCCTGGGAATGGCGATCATCCTGGCGGAGCAGCTGTCCAGAAACGCGAGGAAATAATCCGCGTCCGGATCCGCCCGGTCGAAGAAATTATGGCACAGAGCGCTTTCCAGGCGCTGGGTGCCGTAGTGCCAGCGGCCGGCCAGATACCCTTCCCCCTGGGGGATGGACAGACGCCAGACGCGGCACGGATAGGACAGATACCGTTCCTTCCGAAGCATCCTGAACCAGCGCGGCACCGTCTGCGGGTTTTTGAGCGACCCGTCCAGCAAATTGTGCACCAGCTCCGTGGTGACGATGCTGACCATCTCCCGAAGCGGGATGGCCACATCGGAGTAATCGGCGTTCAGACGGTTCAGCAGATGCTTTAAATCCCGCATCATGCCGACATGGTCCTCCTGCAGGATGAACATGGGCAGCGGAGAAGAAATTTCCGCCAGCAGAGCAGAGATCCTTTCTTCCTCTTCGGTTCCCGGCTTTACCCCCACAGCGTCAAATTTTTCTGACTGAATCAGTCTGCCGGCCTCTTCAGCATCCGCGGCGAAACACAGCGGCGCAAACCCTGTATCAGCACTGAAAACAGAGGAATACGCTTCCGCTTCCTTAGACCCGGGATCGACAACCAGCAACAGCCTATACATGATACCCTCCATGATCTTGGTCGACACAGTAGACTCACTCCACGATCTTGGCTCAGGGTATATTATACACAGAATTCCATGGTTTTGCAACTGTCAGTAAACGATTTTACCAAAAAACACAAAAAAATCATTGCGCATCCGGTTTATTTTATGCACATACAGCCAGAAAGCGGGTTCTCCTCCGGCTGAACAGATCACAGGGAGACGAACGCCGAATAGGAGCCTATTTTAAAAAACCGCCCCGGAGCTCCGGGACGGCGAAAGGCAGATCAATTTCTTTCAGACAGATCGCGCTTTTTCCCTCAGGTTCAGCCGTTGACCAGCAGCAGCACGGCTGCCAGGAGAAGGAAGAACCCTCCGCTTCCCAGCAGGAACACCGGGACAGGGCGGCGCTTTTCCTCCTTGTCCAGCTTATACTGATAGTAATCCCGCCGTTTTTCCTCCCGGCTCCCGAAGGGGAGCAGCTGGCGTTTGAGGCTGTGGGCGGCATAGGTGAGCGTGTCGAACGTGCCAGCCGAGCCGATCCAGACGAGCAGGCCCACGCCAGCCAGCAGGACCGCCGCAACGAACGCCCCGTCGCACAGGCTGTACAGCAGGCGTTTTTCCTCCCCCGCGTAGGAGGAGGAAAAACGGTACAGGGCCACCAGCCCCATGACCACGGCGCCGATCAGCATGGAGAGGCACCAGGCCTTCGGGGAAGAAGCCAAATGCTGCTTTTTGTCTTTTCCGTTCATCAGGCGTTGCCTTCCAGGCCCAGCTGCCGGCGGTACTGCGCGAACTCGGCGTCATTGCACTGGACGAAGTGGCCGGGCGTGATTTCCCTAAAGGAGGGCTTGTCCACGCTGTAATCATGGGCTGTCAGCGGGTCGTAGCGGATCCTGACGCGCTGCTTTTCGGACACCGGGTCCGGCAGCGGGATGGCAGACAGAAGGCTGACCGTATACGGATGCAGCGGATGAGCGAACAGCTCGTCCGAAGTCGCCATCTCGACGATGTGCCCAAAGTACATGACGGCGATGCGGTCGGAGAAGTATTTGACCACAGAGAGGTTGTGGGCGATGAACATGATGGTCAGGCCCATCCGCTCCCGCAGGTCGTTGAGCAGGTTGATGATCTGCGCCTGAATGGAAACGTCCAGGGCGGAGATCGGTTCGTCCGCGATGATCAGGTCTGGCTCCATGATGATGGCCCGGGCGATGCCGATGCGCTGACGCTGACCGCCGGAGAACTCATGGGGATAGCGGTCCGCGTGCTCGCGCACCAGGCCCACCAGCTCCAGCATCTCGTTGACCTTGTTGTTGATATATTCCTTGTCCTTGATGCCGCGGATGATCAAGCCTTCGGCGATGATCTCCCGCACGGTCATGCGCGGGTTGATCGAGGCGATCGGGTCCTGGAAGATCATCTGCATCCGGGTCATCACGTTGTCCTTGGCTGCTACGCGGCGCTCGGTCTCATACCGGCGGGTGCGCTCCTGAGCGGCCGCGCCGGAAAGCTTCGCCATGTCCGCTTCGTAGGCTTCCTTGAGCTTTTTGAGCCTTCTTTCGCGGTAGAGCTGGACGCACTTTTCCTTTTCGACGGCGCTCTCCAGGGCGTTGTCTTCCGCTTTGATCAGCTTTTCTTTGAGTTCCTTCTGGAGGCGTTCGGCTTCGTCCTGCTTGCCGGCCTTCTGCGCTTCGCTGATCAGGCCGCTGTAGTCCTGCCTGAGCTGGGCCTTGAGCACCGGCAGACCGTTCTGGGAAGAGGAGATCCTCAGGCCGTCAAAGTACACGTCGCCTTCCGTGGGATCGTAGAGGTTGATGATGGTGCGGCCCGTGGTGGTCTTGCCGCAGCCGCTCTCGCCCACCAGACCGAACACTTCTCCGCGTTTGATCTGGAAGCTGACGTCGTCGACGGCCTTGGTGACCCCGCCGCCGCCCTTGAAATACTGCTTTAAGTGCTCGACCCGGAGCAGCACGTCCGGATCCTCCTGGATGCCGGCGTCCTTGCGCTGGGCCAGCAGGTGCCTGCTGACGGCGATCTTGATGCCCCAGGCGATCAGCAGCAGGGCGATGCCAACGCACAGCATCAGCAAGTAGCGGGCGACCACCGCCCAGAAGCCGGACACGATGCCGATGGTGGCGCGCTTATCCGCTTCGGCGATGATGGTGGTATTCAGATAGTTCTGCTCCCACCCTTCCGCGGCGGAGCCGGTTTCCTTGGAAGCCCTGCTTCTCAGCGCGTCGGCAATCGCCTGATAGCTGCCGTCAAAGTTCTGGCTCTCCAGCAGGGAGGGCATGATCATGGCGAAGGCCGTTTCGGTGTCCAGATCGCCGCCTAAGTTCTGATCAGGGTATTTCGCGGCCACGGCGGCGGCGGTATCCCGGATCAGGGGAGCGAAGTCCATCGTTTCCCCAGCCTGCTTTTTGGTAAGAAGCGCGCCCAGGCTGATGGAGAAGTTGTCGGTCATCTCCGCCCGTTCGCTTTCGCGGACCTGGGACAGCTTGGTCAGATAGGTGTCGTAGTTGAAGCGGCTGCCCATCCAGGCCTTGACGTCCTTGACGGCGTTGCCGGCGGCGGCGTCCTCTTCCAGCATGACCTTGACGGCCGACATGAATTCAAACCAGGTGCCGCCCTCTGCCCCGTGCTCGGCGGTGAAGGCTTCGTAATACTCCTTAAACCAGGACTCCTGGCTGGCGGCCTGGAGCTTGGCGACCTTGCCCTTTTTGGGCGGAGCGGCCAGGGCGTTGATGTAATCGAAAATTTCCCGGAGCTCCTGACTGTCCTGCATGTCCTCCAGGCTTTCCAGCCTGGTCAGGAAGGCGGAGGCGTCAAATTCCTCGTTCAGCCAGCGGAGGTTTTCCTCCCGGACGGCGGCCTTGCGCTTTTCAAAGCCGGCCTCCAGGCGGGAGAACCAGCGGTCAAAATAAGGCCTGATTTCCTGGGCCCTTGCTTCCGGCTCCAGGTCCCGGTTGGCGGCGGCCCGGCTCATAGCTTTAAAATAGCTGTTGTCAAAGGCCAGCCGGTCGGCCAGGTTCGTCCCCTCGTCCACGCTGTTCATGGCGTTTTTCAGCGTATTCCACGGGCCGCCGGTGTTGGCCAGGGAATAGATCCACAGCACCACGGACACGAGGATCAGCACAATGCCGGCAACCTTCAGTACCTTGGAAAATTTATTCAGCTGCTTCACGCTTCCGCGCCTCCCTTCTGCTGCGCGGCCTGTTCGCGTGCGCGCATTCTCTTGATCCTCTCGGTCACGATGGCCGGCGGATCCACCTTCGGGGCGTTGGGATGCAGCAGCCAGGTGGCGGCCTGGTGGGTCGGGCTCACCTCAAACATGGGCGGCTGTTCCTCCAGGTCGATCTGCATGGCGTACTGGTTGCGCGCGGCAAAAGCGTCTCCCTTGGGTGGGAGGATCATGTCAGGCGGCGTACCGGGGATGGCGGAGAGCTTCTCCTTGGTTTCCAGGTCCGGCATGGAGGCCAGCAGCGCCCAGGTGTAAGGATGCCGCGGGTCGTAGAAAATATCCTCTGCCGTGCCGTATTCGACGATCTTGCCGGCGTACATGATGGCGATGCGGTCCGCCATGTTGGCAACCACGCCCAGGTCGTGGGTGATAAAGATGATGGACAGGCGGCGTTCCTTCTTGAGCCGGTTGATCAGCTCCAGGATCTGAGCCTGAATGGTCACGTCCAGCGCGG
>DGRV01000080.1:0-8620 GCA_002391225.1 Christensenella sp. UBA4379
TTTTTATTTGCAGGCTTGCGGATTTTCCGCCCGGGAGCGAAGCGAGAGGAAAATCCGAGGGGGTTTCCGCAAGGGGGACGTGTCCCCCTTGCGAACACACGTACATGTCAAAATCCTTTCCATTCTTTACATTGCAAATCTGACTAAATAGAGCTATATTGATTCAAGACCGTTTGATTCATTTTTATCCCTAATTTCACATCTGAAACGGTTCATTTTTTGATTCTGCGGAGATGTTCGTTGGGCAAAACTGTTCCAGCGTCTTTGTTCGCGGAAAAAACAACGGGCTGTATCGGCCCAAAGACAAGGAGTGATGGATATGCTGCGTAAAAAGCGCTGCGTCGCCATGCTGCTGGCAGGCGGGCAGGGAAGTCGTCTTGGTATCCTGACCAGCCATATGGCGAAGCCCGCTGTTCCCTTCGGCGGCAAGTACCGCATCATCGACTTTCCGCTCAGCAACTGCGCCAACAGCGGCATCGACGTAGTGGGTGTTTTGACCCAGTACCGCCCGCTGGAACTGAACTCTTATTTCGGCTCCGGCGCTCCGTGGGATCTGGACCTTTCCAGCGGCGGCGTTTTTGTGCTGCCTCCCTATCAGACCGGCTCTTCCGGCACCTGGTACAAGGGAACCGCAAACGCGATTTACCAGAACCTGGCGTTCATCGAACAGTACAACCCCGATTTCGTGCTGATCCTTTCCGGCGACCATATTTACAAGATGGACTACGCCGCCATGATCAAGCATCATCAGCGCCACGAAGCGGACGCCACCATCGCCGTCCGTCAGGTTCCGTGGGATGAGGCGAGCCGTTTCGGCATCATGAATACGGACGCGGAAGACAACATCATCGAATTCGAGGAAAAGCCGAAGCAGCCCAAATCCAACAACGCCAGCATGGGCGTGTACGTTTTCAGCTGGGACAAGCTGCGCAAATATCTGATTGACGATGAAAACGATCCGAAATCCTCCAACGATTTCGGCAAGAATATTATCCCGAAGATGCTGGACGACGGCTGCAAGATGACGGCCTATACCTTCTCCGGCTACTGGAAGGACGTCGGCACCATCGCGAGCCTCTGGGAGGCCAATATGGACCTGCTCAACGACCGCCCGGAGATCGACCTGCATGACAAGTCCTGGCGCATTTACGCCCGCAACGAGGGCTATCTGCCCCAGTACATCGCCCAGGGCTCGGAGCTCAGCCGCTGCCTGATCACCGAGGGCTGCGTGATCGAGGGAACGGTCAACCACAGCATCGTTTCCACGCAGGCCGTCGTCGAAAAGGGCGCTCAGGTCATCGACAGCGTGCTGATGCCGGGCGTCCATATCGGGCCTGGCGCTCATGTTGTCCGCTCCATCATCGCTGAAAACGCCCGGATCGGCGCCGGCGCCAAGATCGGCCAGGCGGACGGCGACATCACCGTCGTCGGCATCAATGTCCACGTTCCGGCCGAAACGGTGGTGCCCGCAGGGACACAGTACGAGCCCTGACGACGCTTGAAGATGAGAGGAGGAATACACCATGAGTGATATCATGGGCATCATTTATACCGGTGAAATGGATACACGCCTGCGCGAACTGACCGCCGTGCGCGCAATCGCCGCTGTACCGATTCTTTCCCGCTACCGCATGATCGACTTTCCGCTCTCCAGCATGGTGAACAGCGGCATCCGGAACGTCGGCATCATCATGCAGCGCAACTACAGGAGCCTTCTCGACCACCTCGGCTCTGGCAAGGAGTGGGACCTGCACGGAAAGCGCTCCGGTCTAACCATTCTGCCGCCGTTCTCCACCAAGGACAGCGTCGGCGTTTACGAAGGCTTTCTGGACGCCCTGCGCAGCAACCTGCCCTACCTGCGCTCCAGCAATGAAAAATACATCGTCCTGACCAACAGCTTCATGCTCTATCAGGCCGATTTTGAAGACATGGTCGACGAGCACGAAAAGTCCGGGGCTGACATCACGCTGATGTACACCAAGGAAAAGGGCGTGCGTCGCAGCAGCCAGGGCAAATACTGCGGCATTCAGGAAGACGGCCAGGTCACGCAGATCGAAGTCGACCCGATGATTTCCCGCTTCGACAACACGATGATGGAAGTTTTCTGCCTGCGCAGGGAGCTCCTGATTTCCCTGATCGACCTGTCCACCAGCCGCGGCCAGTATCACTTCACCCGGCAGATGCTGCAGAACGGCATCCACGACGGCAGCCTCAAGGTACACGGCTACGAATGCAAGAGCCACGTCTGGGCCATTGACTCCGTGGAAGCCTATTATCAGTGCAACATGGACCTGCTGGACGCTGAAAACCGCGCTTCCCTCTTCCCCGAGGACAAGCCCGTGCTGACCAAGCTCCGCGACGAAATGCCCACCCGCTATATGCCGGGCGCAAAGGTCGCCAACAGCCTGATCGCCGACGGCTGCATCATCGAAGGCACGGTGGAAAACTGCGTGCTGTTCCGCGGCGTACGGGTCGGCAAGGACGCGTGCATCCGCAATTCCATCGTCATGCAGGACGGCCGGATCGGCTCCCTGGCGGAGGTCAATTACTGCATCATGGACAAGCAGTCCGCGGTACAGGAGTCTACCCGCCTGATCGGCGCGGTCAATTACCCGGTGCTGATTTCCAAGGGCAGAACCGTATAAGCCCATATATTCTTTATAAATCAAAAAGCTGCGGTTTTCCGCAGCTTTTTGATTTGGTATACTTTTTCTTTAGAGCAGACCGCATTCCTTCTTCCGTTCCGCTTCGTAGGCGTCCCGGATGGCGCTGAAGGTCTTCATGTCCTTGCCGCCGACCGGAATCCCGTCGATGGTGTCAAAGCGGCAGCACAGGGCGCCGGAGGCGGTAAAGAAAACTTCGTCCGCTTCCATCATTTCCCGGAGGGTGAAGGGTTCTTCCTTCACCGGGATGCCGAGCCGGTTGCAGATGCGGATCACGTGCGCCCGGGTGATGCCGGGCAGAATCAGCTCATCCAAGGGTGCTGTCTGGAATACGCCGTTTTTCAGAATCGAGATGTTGCTGTGAGAGCCCTCCGTGACCCGGTCCCCGCGGTGAAGGATGGCCTCCTCTGCGCCGGCCGCGTGGGCCTGATGATTGGCCAGCACGCTGGGCAGGAGATTGATGGTCTTGATATGGCAGAAGAAAAAGCGTTTGTCTTCCAGCGTGATGCCGCGGTAGCTCTGATACGCGTCGATCAGCTGGGCGGGCTTTACATAGGCCCAGATGCTGGGCCCGCCCGACAGGGCGGAATAGTCATGGCCGCGCGGCGCGATGCCCCGGGACACCTGGAAATACAGGATCAGGCTGTCGCCTTCAACCTGGTTCACCAGGCCCATGAGCATCTGCTTAAACCATTCCTTGGTCTGCGGGATCTTGATATCAATCAGGGAAGCGCTCCGATAGATGCGGTCGATATGCTCCTCGATCGCCATCGGGACATGATTAAAAACATAGGAAACATCGTACACCCCGTCGCCGAAATAGCAGGCCCGGTCGTTCATCGGCACCGTCATTTCCTCGATCAGGCTGGTTTTTCCGTTGTAGTAGGCGATGTTTTTCATCGGGCATCCCTCCTCATGATTCTGAACTTGGAACCGATGCGTTTTCCTTTGCCTCCGGATGGAGGAAAGCAAAGACCGCTTCCGCGGACGGCCGGTTCATGCCGGAAACCGCCAGCATATCTTCAATAGAAGCGTTCTTGATCGCTGCCATGGATTTAAAATACTGCAGCAGCGCCCGTCTCCTGGTCTTCCCGATGCCCGGGATATCCTCCAGCGTGCTGTGGACGGTCGCTTTCCCGCGCAGATGACGATGAAACGTGATCGCGAAACGGTGTGATTCGTCCCGGATCTGCTGGATCAGGTGAAGGGCCGGGCTCTTTCTGTCCAAAATGATAGATTCTTCTTCGCCGGGCAGAAAGATTTCCTCCAGCCGTTTCGCCAGGCCGAACATGGGAACGTCCGCTCCGGCGGCCAGCATGGCGTTGCGGGCAAACAGCAGCTGCTCCGGGCCGCCGTCGATCAGGACCAGATCGGGCATCGGCCATTTGACCTCCGGATCATCGCTGACTGCCCGGCGGAAACGCCGGCCCAGCACCTCGTTCATGGAGGCGAAGTCGTTGGCCCCTTCCACGGTCTTGATCCGGTAATGGCGGTATTCCTTCTTGGCCGGCTCCCCGTCGATGAACACCACCATTGAAGCCACGGACCAGACGCCCTGGGTGTTGGAAATATCATAGCCTTCGATGCGGCGCGGGGTTTTCCGCATACCAATGACCCGGCCCAGCTCCTCGCACGCGCCGATGGTGCGCTCCCGCCGGATCGTCTCCTGCTGGTTGCGCTTAAAGAGGGCGTCGTCCGCGTTTTTCTGCGCGAGCAGGATCAGCGCTTTCTTTTCCCCGCGCTGGGGGACGCTGAGCGTCACCGCTCCCCCGCGCTTTTCCTTCAAATAATCGGCCAGGCCGATGTCCGTATCCGGCAGGGCCTCTACATAAACCTCCCTGCCCGGCTTCCGCTCGTCATAATACTGAATCAGGAATTCGGCCAGAACGTCTCCCGGGTCCTCCGTACCGGCTCCCTGCAGGGCGTAGGTTTCCCCCGCGACCATCTTCCCGTCCCGGATCAGCAGCACAGCCGCCATGCCGTCCAGACCGTCCTGCTTGAGGGCAATCACGTCCCGGTCGAGCTGGGCGGAGGGGTCGTTCACCTGCTGGCGCTGCATCAGGCCGTCGACGTCCGTCATCCGGTCCCGGATCTGCGCGGCTTTTTCGTATTCCAGACGGGAAGCCGCTTCCATCATCTCCTGCCGGAGCTGATCCCGGACGGACTGATAGTCCCCGTTCAGGAAGCGGAGCGCCCCGTCTATCTGGCGGCGGTACTGTTCCTCGGAACACTTGCCCGCGCAGGGCGCCAGGCAGCGGCCGATTTCATAGTTCATGCAGGGCCTTCCCGGATGCTTGAGCGGGAGGGTCTGCTTGCAGGTCCGCAGCTGGAAGGTTTTGCGTAAGAGGTCCAGCACGTCCCGCACGGCGGTGGCGCCGATATAAGGGCCAAAGTAACGGGCCCCGTCCTTCTGCACCCGCCGGGCCAGCGTCACCCGGGGATACGGATCGCTGACGTCCACCCGGATATACGGGTATCCCTTATCATCCTTGAGCAGGATATTGTAAAAGGGGCGGTGCAGCTTGATCAGGTTGCATTCCAGCAGCAGCGCTTCCAGGTTGGTACGGGCCAGTACGATGTCGAAGTCGTCCACGTGGGAAACCATCGCGGAGACCTTGGGCGTGTGCTCCGTATTCTGGAAATAGCTCCGCACCCGGTTTTTCAGGTTGACCGCCTTGCCGACGTAAATGATATTGCCCTGCTCTTTCATCAGGTAACAGCCGGGGCTGTCCGGCAGATTCTTGATTTTGAGGGCCAGCGTGTCGTTCATTCTTCCCCGTCGTCCGCTTCGTCTTCCCCGCCCAGAACGGTTTCCGCCGTGCGGATCAGCCGCTCTTCCAGTTCTTCATCCTCAATCGGGGTGAATTCTTCCATGTCTTCTTCTCCCTCGACCGGGTCGACCCGCATAACGTAGCGGTCCGGGTCCTTCTTATTCCCGTCCAGATCCGTGGAAAGGATCACGTATTCCTCGCCGTTATAATAAAAATAACGTTCCACACGGAGGGTCAGCTCGGTACCGTCCTCCTGTTCGAGCGTCACCAGATCCAGTTCTTCATCCATCGAAACAGCCTCCTGTCATTGTTTTCCGGGTCATTATAACAAAAAGCCCCGGCAGATTCAAGACGAACATCGTTTTCTGTCTGTTTTATTCCAGCTAAAAAAAGGGGCTTCCGCCGTGTTTTGCAGCAGAAGCCCCGATTGTTTTTTACAATTACATGACGACCGTGATCTGTGCACCGTCTGACAGCATATCGTCCGTCAACACTTCGCTGGCAGCTTCTTTGCCGTTCACGAGAATCCGCTGTACACCGCCTTCGTGGTGAGCGGAATTGTCCACCGTGATATGGAGCTGCTTTCCGCGGAAGGTCTTGTCCATGGTGAAGCCGTCCCATTCAGCGGGAATGGCGGGAGAAATCCTGAGGCCTTCCGGCACCGGCCGGAGACCGAGAATACCTTCCACGCAGCCCACCATGACGGTGGATGCCGTGCCGGTCAGCCAGTGTACGTGAGCGCGGCCGGGCTGGGGCGTTTCATGGCCTTCGATGAACTGGGAATGTACATAGGGCTCCACCTCGCGGATCTCCGCCCGGTCGTTATACGCGGCGGGGCAGCTTTCCTTAAAGTACTGGAAGGCCCTTCCGCCGTGGCCCAGCAGGCTCTCGGCCAGGATCGCCCAGCCCTGGGGCTGGCAGAAGATGCCGCCGTTTTCCTTGGTGGTGGGGTTAAACAGCAGCATGGCCGCGCCGTCAAAGGCGTGCTCTTTGTAGCAGGGCGTCATCAGCTCCAGACCGTTGGGAGTATTCAGCTGCTCAAAGGCAGTCTGCATGGACTTTTCCGCCTGGTCCTTGGTGGCCGCGCCGGAGATGACGCACCAGCTCTGCGGGTTCAGCCACATCGCCGCCTCGGGATCGTTTTTGGAGCCGATCACAGCGCCCTCCTGGGTGTAGCCGCGCAGGAAGCGGTCGTCCTCCCAGAAGAACTTGTTGATCAAGGCCAGCTGATCTGCCGCCGTCTTCTTGAGCCAGGCGCGGTATTCGTCGTTTTCAGCTTTCTTCGGGAGCAGTTCCTCCAGCTGGCACAGGGCCAGATAGAACTGGAAGGCGACGAAGCTGCTTTCGCCCTGAGCGCCGAGCTTCAGGCAGTCGTTCCAGTCCGCGTGCAGGCCGGCCGGCATCCCGTGAGCGCCAAGGTGATGCATGGTAAAGTCCACCGCGCGCTTGAGGTGCTCGAGCACCGTGCCGCTGTCCTCGTCGGCAAAGGGAATTTCTTCGTCCAGGAAGGCGGTATCCCCGGTCTCGGCGATGTATTTATACACCGTCGGGAAGAGCCAGAGCGCGTCGTCCGCGCGGTAATGCGGATGGCCCGTGGCCCGGACGTAGGACTCGTCCTCCGGCTTATCCTCATGGCCGGGGTTGTGGGAATATTTGACCAGGGGCAGGCCCGCGCCGTGGTGCACCTGGGCGGAGAGCATGAAGCGGATCCTGTCCTTCGCCATTTCGGGATCCAGGTGGATGATGCCCTGGATATCCTGCACGGTGTCGCGGTAGCCATAGCCGTTGCGCTGACCGCAGTAAATCAGGCTGGCCGCGCGGGACCAGACGAAGGTGGTAAAGCACTGGAAGGCGTTCCAGGTGTTAATCATCTCGTTAAAGTCCTCATCCGGCGTCTTGACGTCCAGATGAGCGAGCTTGCCGTGCCAGTAGCGGATCAGCTCATTCCATTCGGCGTTGACTTTCTCTTCCGGGTTCTGATAGGTATCCAGCAAGGCCCTTGCTTCCTTTTCGCCCTTCTGCGCCAGGATGAAGCAGACGGTGCGGGTCTCGCCGGGCTGCAGGGTCAGGCTCGTCTGCAGGGCGCCGCAGGGGTTGCCGTTAAAGTTGAGGCTGTTGTCGAGCCGGCCGGCCGTCACGCCGTCCGGGGCGCAGAAGCGGTGCACGCCCAGGAAGCGCTCCCGCCTGCCGGTATAAGCGGTTACCTTTTCCCCGGCCATGCCGAAGAAGCGCTCCGAACCGTTCTCCCCGTCCGGCCGGACGTGGCAGAAGCGGTTGATCCGCTGGAGGATATGGTCGCCCATGAATTCTGTCTGGGTGATGAACTGGGTGTACTGCATGTTGACCAGATCCTGCTCGTAATAGCTCTCGGTCGTAAATTCGCAGTAGCCGAAAACAGAGATGTTTCTCGGAGCGTCGCTCTGGTTGGTCACATGGACGCGCCAGACCTCGTGGGTCGCGTCCATGGGCACATAGTAAAGCGCTTCGGCCCGGATGCCCTTGTATTCGCTCTCGATCTGAGTGTAGCTGGTGCCGTGACGGGTGATGGTTTTGAACTCGTTCAGCGGCTTTTCAACGGGACGCCAGGAAACGGACCAGAAATCTCCGTCCGCTTCATCGCGCAGATAGACATAGCGCCCCGGTTCGTCAAACTGGTTGAACATGTAGCGGAGAATCCGCCCGGCGGCGCCGGACTTGACGAAGCTGTACCCGCCCGCGTTCTGGGTCACGATCGCGCCGTATTCCGGAGAGCCCAGATAATTGGCCCACGGCATCGGCGTGCGGGGATCCGTGATGACATACTCCCTTGCTTTTCCGTCGAAATAACCGAATTGCATGATTCATTCCTCCATAACGATATTGTTATTGGATCTGGCTGTGGGAGACGCCGGTCCTTCGCCGCATCTCATCCTGAACCAAATTTTACCATATTTTGCAAATGCTTTCAATCCCTTTTGTGCAAACGTTTGCGCTTTTGTTTCACATTTTTGGAAGAATCAGGCGGCTTCCTTCAGCAAAGAGGCTCCGTATGCTTGTGTTTTTCATCAGATGGTGTTATAATCAGACGATGGTTTTTCCAGCCAGCCACTATTTTCACATGAGTGAGGAGGAATTTCATATGGCTCTCGTAACATCCACCGAAATGTTCAAAAAGGCCTACGACGGCGGTTATGCCATTGGCGCTTT
>DGRV01000080.1:8681-9139 GCA_002391225.1 Christensenella sp. UBA4379
AACGTCAACAACATGGAAATCGTTCAGGGCATCACCGAAGCGGCTAAAATGGAAAACGCTCCTGTCATCCTGCAGGTTTCCAAGGGCGCCCGCGCTTACGCCAACCACACCTATCTGGTCAAGCTGGTCGAAGCTGCGGTCCAGGAAACGGATCTGCCCATCGTGCTGCACCTGGATCACGGCCCCGACTTTGAAACCTGCAAAGCCTGCATCGACGGCGGCTTTACCTCCGTTATGATCGACAAGTCCGGCGTTTCCTTTGAAGAGAACATCAAGGAAACCCGCCGCGTCGTTGAGTATGCGCACGACCACGGCGTCGTCGTGGAAGCCGAGCTGGGCACCCTGGCCGGCGTGGAAGACGAAGTCAAGGTTTCCGCCGAGGATTCCTCCTACACCCGTCCGGAAGAAGTGGAAGAGTTCGTCACCCGCACCGGCTGCGACTCTCTGGCCATCGCCAT
>DGRV01000080.1:9261-10308 GCA_002391225.1 Christensenella sp. UBA4379
CTGGTGCCCCCGCCCCTGCGCTTTGACGTGCTGGAAGAGGTTTCCAAGCGCCTGCCCGGCTTCCCCATCGTTCTGCACGGCTCTTCCTCCGTTCCACAGGAATTCGTGAAGATCATCAACGAGTACGGCGGAAAGATGCCCGACGCCGTCGGCATTCCGGAAGAACAGCTCCGCAAGGCGGCCACCATGTCCGTCTGCAAGATCAACATCGACTCCGACCTGCGTCTGGCCTTCACCGCTATGATCCGCAAGCACTTTGTGGAGCATCCGGATCATTTCGATCCTCGTCAGTATCTGACCGAAGCCCGCGCCGCTCTGCGCGACATGGTCCGTCACAAGATCGTGGACGTTCTGGGCTGCAACGGCAAAGCCTGATTCAACTCAATATAGCAAAATACAGCGCCCGGCGGCAGGTTCAAGCCTTTCGCCGGGCGCTTATTTTTCTTCTGCTTTAGAAGCTCTGAATATCCTCTTGGGTGACGCCGTTCTGGCGGGCGGTAAAGTCCTGCCGGAGCTGGCGGATCGCGTCCATCTGCTGGGACAGGGCATTGTCCGCCGTCAGCAGCAGGTCGTTGACCTGGCCGTTGACCATGGCTTGGTAGCGGTCGCTGTTATTCTTGGCGGCCTGGAAAATCCCGTCAGCCTCCCGCTTGGCGCGGACGACGATCTCGTTTTCGCTGACCATCTGCTCGGCCCTGGCCTGGGCGTCCGCCAGCATCGCGTTCGCGCGGTTCTGCGCGTCCGCCACCATGGCGTTGGCTTTGTCCGCGGCGTCCCGGGCCATTTCGTTTGCCCGGCTCTGCGCGTCCGCCAGCATCGCCTGGGCGCGGCGGTCGGCGTCCTCTGTGGTCGCTTTGGCGGTGCTGTTCGCTTCCCTGACGGTCTTCTCCGCTTCCTGGTTGGCGCTATTCAGGATCACTTTTTCCTGATCCAGCACGGCCCGGGCGTTCCGGATGTCCGGGTCCACGCTGTCTTCCAGCTGCTGAAGCGTCTGTTTCAGGGCCTGGCCGTCCAGCAGGATCCTGCTGGAAAGGGGCACTTTATTCG
>DGRV01000009.1:0-673 GCA_002391225.1 Christensenella sp. UBA4379
CAAGCACCTTTTGAAAAAAAGTTTGTCTGACAGAAGCATTGGTAGTATATCATAGAAAATTTCAGCCCGAAATGACGATTTCATTACAACATACGCCAATTCGGCTGGATGACAATCTTCGTCACTGCCCCAGTCCAACTGATGGCATTCGCGCCGGGCTTCAGCACCGGGAACTCACCGTTCATGTGGTCGTTCATCAGCATGGTGCCCTGATAGGCTTCCTGCAGCACGGAGTCAATTACAATGCTCCCGGAGATGTTCTCCAGTTCCACAATGGTCGTACCGACCATTAGTATGATGTCCCCGGAGCCCATCACTGTCAGGATTGGCTCGGAATACACGCTGCCCGGGTTCGCGATGATCGTCCCGGATGCGGTAACCGTGATGTCAGCGGCGGCATCGGCATAGAAAAACGGATAACAGCGGAAGTTGACCGCAAAGGTACAGTGCGGATTGCCCCGGAGCACCTTTTCAAAAGGGATCTGGTTGGCGATCCGTGCTTTGTAGTAGCCGCCCGTCCGGTTGGCAAAGGTCACCGTACCGCTGCCTTTGAGCCAGGCGGCAATGGCCGGGATCTGCGCCAGATCGGAGATAAAGCAAGTGGCAGTCAGGATCATATCGTCGTAGACGTCTTCGCCTTCCAGCTGTGTCAGGCTTCCCGGTCTGCCGGGCA
>DGRV01000009.1:744-7136 GCA_002391225.1 Christensenella sp. UBA4379
CGGGCACATTGGTCTGGGTGCTCCGCTCCAGCGGAATGGTGATGGGCGGCTGCTCCGTCGCGTGGATGTCACAGCTAAAGCCGAAGCCAATTTGTCTTTCCTGTTCAGGGATTGCAGTAAATCCATTTTACTACAAAAGGGAGCTCTCGGCTACCTTTTCAGTAACCGAAAGCTCCCCAGATGGAAAAATACAATTCTATTTCACAGGATATTCAGAGCATGTTATAACGCATATACGTCCTTGACCTTGGCTTCCAGGTAATCCAGGTACACGTCCGGGTCAAAGGCTTCGCCGGAAAGGGCGATGCTCAAGATCTCCCTGGGGGATTTGGAGCTTCCGTACTTCCAGATGTGCTCCCGGTTCCAGGCGTTCATCGGGGCGAAATCGCCGCGGGAGAGGGCTTCGTCCACGTCGACGGTTTCCTTCATCTTGCGCAGGAACTGGGTGCCGTAGGCGCTTCCCAGGGCGTAGGAGGGGAAATAGCCGATGGCCCCAAAGGACCAATGGCTGTCCTGCAGGACGCCGCTGCGGTCGTCCGGCACCTCCACGCCCAGGTACTCTTTGTACATCCGGTTCCAGGCCGCAGGCAGGTCGTGCACGGCCAGGGCGCCGGCCATCAGCTGCTTTTCCAGCTCGTAGCGGATCATCACGTGAAGGCTGTAGGTCACCTCGTCCGCCTCGGTGCGGATCAGGGAAGGCTGCACCCGGTTGACGGCCTTATATACGTCCTCCCAGGTGAAGCGGTCAAACTGGCCGGGGAAGAATTCGCACAGCTTCGGGAACAGGAAGCGGATAAAGGCCTTGCTCCGGGCCAGGATGTTTTCGCAGAAGCGGCTCTGGCTTTCATGGATGCCCATGGACACCCCGCCGTCCAGCACGGTGTAGGCCAGGTCCTCCGCCGAGCCTGTGTCGTACAGGGCGTGGCCGCCCTCGTGGATCACGCTGAACATGGAGCTGGACCAGTCGTCCGGATGATAATGGGTGGTGATCCTTTCGTCCAGGTGGGAGCCCAGGCTGGTGGTGAAGGGGTGCTCCGTGGTCGAAAGTCCCACGTGGTCCAGGTCCAGCCCCATCAGGTCCATCAGGTACAGGGCCAGGGCCTCCTGGTCGCCGTCCGGGAAGTCGCCGTGCAGGCAGGCGTCGTCCACCTGGGGCCGACGCTGGACGGCTTCGATCAGCGGCACCAGCCGGGCACGCAGGCGGCCGAAGAAGGCATCGCAGCTTTCCTTGCTGGCCCCCTCTTCGTACTCGTTCAGCCAGTAATCATAAGGGTCTTTGTCCGGCGCGGCGTAATGGGCAAAGCGCCTGGTCATCTCCACGACCTTGGTCAGATACGGCTCGAAGAGGGCGAAATCGGAGGTTTCCTTGGCCCGCACCCACACGTCCTGGGATTCGACCATCAGCTTCTGGTACTCCGTATATTCCGCCATGGGAATCTTCTGCATGAAGCGGATGTCCTTGAGCAGCAGGTACACCATCCGCCGCTCCCGGTCCGTCAGTTCGTCCTTCTTTCCGTCCAGGAATTCCAGGAGGGACACCGTTTCTTCCCCGGTGGACAGCTTGTACACTTCCTCCGACAAAATGCCCATCGCGTGGCCGCGGTTGGCGGCCGTGCCCCGGGGGGCCGTGGTTTCCCCGTCATAGCTCAGAAGGCCCAGCGCGTGGTTGTACGCGCTCAGTTTTTCCTGCAATGCGAGCAGCTCCGCCCGCGCTTGTGTAAGTTCCATGCTTCGTCCTTTCCCGCGGCCGGCCGCTCCGCCCGCCGCGCATGAACTGTGGGGACAGGTGTTCCCCCACTTTTTTATCATACCATGAATAACCGGCTTTGTCGATTTAAAAAACGGGGATGCGCGTTTCCGCACATCCCCTCACCGTATCGACAAAATGATACACCTCAAATTCCCTGCCCGGCGGCATCTGATTGCCGCGTTCCCAGACCCGGCGCTCTTTCATGGCGATTCACCCCGCTTTGTCCCTATTATAGGGAAATTTTTACAATAAAACAAGTGCTTTGTTCCATTTACTGAAAAAATAGATGAATTGCCATTGAACAATATTATTCGTTAAAACATATCCAATCGACGGACCAATCGTAGGCAGAAGGTTTGTTTTCCGTCAGATATTTCCGGGCGAACGTCAGGGCTTCTTCCCGGACGGCTTTGTCCGCAATTCCGTCAAGCGCCGGCAGCACGGCCGGAGACAGCTTGACCAGGTATTCGTGGTCGAGGGTCATTTCCGCGGGAAAGCGGTTAAAGCGGTCGACGTTGAAGCCGGCGATCCACCGGGCCGGGCAGGAAAGATTCAGCGCCGTCCAGCTGACCAAGGCCAGGACGGCCAGCTTTTTCCACGACCGGAAACCAGGCTTCAGACATCTTAGGAATACCGCCAGGATCGACAGGAAGATCATGAGCATTCCCCAGAGTGTCAGTACCCGAAGCAGGGATAAGCCGTATACCTGTATATACCGGAGCATCGACGCGGCAGCCAGGACCAGCAGCCCTTCTGTGAGCAGGCACAACAGCCCGGAAAGGATCCGGACGGCCTTGTGTTCCGTCCAGCGGATCACCAGCGTGATCACCGTCAGCGTGATCAGGGCAGCCGCTGTCAGCTGGAAAAAACCGCTCCGGGCATATTCAACCAGGGAACCGTCTTCCGCTCCGCCCAGCGTCCGCAGCCGGATAGCGATAAATAGACCATACAGGGCGCACAGGCAGATCAGGAGCGGCATAACGCCCGCCGCTGGCACCGCCATCCCGGATGCCTGGCCCGGTTTTTCCGGATGATCAGCAGACATCAGCAGCGAAAAACAGCCCAGGCCCACCGCCAGCCCCAAAAAGAGACGGAGGAAAAAACTTCCGTCAAAGTGCAGCGCCCTGTCCGCTCCGCTGGCAAGGAAATCGCTGAAAGCCCTGTCCGCGCTGACCAGCAGAACCAGTATCACAATAAGCACCGGCAGGGAAATGAGCAGTCCAACCAGCCCGTCTGACAGCTGCCGCTGATATTTTTGTCCCCTGAACAGACGAAACGGTCTGCCCCAGCTGCGGAACAGGTCAGGCAAGAAGGTTGAAAAAACCGTTTTCATTCCCTGCGCGCTGAAAGGGGATTCAGGCCACCGGCCTGTCAGGCAGCCCAGGCCGGCCGAAGCGGTCAATGCAATCAGGGGCAGATTCATCAGCCGCAGGGCATTCACCGAATACAGCCCGCCGCACAGCGCCAGCAGAATTGAAAGGCCCGTCAGCAGGATCCCCTCCCGGTCCTGCCTGAGGCGGCGCCGGTTCGCCGCCAGGAACGCGGCCGTTATGCCCGCCCAGCTGACGGTCAGCCCGATGCCCGGCAAAGACAGGGCTTCGGCAAAAAACGTGTGCCCGAAAGCGTACCAGAGCCCGGCGCCCAGGCAGAACGCCAGCACAGCCGTTTCCGCCCCGCTCATCCGCTCCTTCTCATAGGTCAAACACAGCGTCTGTTCACTCATCATCTTTTCCCTCTTCCTCAGGCCTGTCCTCATATACCAGGATATCTCCCGGCTGGCAATGAAGCGCCTGGCACAGGGCGTCCAGGGTGCTGAAGCGGATGGCCCGCGCCTTGCCCGTCTTGAGAACGGAAAGATTTGCCATCGTGATGTTCACTTTGGCGCTTAATTCGGTCAGACTCATCTTCCGTCTGGCCAGCATGACATCCAGATCCACACGAATCATCGGCCGCCCTCCTATACCGTCAGGTCATTTTCGTCCTGCAGATCCGCAGCCCGCCGCACCAGCCGGGACAGCACCCACGCCAGCGCTCCCAGGGCCGCGCTTGCCATGCACAAAAGGACAGCGACGACAGGCCACAAAAAGCCAAACACTCTCCCGGAGGGCGGAACAAAGGGAATCCCGCACAGCCAGAACACGGCCGCCGCCCAAAGCGTCCAGGCAATGCGGCCCAAATCTCGCCCGTTCTCCTGACTGAAGGAACGGTCCTCCCCGATCCGCCGGCAGATCAGAAAATACAACGCGAACGCTGCCAGATACAGCCCCAGCGCAATCGTCAAGTACACCGTCATCCCAGGGCTGGCCGCCGCCCCCATGGCAAACAGTGCCCAGAAATAGACGAACAGCAGCCCCGCAGCCGCCGTCCCTCCCGCGGCATACAGCACCAGCGTCAGCTTTCCATTCTTCATGTTCTGCTTCCTCCCGTTCAGTTTCATTGGAAGCATAACACAAGATTTATCGAATGTCAATAAATAATCATTGAAATACATTCATTTTATCATGCTTTTCATTGAATATCTTTCGGAATATCTTCCGGGAATCGGGATGATCATATAAAAGAGCTGCCGCAAAGCAGCGCGGCAGCCTGGACGTTATTCATGATATTCATCCTATTATTGAACGAAGCAGCGGAATCCTGAGGTATTTATCTGTACAGCAATTCCGCCTCTGTCCCCGACAGCGCATCCGTTGCCAAAGCCACTCCTTCCGGCAGGAGCACATATTGTAGATCCGGGCAGTCCGCAAAAGCCCGGCTGCCGATCTCGGTACATCCCGCCGGGACGATGACAACCTGCGCCCCGGTCCCCCGAAGAGCTTCCGCCTCCAGCGCTGTCAGGTCTTCCGGCAGCTGGACCACGGTCATTCCGGAAATGTCGAAGGAACGATGACAGCTTCTGCAGACGCCGTTTACCAGATGGTGAATCCCAATGGCGCATTCTCCCGAAGCGCCGTAATGCCAGGTTGCAGATTGCAACTTGTCATTATCCAGCCCAATTTCAATGATTTCTCTCTCGTCCTCTGTTCCTGCATAATATATGTCTGTCAGGTGGGTGCATTCCAGAAACGCATTTCGAATCACTCTTGTCAGAGAGAGCGGCAGATGAATTTCCGTCAGCTGAGCACATGAATGAAAGGCACCTTCTTCTATAATGTTTACTCCTTCCTGCAAAATGATAGTAGAGACAGAACTACATGAAAAACTGTATAAAGGCACTCTTCTCATGGAAGCGGGCCAGGTAATTTCTGCCAATTGTACGCAGTTTTCAAAAACATAGGTTCCCATCGTATCTATGTTGTCTGACATCCTGATACTCTCTAGTCCGCTTCCGGCAAAAGCATGGCCTTTGATGACTGTGACAGAATCCGGAATATAGATGGATGACAATGAAGTACAAGATGAAAAGGCATAATCGCCAATAGATTCGAGAGATTCAGACAGCGTTATCTGAGACAATGCCGTACATCCTCCGAATGCACTATTGCCAACTTCCGTGACCGAATCAGGCAACGTAATTGATTCAAGACAGGTACAGCCGGAAAAAGCGCTGGCTTTGACAGACGTAAGTCCCTCTGGCAGAATTACCGACGTCAACCCGGAACAGCCGTCAAAAGCGTGCGCGCCAACAGAAGTGACACCAGGTTCAATCACCACTTCCTGAACGCCAAGTTCCTTCCAAGGCGCACCGTTCTTGGCCGTATAAGTCGCCATCTCCCCTTCGCCGGAGATGGTCAGCGTCCCGTCCGAATAGGTCCAGTTCACCCCGGTTCCGCAGGTACCCGAGACCGTTTCCGCCAGGCAGAATGAAACCATCAGGACGCCCAGCGCCGTCAGCAGAATGATCGCCTTTGCTTTCATCTCTCCGCTTCCCTCTTTCATGATCCCATGCGCCGTCTGATCTCTCCCTTTCATCGGGAGCATCGCCTTTTCCCCTGTCCGGCCATGGCTTTTCTGTTGTTTATTTGAGTTTACCACACCGGAACGGAGAAGTCCAGTGCGTTTTTTAGCCATAGAGAAACACTTGCGGGGCAACGGCATTCAGTGTATAATAAAATGCGCTTTTATAGGGCGCTTAAGCTGAAAAGGTTTTTTAGGAGATATTGAATGTTTGATTTTTTGAAAAAAATGCTGGGCGGGTCAAATGACAGCCTGCTGAAGCCGCTGATGAAGACGGCGGACGCCATTGAGGCTCTGGGGCCGGAGTATGAGAAGCTGTCCGACGAGGCCCTGGCCCACAAGACGGTGGAATTCAAAGCCCGCTACCAGAACGGGGAAACCCTGGACCAGCTGCTGCCGGAGGCCTTCGCCACCGTGCGGGAGGCCGCCTGGCGCACCCTGGGCATGCGGCCCTTCCGCGTCCAGCTGATCGGCGGCATCGTGCTTCATCAGGGCCGCATCGCCGAAATGAAGACCGGTGAAGGAAAGACCCTGACCGCCACCCTGCCCGCCTATCTGAACGCCCTGGCCGGGAACGGTGTGCACATCGTCACGGTGAACGATTACCTGGCCTCCTTCCAGGGGGAGGAGATGGGCAAGCTGTACCGCTTCTTAGGCCTGTCCGTCGGCATCATCGTGCACGACCTGACGAATGAAGAAAGGCGCGCGGCGTATCAGGCGGACATCACCTACGGCACCAACAACG